>JADJXR010000001.1:4041210-4352953 GCA_016710285.1 Chlorobiota bacterium | reverse complement strand
ACCGGCAGCTTCTGGTCGGCAAGGGTTCGGAGCATTTCCCAGTTGCACAATCCCCACTGATGCCCGTCCTCCCAAAATGATCTTTGCAACTGGCGGCTTCCAATCAGCACCAGCTCCTGATGGTGGTCATGGATTGGGTGGCAGGCTGCGTCCGTTCGTTGAATCGTCCAAGTGTGCGTTGGAACGGCAGTTTGTGCAAGGGCAATGCTGGCGGGAGTAAGGTTGTGGAAATGGTTGACGTTGTTTCATCCTGCCACCGGATGGCAAGCAGTCTGGGGAGGGCTGCTCAAAATTGAGTGGATGCACGCTGCCAGCTTTAGAAAATCCGTTTCCGTTCGGTGGGTTGCACCGCCACAATCCCGATTGCCAGCAGTGAAATGGCGCCGCCAACACCGCCGACAATCCAGCCGGATAGGAACTCCCTGCGCCATCGGCGAAGTAACGAACCCAAAGTAGCCGCCAATCGCAAGCGAAAGTGAGCAGCAGCATCGCGGCACGGCGTGAGCCTTTCTGCAATGGCAAGGCCGTTAATCAGCAGCAGTAACCGCCGGCATACCTCAATCAGCAACGCGACCACGGGGTATCTCCCTGAATGTAGCCAACAATGCCGCCAATGATAGAAAGAAGTCCAAAGGAGTTGATAAAGGGCTGCGGTTCTCAGGCCGCAAAGTTACGGAACGGTATCCATTACTTTCCTGGAAATTTCGCAATGATAAAGCTGCATCCCTGCTCCCCAAAACCCTCCGCGCTACCAATTGTTGGGCCCAGCCGTTCCGGCAGAAGGAGAGGCAAGGGGCTAACCTTCCTACCCGGCCCTCTGCACGTACGGCGAAAAATCGCGGGCTGGGCGAACGTCGTGGGCGCAGAATGATGGACGCGCCGTTGGCAACGGGCAATCTGGGGGCGCTAGATCCTGAACAACCGCTGCATTGAAGCGGAACCCCGCCCAGCGCAATCGGCCAATGAACGCTTTCCGCGACGCGCCCACTAGCAACGGAACCCAACGCCAGCAGCTGGCGATGCTCCCAAGCAGCTGGCAGTTCTCCGCAAATCCTTTTTCGCGAACCCGATTCCGCAATCGGCGGTCTGGCCACCCCGCTTCCCGCGCCAGCGCAATCCGCCCCGCCAGCCACGTGCGGACTTCGGCAACAACGTCGTGGCAGTGGGCTCGGCTGCGGGGCGTGTGGTCGGGGTTGTGGCCGCATCAGGATGTCGGAACGCCGGCGCGCAGCCTAACACCCCACGGAATTCCGGGTCATGCTGGCCGGCTGACATCGTTGATGATTGCTGCGCCAGCCGCCACCGCCGCCGCCGCAACGTCCGGCTTCATGGTGTCAATGGAGATAATGGCATCGGGGCGGTTTCGCAGAATCCCCTCAATCACCGGAACCATCACCGCCGCAATTCTTCTTCGGGTGACGGCTTGGCTTCCGCTTCCGTAATCGGCCCCGGGGGGGCGCGTTGACTGGCCGCCAATGTCCAGAATATCAGCCCCTTCCTGCAGCAGCCGCAGCCCGTGCGCAACGGCATCATCGGCACGGAGGAACGCCCCGCCATCCGAAAAACTGTCCGGCGTGACGTTCACAATCCCCATGATGCACGGCATCGCACGGCCAAGCCGCCCTGCCGGTGGCAACGTTTCTGGCGACGTTGCCAGCAATGGTGCTGAAAAGAGCTGCTGAAAGAGTTGTTCCGCCACAAGCATTTCTTTGGGTTGAACGTTGGTGGGTTGGTGGTTGATGGATGGTGGAACGTCCCCGCAGGGAAGCGAGCCAGCGCACGCAGCGTTTACGCGCCCAGTTCCCCTGCATCCTCCACGATAACCGGGCATTGCAACGTGTTGGCAATGTAGCAAGCCTTGTGGGCGGCATGGTGAAGTTCCTGAAGCTGCTGTGGGGTGGGCTGGGTTCCCTGAAATTGGATGCAAATCCTCAGGGCAATGCGGTGAATCGGATTGTGCCGGTTTCATCGCTTCCAGAATGCCGTGCGCGTACTGTGTAGCTCTCCACAATCAGCCCTTCCTGTGCTGCCAGCCATAGGAACCAGAGCATATGGCAGCTGGAGGTTGCGGCCACCAATGCTTCTTCGGGGTCAACGGCGTTCGGGGATGAGAAGGGTGGGGGAACCGATGATGGAGAGGCGGAGGCGGGAACCACCTCCCCTCCATCAAGCGTCCATTCATGCACGCGGCTGTAGCGGTTGTCGGCGAACGTTGCGCCGTTCCGCTCCCATTGGATTGTTGCCGTGAAGGTCTCAGTCATCGGTCAGTTCAGCCATTGGTTGTGCTATCGTACAATTACCAGCCCGGTTGTTGCGCTTTCCCCTTGTTCGGTGCGGAGCCGCAGGCGGTAGCTTCCTTCGGGAAGGGTGCTGCAATCAACGCGAACCGATTCGCGGCCCTTCACTTCCCCTTGGAATGGAGTTGCCACGCGCTGGCCCATGCTGTTGAACAGCTCCACCCGAACGTCCGCCGTCCGAAGGCGTGCGAATCTCCACAAACGTCCGGCTGGCGGTGACGCTCGGGAATGCGGTGATGGCCAAACCAGCGGCGTATTCTTCGCCAGGTGCCGCTGTTATGTTGGCGGTTTCGATGGCGTACCACATTGCTTTTGTGGTGCGTTGGTCAATGGTTACCGTGAAGAATTTGCCGCTGCAGGTTGCTTGAATCGGCGTTCCCAGTTGGCATTCCTTCGGCATCCAGTGGGACGATTGCGAAGTTGGTGACGAAAGGGTCCATCTTGAAGGTGAGTGTTGCGCGGACGGGATCAATCACCATTGGCCCCGCGCCCCACTGCGAAGCGTAGGTGGTGTCAAGCCAGACCATCCCGGTTGGTTCGGTGCGGCTGGCAATCACCAGGAGCGAAGATCCCAGCTTGCCCAATTCTAGTGTATCGTTCGAGACCCACAGGAAGGTGCTGGTCTCGTTACCGCTGTGCAGGTCAATCTCCAAGTTCTTCAGGATGATGTTTTCCGAGCGGCCCAAATATCCGGTTGCCCCTTGGACCCGCGGGGCGTTCAGGCTAAGGTCGTAGGTGGCGGTTCGCCAGTTGATTTCGCGGGTGTCGCTTATCAGCTCGCCGTCGGCAACCTGTGGGTAACCGATGTCGTAGCCGGAAGGAGCGCGTTCAGCACAGGGTTTTTGACGATGGAGTAATAATCCAAGCTGTCAATGGTGTTCCGCGGAGCAGCGGATTGCTGGCATTGGCGAAATATCCCACATCACCCCGTCCCAATCTTGCAGCGAAGAATACGCGGGAAGATAGAGCATGGACTCGGCTTGGTAGCGGTTGGGGAACGGGTGGGAAAACAGTGCCATGTAGGGCTGGTTCTGCAATGCGTTCATGGTAAGATTGTACAGCGAGTAGGCGTATCCCAGGTTGTGCAAGTAGGAGTAGTTTCGGATACGCCATTTCTCTCCATCCAAATTCTCGTTGTAGTCCCATCCCGCTTCCGACAAACCGAAGTCCATATTCTGCTGGGCTGGCGTTTCCATGAAGTTGCTGGCCCAGAAGTAGCTGGCTCCGCTGATCGGCTGGCGCACGCCAACGGTTCCGGCAAGGTAGCGTTTCACATCCTCGAAATACTCTTTCTGCAGGTCCAGATAGAAAGCCGATTGGTCCTGGATTCGTTTGCTGTTCAGGATGTAGTTCGCACCATTATTCCAGGGTATCCGGGTGATGGTGGCGTTCTCGATTGCCTCCCCAGGAAGCAACCCGGGGGTAACTGCGGGGCGCAGCTTGATGTCGTCAAAACTGACATCGTCGTTGGTCGCGCCAAAGTAAAATCCTATCACTGACGGTGCGGTGGTTCGGATCGGGCAAAGGAAGTACACGGTGTCTTCCTTCCAATATGGATTGATCGTGGCCTGACGAGCCAACCCAACGCCAGCACCGTCGCTTGATTGCGAACCGGCAATCAGCATCGCCGTTCCGTTCGGGTTGCTGGTTTTGGCTTTGTAGGTCAGCATGTACAATGTGTCGAACCCAACCTGCACAAGCTGCCTCATGTAGGCCGTATAAATTCCTCCCGAGCTGTTTCTTACCCGCAGCGTCAGGGCATATTTTCCGTTGGGGACGCTGTCGCTGGTCAAGATTTTGCTGATCGTCGTCTCGTTGTAGGCGTTGATGTCCCACACGCGGTCAAAGTCCCCTTCAAAGCTGGATTCTTCCGTGCGATTGGGAAGCCACCTTGCGGCGCGGCCATTGCCCATGCGGTGTTCAGCACGTTGGTGGATCCGTATCTTGCTTTTAGATAGTTCGCGAACAACGTGTCCAGCCGGCGGCTGTGGTGGTAGCTGAAGGAGTACGTGTTGGGGTTGTGGGTGATATAATTCGCCCTCCAGTACGGGATCAACCCACCTTGTTTATACAGCTCGACCATGGCAACTGCCGGGTCGTTCTTGTAGGCGATGTTCGTCCAGGGGTTCACCCGTTCCATCAACAACTGGGCAATCAGTTTGTGGGTGGCTTTGGCTTCTGGATAGAGGTAGTTGAACCCTAAGCCGTAGTAAAGCGCGGAATCGGCCAGCCACCCAAGCCCATCTTCGCGGCGTGGTGCGCGGGCCGCTTGCACCGTTAGCGCGGTATAGATTCCCCGCTGCTTCAGCTGGTAGATAAACCAATCCAGCTTCCGCATCTGCACTTCGTTGATGCTGCGGAACCCCGTGGCGGGGTCAAGGAAGGAATAGACTGCGGCCCAATTGTAGGAGAAGTCGAAATACTCAAACTTCACAAGGTTCACCCCAAGTTTCCGCAACCGCGCGGCCATCACGATTGCGTTGGCGCTGTCGGGGAAGCAGGCGGTAAGCTGCATTGTCACCCCGAAGAATCGCGCAGGCGTGCCGTCGTCGAAGACGAACCCACCCTTGCCATCATTCTTCAAAAAACCATGCTGCCCCGCCGGACCTTGCGGCAGCTGTGGCAGATAGGGGCTGGCAGCGGTGTCAAGAATGCTGCTGTTGTACGGTATCCCGTTGGTGATGCCAATTTGCGATTGCACGGCGGTGGCGGCGGCAAACAGCAGCAGCCCAGCAGAGAGGACGGCACGGAGTACTTTTGTTCTCATCGGTATGTTGCTCCTGGCCACACTGGTGTGGCCGGCTGGATAGAGTTAGCAGTTGGTCAGCAAGGCGGACCCGTCGGAAACGGTGGCGCAAGATAGAGAAACCAAGTGCGTCTTGCCAGAACCCAGCCATAGTATCCTGAATTTATTCATCATCATGAATCACCGATGAATCTTCCCAACCGCTACCGCCAGCATTATCGCCGCCACGCCGCCACCATTGCCGAACGATTGCAGCAGTTCCAACAGGTCCCCGAAACCGAGTATTTGATGGAGCTTTGCTTCTGCCTGCTTACGCCCCAATCCAAAGCCGAGCACGCCCAGAAGGTAATGGCGCGGCTGATGGAGCTTGATTTCCCGAAACCGAGCTTGACCCACGCCAATCCTTCGCGACCCGGCCACTACATCCGTTTCCACAACCAGAAAGGGAGCGATTGCGGCGGTGGCCGCCCGCCGCCAGCAGATCACCGACCAGCTGGCAAGCAGTGAACCGACCCAAGCAAAACGGGAGTGGCTGGTGAAGAATGTGAACGGGTTAGGATGGAAAGAAGCCTCGCACCTGCTGCGGAATATCGGCCACACTGACCTTGCCATGATTGACCGCCACATCCTGAAGCATATGCTTGGCTGCGGTGCAATTGCCAAAATCCCCGCCACCATCGGAACCCGCCGAACGTACTTGCAGCTTGAGCAAGCATTCTTCCACCTTGCCGAATCCTTCGGCCTGCAACCGCAAGAATGGTACTGCTGTTCTGGAGTTTGGAGGAGGGGAGTGTGAGGAAATAGGGGAGTATAAAGACAGGGAAGTGATGCCTGTTTTGCAGTATCGAGATGGTTCCAATGTCCTATGACCAGATAGATCATCCTCTTTTATCTATGAGATTAGGAAGCAGGTAAGGGTGAATCCAATATCTTTGGCTGCCAAGTCCATCAAGTCATTAGACCTTCCCATTTGCCATGCCTGTACCCTCCCAACTCCTGAGCCTTGTCGAACGTTTCAATCACAATCGCGATAACTACCGCAAAGGAAGATTCAACGAAACCCAGCTTCGGATTGATTATCTCAACCCCCTCTTTGAGCTACTTGGATGGGACATGGCCAACCGTGCAGGAGAATCAGAGAACGACCGCGATGTGGTACACGAGGATCAGATTAAAGTTGATGGTGCCACTAAGGCTCCCGATTACTGCTTCCGTATCGGTGGCAAACGGAAATTCTTTCTGGAAGCGAAAAAGCCTTCGGTAAACATCAAGGATGATATTGCGCCAGCCTACCAACTACGCCGTTATGCTTGGAGCGCAAAACTCCCGTTGAGCATTCTGAGTGATTTTGAGGAAATCGCCATCTACGACTGCCGCATCAGCCCTGACCGGTTGGACCGTGCTTCGGTTGCTCGTATCAAGTATTTCACCTTTGAGCAACTTGCCGATACGTGGGAAGAGTTCTCCAATATCTTCAGCCGCACGGCAGTGTTGGGTGGTTCGTTAGATGCCTTTGCAAAGAAATCAAAAACCAAACGGGGGACTGAGCAGGTTGATGATGCCTTCCTGAAAGAGATTGAGGGCTGGCGCGAAATGCTGAGGATATTGCCAAACGGAATGCCCTTCTTACTCAAGCCGAGTTGAACGATGCAGTGCAACGCACCATTGACCGCATCATTTTTCTCCGCATTTGCGAAGATCGCGGCATTGAGGAATATGGGCGGCTACAGGCATTAAAGAACGGGGCAAACGTGTATCCACGGTTGATGCAGCTCTTTCAGCAAGCTGATGCCCGCTACAACAGTGGATTGTTCCATTTCCGGCGCGAGAAGGGGCAATCGGAATCGCCTGACGAACTAACTCCCGAACTCCAGATTGATGACAAGGTACTGAAGGAAATTTTCCGTCGTCTCTATTACCCCGATTCTCCCTATGAGTTTTCAGTGATCCCTGCCAGCATACTTGGTCAAGTTTATGAGCAGTTCTTGGGGAAAGTGATCCTTCTTGACGATAAGCATCAGGCTACTATTGAGGAGAAACCGGAGGTCAGGAAGGCCGGAGGTGTGTATTACACCCCAGAGTATATCGCCGAGTACATTGTCAAAAACACCGTGGGGAACATCATAAACGCTCGGACGCTCGGACGCTCGGACGCTCGGACGCTCGGACGCTCGGACGCTCGGACGCTCGCGCAAAAAATACAATACCGGAAGGGGTAAATTCTATTTCAATTTTAGACCCTGCGTGTGGCTCGGGATCGTTTTTGCTTGTTGCGTATGAATTCCTGTTGCAATGGTATCGAGAATGGTATGAGAATCACGAGCCAGAAAAATTGGCACAACAAAAGAATTCTCCAATCTATCGGGTAGTTGTCGCTGATAGAGCAGACGAAAGTAAGAATAGAGTAAGTTGGCGATTAACTACAAGTGAGAAAAAGCGGATACTCCTCACTCATATCTATGGCGTTGATATTGACCGCCAAGCAGTGGAAGTGACGAAATTGAGTTTGTTATTGAAAATGTTGGAAGGCGAAGACGAACAGACAATAGGGAAGCAACTACAATTAATGCACGACCGTGTGCTGCCTGATTTGGGCAATAACATTAAATGCGGTAACAGCCTGATTGGAAGCGATTTTACGATAATCCGGCAAATGCAAATCTTAACCTTGCCGAACGCCAACGCATTAACGCATTTGATTGGGAGGATGAATTCCCAGAAATAATGAAACAAGGAGGATTTGATGCGGTTATTGGGAATCCACCGTATGGAGCAGAATTAACCGCATTGGAAAGACAATACTTAGATGCAAAATTTCAAATAGGTAATAATGATACCGCTGCATTGTTTATAGTCATGAAATTACGAAAATTACTATCGAAAAATTCTATTGGTGCTTTTATTGTTCCTAAAACGCTTGCATATGCATCAAATTGGAAGAAAACAAGAGAAGTCATTCTCCCATACCTTGAAACCCTGATTGATGTGTCAAAAGTTTGGAAAGAAGTTAAGACAGAGCAGGTAATCTATTTAAATCGAAATGCTCAATCACACACGTACATTTCTGGAAAACGATCTGGGGAAAAATTATTGAATTAGGCAACATAGATAAAAAAATGTGTGAGAAATTCGATTTCATTCTTAATTCAATTTCTCAAACTGAATTATCAATTGCTTTAAAGATGATTTCATCAAATAAATATATTAACGATGAATTTATAAATCAAAGAGGAGCAATGCTTCAGTCAAAAATAATAAATCAGGAATGTGATTATAAAGTTATTGGTGGGAAGCAAATAAATAGATATGGCATCGAGACAGAGCTTATTAAGGGCTGGGTAGATAAAAGATTTCTTGTTGATGATAAAAATTTTATAGATCATAATTCTGTAATTGTACAAAATATTATTGCTCATATTCAGAATCCAATAGACCGTGTTCAGATTATCGCTACTATATCAAGTCAAAAAAACATTGTAATCCTTGACACGGTAAATCAATTAAGGCCAAAAGGGGAATCGGTAATTATTTTCTACTGGGAATAATTAATAGCAAATTAATTTCTTGGTATGTTTATCGTTTCATTTTTCTAAAGCGATACGAACAATGCACTTCGATTCTCCTGTAACTAAGAAAATCCCGTTGCCAAAAAATACGGAACAAAAGAGTGTCACACAGTATGTAGAGAAAAATTCTTGATCTTAAGAGTGATTATCAACGAGCCAAAACCTCCCAAGACAAATCCTTTCTTCAACGCCAGATAGAGCAAACTGACAAGAAGATAGACCGGTTAGTCTATGAGCTGTATGGCTTAACCGATGAAGAGATAGCAATAGTGGAGGGGGAAGGATAACCCTGACCTGTGAAAGCGATAACAACCTTTGAAGAAACAAGGGGGATCACCTTACATCCTAACCGTTGGCGATCCCCTATCTTTGCCCCATGAATAAGCAAACCGTTGCGCTGCATACGCTGGGGTGCAAGCTGAATTATGCCGAAAGCAGCACCATTGCCGAACGCTTCCGCCGTGAAGGGTTTCGGGTGGTGGAGTTGTCGGAAGGGGGGGACGTTGTGGTCATCAACTCCTGCACCGTCACCGAAAACGCGGACCGCGAATGCCGCCAAGTGGTCCGCCGCGCCTTGCGCGCCAACCCAGATGCCTACGTGATCGTCACCGGATGCTACGCCCAGCTGAAGCCGGAAGAAATTGCCTCGATGGATGGCGTTGACATGGTTCTTGGCTCGGCAGAGAAGTTCCAGATTTTTGAGCATTGCGGCGATTTCCAAAAAGAGGAAACGCCCCGGATTGCCGTTGGCGAAATTGCCGAGGCAACCGGATTCGGCCCGGCATTCACCGGCGAAGGGGACAGCCGCACCCGCGCATTCCTGAAGGTGCAGGATGGATGCGATTACAACTGCGCCTTCTGCACCATCCCGCTGGCACGTGGCGGAAGCCGCAGCCAACCAATCCAGGAAGCCTTCCGCCAGGCGTGCCAACTGGTGGAATCGGGCTATCAAGAAATCGTTATCACCGGGGTGAACGTGGGGGATTTTGGGAAGGGGAGGGCGGAGTCATTTCTGGACTTGCTGCTGCGGCTTCACGAGGTGCCACGGTTGCAGCGGCTGAAAATTTCCTCCATCGAACCAAACCTTCTTACCGATCCCATCATTGAGCTTGCTTCGGCCAGCGACCGGATGCTCCCCCATTTTCATATCCCCCTGCAAAGTGGATCGGATCAAATTTTGGGAAAGATGCGCCGCCGCTACCGCAGCAGCGTCTATCGCGACCGCGTTGAAACCATCCTGCGGCTGATGCCCCACGCTGCAATCGGCGTTGATGTAATTGTGGGATTCCCCGGCGAGACCGAGGAGCATTTCCAAGAAACCTACTCCTTCCTGAACGAGCTTCCGATTGCCTACCTTCACGTGTTCACCTACAGCGAGCGGCAGAACACGCCGGCGGCGGAGTTTGGCGGAGCGGTCCCGGTGGGGGAACGCCGCGACCGCACCCGAAGGCTTCGCATCCTTTCCGAAAAAAAACGGGGTCAGTTTGCTGCGACCCACGAAGGGGAGATCCGCCCGGTGCTGTTCGAGTCGCGCCAGATGGAGGGAATGATTGAGGGTTACACCGACAACTACATCCGCGTTGGCGTGCCGTTCCACCCCGCGCTTGCTGGGAAGATTGTTGATGTTCGGGTGGGTGAGTTCAACGGGAATTACGCCGCCGGCGCGGTGGTGAATGCCCAGCTTTCGGCAATGCTGCCGGTGCTCCCGGTGGTGAATTATTGCGGGACATGATCCGCCGGAATTGGACCTGGCTTGTTGGAGCCTTGCTTCTTGCCTCCTGCGTTTCCAAACCGATGGAGCAGAAGGGAAGTGGAGGCCCGGCTGCTGAATCAATCCAGACGACCTCCGTCGCCAAACCGCCCCAACCTTCCACCACTGCCGCTGCTGCGCGAATCTTTGCCACCGCTTCGCGCACGCCTTGCCGCCCATATTGATTCCTGGCCAATGCAGGGGGAACCAACAGCCGCGTGGTGTTCACCCGGGGAAACCGGTGGAGCGTTGGCTACATCTTCCGCCAGCTGCACGCCTTGCGCGTTCCGTGCGGCTTGACACCTTTTGGCACGCCGCGGCGCAACGGAAAGGATGGACGGCTGGCCAACGTGGTTGCCGTGGTGTAGGGCAACCGATTCCGTTGTGGTTCTTTGCGCCCACCTTGATGCCTCCGCCAGCCGCGACCCAGGATGGAAAGCCCGTTGGGAAACGGCTCCGGCTTCGGCGCAACCGACAACGCATCGGGGATTGCGGCGTTGATTGAGGTTGTCCGCAAGGTTGCCGCCGCGCAACCACGCTACACCCTGATTGCCGTTGCCAGCAATGCCGAAGAAAAAAATCCTGAGTATGCCGGGCATCATCACGGAAGCCGTGCGGTTGCCAATTGGTTGCGGCGGGAAGGGAAGAAGGTTCGCGGCGTGGTGGTGATGGATATGGTGGGATGGTCGCCCAACCATGCCCAGACAATGCTATTTGCCGATGCGCGGTCCCGCCCCCTGGCCGCGCTGCTGCGGAAGCTGAACGATTCGCTGAAAACGGGGCTGGCGATCGCAGCCACAATCGCACCATGCCGCCACAGCGATAATGAGTCGTTTGCCAACGCTGGCTTCCCGGCGGTCCTCTTCATGGAAAGCTGCACCCCGTGGCGTGCAACGGGCCTGCGCCCCCGCAACCCCACCTACCACACCCGCCGCGACCTTCCACCCACGGTGAATTTGTCGGTGACAGAAGGAGTGGTGGAGTTGGTGGCCCAATTCGTCGGGGGAAGGGAAGCGGCCCCGACGAAGTCGGGGTAGCGGCCCCGACCTCCGTCGGGATTAATAACAGGTCTTTAGCCTGCCGAGGACCGAGGACCGAAGATGGCGCCGAAGGCTAAAGACCTTCGGCTACCTTCAACGACTGCATCGGGGATGCTACATTTCCCGGGGCATCAGAGTGGCAAGGAAAAAGTAGATTTGCCGGCATCATCAAGTAAGGCTATTTCACAGGAGGTCAGCATGGCGGAACAGATTTCACCAACCCAGAAAAACCAGCACACGCGGTGGCTTGGAATCGCGGTATGGTTTGGCTTGCTGGTGCTGTTGGGGTGGACATCGTACATGGCCGCGCTTTCATGCGGCGAGAATCACTTCTATTTCAACCTCCTTCCTGTTTCGATGGAGGAAGATGGAGCTTCGGTCTATTCCAACGGCGCAAACAGCGGAAACAGGATTACGATGGTCAGCATTGCCATTGAAATTGCGGTGGTGGTGTTGATGATGCTTGCTTGGCTTCGGTTCGTTCTTCTTAGCCGAACAATGGTGCTTTCGCTGGCATGGATGGAGCAGCAAGAAACGGAGTCAACGCTCTTTTCGGACATGATAATTGCCACGGACCAGGAAGGCAACGCCAACTCGCCTGGTGAGGTTGATTTGCAGGCTACCAAGCAAACAACGGTAAGTGAGGTGCTTCGCTATGTTGGATATTCGTGGGGATGCTTGCTGGCATGGAATCCAATCGTTCTGCTGCTGCAAATGGCGGAATAATGGCGTGGCTCAACTTCCACCAAAGGGCACTCCGTTGAAGTCAATCCACCAACCCACCTCCAAACCAATGCGCCAAACTCTCCATTCCCTTTTGCTGATTCTTGCCCTCTCTTGCTGCGGCATCCATGCTTGGGCACAAACGGGCGAGAACCGCGTTGCTGTTGGCGTTGGGGCATCGCTCACAACGCTCTTCTCCGATTTTTCTGAAACGCCGTTTGGGCTTGGTGGCCAGCTTTCGTTGCGGTGGAATATCCAGCCCGCGTTCTCGCTGCATGGCGTTGCTGGGGTTAGCGGTGTCACCCAATCCCTCACCAACCAGGACCTTGCCAACTTCCCGAACTATTTCGGCGCAACCGGCGGCGGAATCGGCACGGGGTTCTACCCCAACACAACCCCGCCGCTTCCACGCGAGGGGACGAACAACCTTTCGCTGAATCACTTCGCGCTGCTTGGTTCCTACAACTTCCAGCCGGGCCAGCGGTTTGTTCCGTTTGTGGCGGCTGGGCTGGGGATCGTTTCCTTCAATCCAACAACCGATGCTTCCGGGGTGAAGCTGCCGAACAACCTCAACAACGGCTACAACCTCACCGCGCTGCAACTCCCCCTTTCCGTTGGTGCGGAATACTATCTGGATGACAAGCTGGTGCTGAACGGGCGTGCGACGCTTGGGCTGGTTTTCAGCGATTACTTGGATGACCTTGCCGAAGGGGGAAATGATCCGTTGGCCTCCCTTTCGATTGGAATCAGCTACTACGTGTTTGGCGAACTGGACTGCGACAAGGATGGATTGATTGACCGCGAAGAAGAACGGATCGGCTCCGACAAATGCAACCCCGACACCGATGGCGATAACCTTCCTGACCCCGACGAGGTCCGCCGCCACGGAACCGACCCAACCAACCCCGACACCGATGGCGACGGGCTTCGCTCCGACACCGAGCTGCTTGCCCACCGCACCAATCCCAACCGCGCCGACACCGACGGCGACCGCCTGAGCGATGGCGATGAAGTCAGCCGGAAAACCGACCCGCTGGTGGTGGATACCGATGGCGATGATCTGAACGACGGGGAGGAGGTGCTGGAAACCAACACCAACCCGCTGAATCCCGATAGCGATGCCGACAATCTGGAGGATGGAAAGGAACTCCACACCTACAAGACCGACCCGCTGAACCCCGACACCGACGGCGACCGGCTGAACGATGGCGAAGAGGTGACAACCTACCGCACGGACCCTTTGCTGACCGATAGCGATAGCGATGAAATCACCGACGGGGAGGAGGTCCAGCAGCGAAAAACCGACCCGCGAAAAAAAGACACCGACGGCGACCAGCTAAGCGATGGCGAGGAAATCCTGCGCGCCGGAACCAACCCGCTGAACCCCGACACCGATGCCGACACCGTTGGCGACGGCGACGATGAGTGCCCGTTGGTTCCGGGCGTTCGCGAGCGCCGCGGATGCCCGGCTCCGCCAAAAGTGGGTGCCGTCACCAGCTTCCCCAGCATCTACTTTTTGGTGGATAGCGACCAGTTCGATTTTGGCCGGACGGAGACGACGGAAAATTTAGCGAAGGTGCTGGCCTACGTGAATCAATGCCCGGGGCTGACGATCATCATCGAAGGGCACGCCTCGCGCGAGGGGAGCGAGCAACGGAACCAGGAGCTAAGCGATAAGCGTGCGCTGCGGGTGAAAGAATGGCTGGTGGGGCAAGGGGTTGACTCCAACAAAATTGACCTGACGCTTGGCTACGGCAGCCGCCAAAATGCCGTGCCGGAACCAATCCCCAACTCCCCCGAAGCAAAGGCGATGGAGCCAACAGCGTTGGAATCCATCCGCCGCCAAAACCGCCGCATCGCCATCAAGGTTGCGCGGACGTGTGATTGATGGGGTGATAAGAATAAGGGTAGCCGAAGGTCTTTAGCCTTCGGCGTCTTCTGACTGGGCAGGCTAAAGACCTGTTATCAATCCCGATTCATCGGGGCCGCTACCAACCCGCCACCGCAGCAAGCCCCCTCCCCGCCTCCCCCAATGCTGGGGGAGGGGCTGGCATCGGAGGCGTGAGGCCCAGAGAGAAAGGGGGCAATGGCAGAACCCATTTCCCCCCAGCATTGGGGGGGCGCGAACCCACTTGCGGCGAAGCAGGGGGGCGCGGGTGATGGATGCCGCCCGTGCGTTTCCGGGATTGCACGATTGCGGCCAAACGAAATGGCGCAACCGAACCACAAGATTGTTCGGTTGCGCCATGTTGTTTGGTGCTTGCGCCGGATGCCGGGCGTGAATGCCGGGCAAGAAGGGAATTACAGCACGTACCTGCTCAGTTCCTGATTCTTCGTGACGCTTTCAAGGCGTTTGCGAACCAGCTCGGGGGTGACGGTGATGGTCTGGTCCTGGATGTTGTCGGGGGCATTGAACAACACTTCCTCCAGCAAATTGGTCATCACCGTGTGCAGCCGCCGCGCGCCGATGTTCTCCACTTCCTCGTTCACTTCGGCGGCAACTTTTGCAATCGCTTCAATGCCAGGCTCGGTAAAGACTATCTCCAACCCTTCGGTTGCCAGCAGAGCTTTGTATTGCTTCACCAGGGCGTTTTCTGGGCGGGTGAGAATCTCCACAAAATCATCAGCCGTTAGTGAGTCCAACTCCACGCGAATTGGGAAGCGACCCTGAAGCTCCGGCAGCAAATCGCTTGGCCGTGAGATATGGAACGCGCCGGAAGCGATGAACAGCACGTGGTCGCTTTTCACCGGCCCATACTTTGTGTTGACGGTGGTTCCTTCCACAATCGGAAGCAGGTCCCGCTGGACCCCCTCGCGCGAGACGTCGGGGCCGCTGGTACTTCCGGCGCCGGCAACTTTGTCAATCTCATCAAGGAAGACGATTCCGGAATTCTCCACGCGGGCAATGGCCTCGCGGATCAATGCCTCGTTATCCACAAGGTTGGAGGTTTCCTCGGCCATCACATGGCGGCGTGCTTCGCTGATGGGGATCGTGCGGCGCACCGAGCGTTTCGGGAGCATATTGCTCATCATTTCCTGAAGGTTCCGGCCCATCTCATCGCCGGCAAGGCTGCTGAACGTTGCGGCCATTTGCGAGGCTTGCGAGTCGTCGTACACATCCATCTCCACTTGGATGCCATCTAGATCGCCGTTGCGCAGGCGTTGGCGCAGGTTCTCGCGTTCGGCCTTCCGCGCTGCCGAATCAGGGGTGTGGATTTGGGCCCCGGGCGCAGCAAAGGGGAGGTTGAAACTGACGTTGCGGGGTTGCAGCAAATCAAGCAATCGTTCTTCCACCCGCGTTGCGGCTTGCTCATGCAGCCGGGCGTTGTGTTCGGCCCTGACCATCGCCACGCCGATTTCCGTAAGGTCGCGAACGATAGATTCCACGTCGCGACCAACGTAGCCCACCTCGGTAAACTTGGTGGCTTCTACTTTCAGGAATGGGGCGTTGGCAAGCCGCGCAAGCCGCCGTGCGATTTCGGTTTTCCCGACCCCGGTTGGGCCAATCATGATGATGTTGTTCGGCATGATCTCCTCGCGCATGCCCCCCCCGATTTGTTGCCGCCGCCAGCGGTTCCGCAAGGCAATCGCCACCGATTTCTTGGCGTTGTGCTGGCCGATAATGTACTTGTCTAATTCCGCCACAATCTGGCTTGGGGTCAACTCCTCAGCTGCGTGTCGCGGTGATGATACTGTGTTCATTGTCTGCTGGTTCGTTCTTCTATCCGTGGTGTTGTTGGTTTTGGTGCTTCGCGCTGGCGCGCGAAGCAGGCCGGGGCATTGCTTGCGCGTGCGCCCGCGGCCTACCATTGACGAAACGATAACGGGTGATGTTGCCCCTTTGGCGAAGCTGCCTCCTTCAATCAAGCCAGCAACGCCCGGGGCTTGTGAACTCCGGTTTAGGAGTTCATGGACTTCATAAATTCTTTGTTTGATTTGGTCCCTTGCATCTGATCCAGCAGGAACTCCATTGCCTCCATCGGGGTCATGTCGCTGATTACTTTGCGAAGGATCCAGATGCGGTTCAGGTCGGTGGCTTCCACCAGAAGGTCCTCGCGCCGGGTTCCGCTGCGAACAACGTCGAAGGCGGGGAAGATGCGGCGGTCGGCAAGGCGGCGGTCAAGGATGATTTCCATGTTGCCGGTTCCCTTGAACTCCTCGAAAATCACCTCATCCATTCGTGAGCCGGTGTCAACCAATGCGGTGGCGATAATCGTAAGGGACCCACCTTCCTCGATGTTGCGGGCCGCGCCGAAGAACCGTTTGGGTTTGTGCAACGCGTTGGCATCAACGCCGCCGGAAAGGATTTTGCCGGAGTGGGGGATCACAGTGTTGTGGGCGCGTGCAAGGCGGGTGATGGAGTCAAGCAGGATCACCACATCGAACTTTGCTTCCACCAATCGTCGGGCTTTCTCCAGCACCATGTCGGCAACTTGGACGTGCCGCTCCGGTGGTTCGTCGAAGGTGGAGCTAATCACCTCGGCCTGGACCGAGCGTTCCATGTCGGTAACTTCTTCGGGGCGTTCGTCAATCAGCAGGACGATCAGCTTTACATCGGGTTGGTTGCGTGCAATGGCGTTGGCCAGCTTCTGCAGCAGCACGGTTTTCCCCGATTTTGGTGGCGAGACAATCAGCCCGCGCTGCCCTTTTCCGATTGGCGTTAGCAGGTCCATGATCCGCATGGAGAACTCGCCCGGGGTGGTTTCCAGCAGAAGTTTTTTGTTGGCGTACAGGGGGGTAAGGTTGTCGAAAATGGTGCGGTCCCGCATCACATCGGGCGATTGATAGTTCACCTGCTCAACTTTCAGCAGTGCGAAAAATCGTTCCCCTTCCTTTGGCGAGCGGACCTGGCCGTTGACGGTGTCGCCGGTGCGTAGCCCGAATTTCTTGATTTGGCTGGGGGAGACGTAGATGTCGTCGGGGGAGGGGAGGTAGTTGTAATCGCTGGAGCGGAGGAAGCCGTAGCCATCGGGGAGGACCTCAAGGACACCTTCGGAGAAGTTGATGCCGTTGTCGCGGCCTTCTTGGCGTTGGGCTTGGCTTTGGGCTTCTAAAATTTTGAAGATGAGTTCCTGCTTGCGATAGCTGCTGTAATCAGGAACGTTCAGCCGCTTGGCGATCTCAGTAAGCTCGGCAATCCGTTTTGCTTTCAGCTCTGCTATGTCCAGCAGGCTGGTCGCCGTTGCCTCTTCTTTGCTTGGCATGGTGTGAATATGAATTGTGTGTGTTGTCTGGTAGTCTTGGTTGTTTGGAAGGATACCCGCTATGGGGAGGCAGGGTATTTTCCTCTCTCTCGGTCTGTTATGGAGTTTTTATCAGAACTATGGCGTTCTTCTTCAGCATTGGAGTGTGAAATGGAGCAAGCAATCGTTGGCGTGCATTGGCGTGGCGCGGTAGGCCGCAAAAACCTGTGGCACTTCACCCGAACGATTTCGGTCCCGCCACCGTGGGCATTACGAAGCATCGGCGATATGCATTGGCAGGCCATGCGTGATGCACATCATGTCAAAAATCTTGGTCAAATGAAAAGTACGTCAGGAAGATTCGGCGGTGCTGCACCGTGCGGTGTTCGCTGGATACGTTCTATAAGCCTGGAGTTCCGATAGGTCAGGAGAATAGGCGGAGGTTCGATGGCGGATGCTATGAACGCCGCAAATATGAACAGAGCAACCCATTACTGGCAAGAACTTTGTGGAGTTCTGCCCCACCGTTACATAAAATTATTCCAACCAGCCAGGGGCGGAATCGCTGCCGCCCCGTTCGGATATGGCCGCAATGGACGTGTGTAATAAACACCGTTCGGCCCCGCATTGTTACCTGCTACCGCTTTGCCTTGGCCTCCGCTGGCGTGTTGGGCTGCGCGGCCACCTGCAAATTGGCCGCGGAATCCAACGCTTCGGCGTAGCTGAACGAGGCAAGCCGCACCGCCAATTTATCCTGGACCGCACGGTATCCGCCAACGTTGCCACCGTTCATCAGCATTGCAAAGCTGAGAAGCTCACCATCCTGCGTGGTGACGTATCCGGTTAAGGCCGCAACGTTCCGCAGGGTTCCGGTTTTTCCATGGGCGTTGTTTGCAGCTGGGGTCCCGCGCATTCGGCGGCGCAGGGTCCCATCAACCCCGGCAACCGAGAGCAAGGAGTAGAAGGTTGGGAAGATTTTCTGGTTGCTGTGTGCTGCGTTCATAATCCCGGTAAGTGCCGCCGCCGACAAGCAGTTCCGGCGCGATAACCCGGACCCATCGTTCACCACGCACTGCTGGAACGGAACCTTCGCAAGGCTCATCCGCTGCTGGATTTTCTCCACCGATTTCTTTGCCGTCTCCGTCCGCCCGCCGTTTGCCCCGCCGATAATCTTGAAGGTGTATTCCGCCAAGAAGTTGTTGCTGTTCTTCATCACGTAGGTCAGTACCTCAGTCAACGGGCGGCTGTTGGTGGCTATCGTGTGGGCGTTGGCTGGGGTTGCCCCGCTAACGGTGGTCCCGCCAATGGCGACCCCGGCCAGGCGCAGCCGGTCGTGGACCATTCCCGCAACAATCGTTGCTGGGTTCTTCATCTCATAATGATTGCTGACCGTTCGGTTGGCTGTTAATGTCCCGCTGACTGTCACCACCTGCTTCCCGTTCCGGCTGGTTACGCTGATGTTGATTCCGTTGCGTGCCGTGACTGCTGCGGGGGGCGTTGAAGGTGCCTTCCGTGAAGCTGCGGGCGCGGTTTTCCCTTTTGTGGTGGCCTTGCTCACTTTTGCGGCCTGCTTTGCCCCCCCTCTGTTTTTGGAGGATGGTTTTGCTGCAGGCTTCTTCCCCCGTTGCGTTGCTGCGCTGCTGGTGCTTTTTTTCTTCCGTTGCTGAAGTTCCTCGGAATCCACAATCGGAAACTGGTCGCCATAGCGTTGCCATTGGTTTGGTTGCATTGGCATCAGCAGATCCGCTTTCCGTTTCTTCCCCCTTTTTCCGCCGCTGCGGCGTGCCGGTGCGGCAACCGAAACCGCTGTGTTGACAATCTCAATTCCGTTGCTGCGGGGGAACGTTTGCACGTTGCAAGGAAGCCCCGGCGTGCGTGGCGAGGAGACGATCACCGTGAACCGGCTCCGTTCAATCGTCAGCGCGTGGATTGGCGGGACTGGCTCAACCTCATCGGCATCGCCGCTGTAGTCGAAACGGTCGGAGTGGTTGTCGAAGAAGGTCCCGTCGCCCACAACGTTGCCGGTCACTTGGCGGATTCCGGCGCTGGTGACTTGGTCCACCAGCGCGTCAAGATCGCTGACGGCCAAGAACGGGTCCCCGTATCCTTTCACGTACAGGTTCCCTTGCACCACTCCATCGCTTGGCTTGGCATCGCTGGCAATGATGGTGTTAATCTGGTAGTTGGGGCCAAGCTCGCTTAAGGCGGTGAAGCAGGTAACGACTTTTGTTGTGGAAGCAGGGGTCAGCGCGCGGTCAGGGTTCAGCGCGAACAGGCCATGGTTGCGGGTAACGGAATGGACAACCACACCAACGCGCCCGGCTTGCAATTCTTGGGGTAAGGAAATCAGGTTTTTCAAATCGGCTGCTAATTTCTCCAACGCCTTTGCCGAGTCGCTGCTGCTAACTGCCGAGGGGGCAAGTCCAGCGGGTTTTGCCCCGGCGGCATCGGTGCCGGCGGCGATAATGCCAAGCAGGATGGAAAGAATCGAGGTCCACAGCAGAAGGTTCAGAGGTTTACGCATGGTTTCCGTACAGCAGTTGTTCAACAGATTCGCACAGGACGTGCCCCACGGTGATATGGCCTTCTTGAATCCGCTGAGTGTTGTTGGAGGGGATAATGATAGAAACGTCGCACAGGTCCTTCAGGGTTCCGCCGGTTCCGCCAAGCAGCCCGATAGATTTCATCCCGAGGCTTCGCGCCATCTGGACCGCCAGCACCACGTTGGGCGAACGCCCGCTTGTGCTGATTGCCACCAGAAGATCGCCAGCGTGCCCCAAGCCCTGGACGTTGCGTGCAAAAACATTCTGGAAGCCAATGTCGTTCCCGGCAGCCGTAAGGTTTGACGGATCCGTGCAAAGGCTGATTGCCGCAAGCGCAGGGCGTTGAAGATCGTGGTTCAGCCGGATCATCAGCTCGGTGGCAAGGTGTTGGCTGTCGGCCGCGCTTCCGCCGTTGCCGCAGAACAGCACTTTCCCGCCGTTGCGGTACGTGGCCGCCATCGCCTCCACGGCAGCAAGGATCGGCCCGGAGCAAGCCTCAATCGTCTTCAGCTTCACTTCTGCGCTTTCGCGGAATGACTCTTCAAAAAAATGTTGGATATTGAATGCCAAGGCGGGAGTTGGGAATTGATGATCGGGAGACGGTGCATTGAAAGCGGCCACGCGGGAACGCATCGTTGTTGCGGTTGGCCACGCACCCCGTGCGGTTGCGTTCCCCCCGCAAACATAAGCATCACCTTGCTTTCTGCCGTGAGTTTGTGTAGGGAAGGATGATTGTGCGGCGAAGGTTGACGATGTAATGGACCCGCTGCTCAACGCTTAGCTTTCGGAAATTCCGGTGCTGCCAGAATATCTCCCCAGTCATCCCGGCGGCGAACATCCCAATCAGCACCGCGGCCATGTAGGCGTACATTTCCTGCTCGGTAAACCGCTCGCTTCGCCAAATAAAGCCAAACCCAAGCGAGCCGCCAACAAACACCATGAACAGCACCGACTCCAACGTGTCGGCAAGGATTCGGGCGCGGTTCTCCGGCGCGGCGGTGCGGCGGCGTTCGCGAAGCTGAGTAAGGTGGAAGTTCATCCCGAACATCAACCCGCCGGCGAACAACGCCAGCGGAAGCTGATACCACCCCTGAAACGCCATCAAGTAGTACGCAAAAATCGTCACCAGCAGGCTGTACTCCGTCCCCCGCTGAAACCGTTTCAGCCGGAAATCAAGCGCAAGGCGGTCGCGTTCGTTGGGCATCAGGGGGTTAATAGTGCCGACGGCACAAAGCTCCGCAGCAGGTTCAAGTTCTCGATATCCTCCGCCATCTCTTTCCCTTTCGGTGTCTCGATCACCATCGGCACGTTGGCAAACCGTTCGTCGCTCATCAGTGCGCGGAACGCTTCTTCGCCAATCTTCCCTTTGCCGATATGCTCGTGCCGGTCCACGCGTGTGCCCAGCGCGGCTTTCGAGTCGTTCAGGTGGAACAGCAGCAGGCGTTCCAATCCTATCAACGCATCAAACTCCTCCATCATCTCACGGTATCCCCGTTCGGTTCGGATGTCGTAGCCCGCGGCAAACACGTGGCACGTGTCCAAGCAGACACCAACCCGCGATTGGTCATCAATCTGTGCGATAATCGCGGCGATTTCCTGGAACCGCCAGCCCAACGTTGTCCCTTGCCCCGCAGTGGTTTCAATCACCGAAATGGTGTTGAACCCTGTGGTGGCCTCGTGGGTTCGGTTGATGTTTTCGGCAACCAGCGCAATCGCGCTTTCGGGGTCGCGCCCGCAAGCCGCGCCCGGGTGGAAATTCAGCAACCGCACCCCAAGCTGCTGGGCGCGGTGATGTTCATCCAGAAACGCATCAATCGAGCGGGCCAGCGTTTGTTCATCCGGCGAGCAAAGGTTGATAAGGTAGCTGTCGTGGATTGCCACCGCCGCAAGGGGAATCGGTGAATCGGCCAATGCCGATTGCCACTGCTGGATAGCCTGATCGGAAAGGAGAGGAGCGGCCCAGCGGTTGTTGTTTTTCGAGAAGATTTGGAGGGCCGTTCCCCCAAAGGTTTGCGAGCGGGTAACGGCCGTATGCAGCCCACCAGCCATCGAAGTATGCGCACCAAGCATCATGGCTGCGAACATAGGTGAAGTTGGTGGAATTACCGGCGAATGGCTCATAAAAAAACTATCGCTACGCCTTGCACGTGTCATCATCTTGCCGTACTATTGCCACCAGTCTGCTTCCCATGACATAGTTGGCTCCTCTGGTGTGCGGCGAAACGCGCTGCACTCTTCCTCACATAATCCATACTACCATCATGGAACGCTCCGATTTCTGTCGGCCTTCTGGCCGACACGCCTTCTGGCCGACACGCCTTCTGGCCGACACGCCTTCTGGCCGACACGCCTTCTGGCCGACACGCCTTCTGGCCGACACGCCTTCTGGCCGACACGCCTTCTGGCCGACACGCCTTCTGGCCGACACGCCTTCTGGCCGACACGCCTTCTGGCCGACACGCCTTCTGGCCGACACGCCTTCTGGCCGACACGCCTTCTGGCCGACACGCCTTCTGGCCGACACGCCTTCTGGCCGACACGCCTTCTGGCTGCAATACTGACGATTGTTGCTTGCAGTGGACTATTTGCTCCTGATCTGCAAGCGCAAAACGAAAACCCGCCGTGCCTCTATGCCATTGATGATGATATTTGTCAAGAGAACTTTGCTTACGACACCTCTGTAGTTCGGATCCCGAACACAAACTGTTGGGTTCGAATTGCTTATCGGCATCGTAGTGCTTGCCAAGGAAAGTGGTATGACCTCATCATTGATGACATTACACCAGTCAATTCCGCCTGCAACGGGTTCATAATTAGCCAGCTTGTCGTTAGTGCGACACAAGCTCTAATTGATGCTAACCCTATGGGGTTCCCACCATTACAGCCTGGACCGTTTGGAGGAACTTACTGCCAAAGCATTACCCGAACCTTTGTTCCTCCATGCTGGAAGTGGAATCCAAACAGTAATGAGTCCGATCCAGTTTCCTGCGGAGAATCACCATGCTGCTATGCCTACTGGGATGTCTGCATGGATGAGCATGGCAATCGTACTTCACGAGCAAGAGGTTCAGCGCAGCTTGATGGCAGCCCCCAATGTGATCCGGGAAATATTTTCGACATTAGAGGCTGCACAGGTGTCTGCCCCGATTTCACGCTGTATAGTGGTCGCACTGCACCCGAGCCTGACCCATCTCTATCAACGAAATAATCATACAGGGGCAATTATGACATCAGAACATATCCGCAGCCAAATTCTTGGTGCTGTCTTGATATTACTGCTGTTGCTGCCGATCGGCACACTCCCAGCCCAGCAGTTGGGCTGGGAGTGGCTGAACCCCAAGCCCACGGGGAACTCCATGTACGACGTGCAGATGGTTACGGAGCAATTTGGCATAGCCGTTGGCGAGAACGGCGGAATGATTGCAACCTATGATGGAGGGAACACATGGGAAGCCCGGTCAACAGGAACAATCGCGGGGCTGCACGCACTCCATTTCCGTGATTCCTTACATGGTGTGGCGGGCGGTGTGGGGCTGCAGATACTCCAAACCGATGATGCCGCCATCACGTGGAAGGTCCGCAACCAAGGCGAAGCAAACGAGGGACAGATTGAAGCGATCAACATGCTAACGCCGATGGTTGGCGTGGCAGTTGGTGGCGGCAATACCACCTGCCGGATTGTCCGGACGGTGGATGGTGGGGCAACATGGAACCCGGTTGCACCCCCAACAACGAACCCAATGTATGCCATGCACTTTATCAATGCCGAGGAGGGGTGGGCGGTGGGCGCGTGGAATACGGTGATCCACACCCAGGACGGTGGAGCAACTTGGGCAGTGCTCCGCTCCGAAGGAAGCGGTAGCGGCGGCGGAAGAAGAGCGGAGCTACAAGGAGTGTTTTTCATTGACTCGTTGCGTGGCTTTATGACCGGCATCACCGGTCAATTCAAGGAGCCTGGATATCTCTACTCCACAACCGATGGCGGTTACTCATGGAGCGGGTCGTCAAGAAATTTTGGACTGCGGCCCGGCAACATTCTCTTTACCACACCTACAACAGGGTATGTGATGGGCTCAGGCATCATGTACCGGACAACAACCAGTGGCAAAGAATGGTCCCCACTGTACGAAAATGGCCTTCCCCAAAATGGAATAGCAGTGAACGGCAGCACCATGGTTGCCGTCGGGTCGCCAGCAAGTATCTACAGTTCGAACGATACAGGGGTAACGTGGAAAATCTGTTCAAGCGGTTCAACCGCGACGTTTAGCAGTGCCTCTTTCTCGGCTCAGCAACAAGGCGTGGGCGTAGCAGTGGGGAGAGATTCTAAAGCAAGCATTGACAGCCAAATCACCATTTACACCACAAACAACGGTGGGGCAACGTGGAAGAAACGGCCCTACCCGGGGCAACAGATATTATCGGCGGTTGCCTGTGCCGATGGGTTGTGCGTTGCTGTGGGGGATTCCGGAATCATCCTCCATTCGGTAGATGATGGCATGACGTGGAGAGAGTCCCTTTCTGGCGTGAAGAATTATCTGAATGATGTTGTGGTGATCAATCGCCGCAATGCCGTGGCGGTTGGCCGCTACGCCACAATTGTGCGAACAACCGACGCAGGCGAAACTTGGGTATCGCAACAGCCCCAGACGGCCAGCAGCCTGTTTGGCGTTTCCTTTGCCGACTCCCTGACAGGGCTTGCGGTTGGAAACCCGCCAAAACTGTTGGGAACCACCGATGGCGGTGCAACGTGGGACTCGATCTCCACATATTTCACCAGTATGATAGGGGTGCAGATGCACGACCGCCAAACCGCAACCCGGCGTGGAGTCACCGAAGTTGCCCGGACAACCGATGGCGGAAAAACATGGAACCCATTCCCGCTTCCAGCTGGCGTGACCCCCTTTCGGATGAGCTTTTGGAATGCGCGGTATGGAGTGGTCGCGCCGGAAACAGGCGGAACGATCTACTACACCAGCGACAGCGGCCAAACATGGTCAGCGGAGGAGTCAGGGCTTAGCCTGCTTAGCGGAGTGGTGTTTCGTGTGTACAGCCTCTGCATGATAGATAGCCTGCGGGCAATAGTTGTTGGGCCAAACGGCGCAATACTCCGGTTTACCAAATCAGAGCGTACCTCATCGGTAGGGATTGGAGATGGAGATAGAAATGGAGATGGATGGGGGAACGAAGGCGGGTTGCTCCTCTACCCAAACCCCACAAGCGGAAGGGTGTGGCTCCGGCTGCCAAAAGATTGCGAAGGGGATATTGAGTTGTACAATGGACTAGGCCAGCAAGTAGCCGTGGGAACCTGGACCCAATCCCGAACCGGAAACAATGAAATAGTGATGGAGTTGGACGGATTGCCGAACGGGCTGTACGTGGTGCAAATGGTTGGCAAGGGGCAACGGCGTAGTGTGCCGATTGTTGTGGCGCACTGATTGGGCGCAACCAAATATTCAAAAACGGGGCAGGCTGCCGGTAACGGAGCTTGCCCCGTCTGCGTTGGCCACCGTTCTACGAAAACAACCTCCGCAACAGCTTCCGCTTGGCCACGGGCAGCATGGTTTCGGCAAAGGGGAAATCAAGATCGGTTTGGAAGATGTAGGTGGCCGGGTTCGGAAGCGAACGGTTCTCGGCAATCAGCAGCATCTTCAGCGATGCCGCCGTCATCCCAAGATCGTTCAGCGAAACCGTCCGCACCGAGGTGGTTCGCAGGTTCCGGTATCGCTCGTTCTCGCTGGTGAAAATGCTCACCTCATACTGAATCACATGAAGCACCCCCCGCTGCAACTCTGGGATCAGCAAATACCCTTCCTCAACGTAGGAAGGAAGCAGCCCAACGTGCTCCAACCGCAGGTGGTCATCAACAAAATTGAAGATCGTTTGCCCCTCCTCGATTGCTTGTTGCAGCAGCGGCATCGCCCACCGGATCAGTTCCTGGACCGCCAGAACATCATCGTTGCTGAACGATTCGTTCCGGTAGATCACCCGTTGGCCTTGTAAGTCAAGCCCAACAATCCGCCCGGGAAGTTGGTCGCGAAGGTTCGTGCTGTTGTCGGTGATGGTCCGGAGCGTCACGTACAGCTCCGTTAATTCCGAAAGGGTGGGGTAGATACGGTTGTGCGTGAACTCCTGCCGAACGCGCCGTAACCCCTCAAGAATCCGATACCGGCTGGCCTCGAAATCCCTGCCAGCCGAAAGGAAGGCCTGTAAGCTGAGCGACATAACAACCTCTCTCTTTCTCAGTAAAAGTTCTGTGGAAGCAGCTGAAGAAGTCGTGGAAATGATACGAAAGAATGGATCGGCAACGCAAGAGCAAAGTTGCTGCGGCTTCCGCTCTTTCGTGCATATGGTGAGTTCCTATCTTTGCCCTTGCTTCCGTCACGTTCCATAACCATTCCTATGTCCTTTCTCCTTGTATTTTCGTCCGCGCTTGAGCGGGATGCTGCGTTCCCGAATGGGGTTCCCCCTTCGTTGCCGAGCGATATCACCGGCGTGGGGCTGGTGGATGCTGCCGCCGGAACGTCACGGATTGTGGCGCGCCACACGCCGGCGGCGATGCTGTTCGTCGGAACGTGCGGTGCGTATCCGGGAAGCGGTTTCCAGATTGGCCAGCTTCTGCTTGCACGCAGCGTTCGGCTTGGTTCGGGCGATGTGGCTTCCCAGGCAATGCGAATCCCGGGGCTGATGCCGGAAACGCTTCTTACCGATCCCGAGCTAACCGAGCAACTCCGCCGCCGGCTCTCCCCGCCGCCCGCCGATGCCGAAGTGATCTGCACGTTGGGAATCACCGAATCGGAATCGCTGGCGCGGCAATTGGAGTCGGGCATTTCGGGCCGGGTGGAGAATCTTGAGGCGTACCCGGTGCTTCGCGCCGCTGCCGGAATCCCCACAGCAATTCTGCTTGGCGTCACCAACATTGTTGGACCCGACGGAGGGAAAGAATGGAAAGAACAATTCCGAAGCGTGATGCAGGCGGCCGTCAACGCAATCCTTTGAACAGAAAAAGATGACTATTCCCGAAACCACACCGACCGTCGTTGCCGAGCTGGAACGGATGTTCGATGCCTTCCCCGACCTCCCGCGCGAGGCGATCATCAAACAGGACATCCTGCGCGTTGGCTTGGCATTCGACGAAAACGCCCTTGCGGTGGCCAGCGGCTACAAGCCAAAAGATTACTTCATCTTCTCCTTCGATCTTGTCCCCTTGAAGGAGATGCAGCACCACGAGGCCTACCGCTCGCCGGAGGAAATTCGGATGACCGGAGGGGCCTATGACCTTCGGCCCACCATCGTTTCGGTTCGGGTCAACCCCGATTCTCCGTACCGCGTGCAGCTTCACGAAGGCCGCCTTGCACTGCTGTGCGAAGGCACTCACCTTGCCGATCTGGAGTTCCCTCCAATCCCCGACTACTACGCCCACAGCCTGAGCAGCGGCAAAAAAATTTCCGAGATAGCCCCGGCAATCGAGTGGGGGTATTTGGTCTATCTCACCGTCTATCGCCTTTGCCAGTATTGGGGGAAAAGCGAGGAATGCCGGTTCTGCGACCTGAACGAAAACTACCGCCAGCAAAAAGCCCAGGGCCGCGAGTACACCGCCGTCAAAGCGATTGATGACATCGTGGAAGCAATGGGGCTGATTAACCAGCACGACACTGTCTCCAAAGCCTACACCGTCACCGGCGGAAGCATCACGTCGTCGTTGCAAGGGATGAAAGAAGGGGAGTGGTATGCCCGATATGCCGAGGCAATCGAGTCGCGCTTCCCCGGGCGTTGGATTCCGAAGGCCGTGGTCCAGGCACTGCCGAAGGATGAAGCCCAGATGCTGCGCGATGCTGGCTACCGGATCTATCACCCCAACTACGAGGTCTGGTCACCGGAGCTTTTCCCCTGGATTTGCCCGGGGAAGGAACGCTACGTTGGCCGCAGCGAGTGGATCAAACGGATTGTTGATGCCGCCGAAATTTTTGGCCCGGAACGGGTGATCCCGAACTTTGTGGGTGGGGTGGAAATGGCGCAGCCCCACGGCTTCACCGATATTGACCGCGCCGTTGCTTCCACCACCGAAGGGCTGGAATATTTTATGAGCCAGGGGATCATTCCGCGATTCACCACGTGGTGCCCCGAGCCGACATCGGACCTTGGCCGCCAGCAGGGACCGCCGTTGGAGTATTTCGTGAAGCTGCTGCTGGCATGGCGTGGAACCTTCGAACGCCACAATCTTCCCGCCCCCCCAGGCTACGGCCGCCCGGGCGTGGGGAATGCGGAGTTCTCCGTCAGTGCTTTCATGGATGTGATCCGCGTTGACCGCCTGCCAAAAGGCCGCGAGGTGGCGGAGGTGTAAGCCAAGAAGAAAATCATTCTCCTGGAACGGGTAGCGGCTCCGACCTTCGTCGGGGCCCAGTCAGAAAGTGCCGAAGGCTACCGGGGTGGGGTAGCGGCAGGTCTTTAGCCTGCCCAGTGTGGAAGATAGACGCCGAAGGCTAAAGACCTTTTATGAACCCCGACTTCATGTCGGGGCGGCTACCCGTGTGTGGATGCCGGGTAGCGGCAGGTCTTTAGCCTGCCGCGAGAGGGAGAGGAAGGCACCGAAGGCTAAAGACCTTCGGCTACCCGTGTGTGGATGCCGGGTAGCGGCAGGTCTTGAGCCTGCCGCGAGAGGGAGAGGAAGGCACCGAAGGCTAAAGACCTTTTATGAACCCCGACTTCATGTCGGGGCCCCAGTCAGAAGGCGCCGAAGGCTAAAGACCTTTTATGAACCCCGACTTCATGTCGGGGCGGCTACCGAACGGATGGCTTGCACTCCTGCCGTTGCGCACGCGCACTCAATTTCCATCAGCGATTCCACCATGAACGTTGTTCTGCTTGGCCAAAATATCGCCCACTCCCTTTCTCCATTTCTCCACAACGCACTCTTCCGCCGCCACCGGCTTCCGTTTGTTTATGGCCTGTTCCCGATTGCTGCTTCCGAACTCCCTTCCGCCGTGGAGATGATGAAGCGGGGGGGATATGCCGGGGCCAACGTCACTTCGCCCCACAAGGAGCTTCTGTTCCAGCTGGTGGATACGCGGGACCCGATTGCCAAGCGCGTTCGGGCCGTGAACACGGTGGTGTTTCGGGATGGGGCTGCGGCGGGATACAACACCGACGTGCAAGGCTTCCGGTGGTCGCTGGAATCAACGGTGGATGGAGGGATTGGCGCGTTCCGAACCGCTGCGATGTTGGGAACGGGCGGGGCTGCGCGCGCCGCTATCGCTGCGTTGTTGGATTCCCCCAATCTGAAAAAACTGACACTCTACTCCCGCACGCTTCCACGCGCCGTTGCCGAGACGGCCCGCTGGAACGACCCCCGAATCATCCCCGCCCAGATTGAGCATTTCGCCCCGGCGGAGCTTGTGGTGAATGCCACCCCCGTTGGGCTGGCCGCCGATGCAAGCTCCACAGATATTTTTGGCGGGCTGTTTGGAACGGAAGAGGCACGCAGCCAAGCGGGTGAAAGAGCAGGCGCAGGTGATGATGATCGCGCTCCCCGCTGCCAGCTTTTTTACGACATGATCTACCGCCCTGCCACCACTCCACTGATGGCGATTGCCAAGCGCGCCGGGGTTCCCGCCATGAACGGGCTGCGTATGTTTGCCGCGCAAGCCGCCGAATCGTTCCGGCTGTGGACCGGCGTGGATGCCAGCCCGGCGGAACTGCACAACCTTCTTCAAGATCATCTCCAAAACGACCTTCAAACCCAATGATTATCTGGCTTCAGGGACCTTCGGGCGGGGGGAAAAGCACGGTGGGGCGATTTCTTGCGCAGCTGCGCGGCGTTCCGTTTCTGGACCTTGACAAGCAGATTGAGGCCGAGGCGGGGAAATCCATCCTCGATATTTTCTGGCACGACGGCGAGACCGCGTTCCGGCGGATGGAGTGGAACGTTCTGCTCCGAATCATGGAGTCCGACCCGGGGCCAACAGTGATTGCGTTGGGTGGCGGGGCCGTTGCGGATCCAGCCATCCGAAGCATGATCCGCGAGTCAGGCATTCGGATTTTTTTGGATGTGGACGCAATGACTGCAATCGAGCGGTTGCAAGGGGAGGAGCCGCGCCCGCTGCTGTTCGAGGAGGATCCGCTGCTTGCGTGGAAACGGCTTTACCGCCAGCGGCTTGGCTGGTATCAGGAAGCGGAGCTAACCATCCAGAGTGATGCCCCGCCGGAGGCGATTGCCGAACGGCTGAACCACCAGATTAACCAACTGATGGAGCCGGCGTGGCACATCCAAACGGAGCCAAATGGGGAGCGGTGCTCCATCACCGGTTACGCCGCGCTGCCGCCGCTGGTGCGCCGCTTGCGGCAGCTTGCGGCCGGGCGGAAGGTTGCGCTGGTGATGGATGCTGCCGTGGCGCAACTGTACCACGACCACCTGGGCTTGGACGACGGCAGCGAACACTTGGTGCTGCGGATTGAGGCGACCGAGGAGTCGAAGAGCTTCAAGATTGTTGAGGAGTTTGCGCGGGCGTTGGTTGCTGGCGGTTTCACGCGGGACTCGTTGGTGGTGGGGATTGGTGGCGGCGTTGCCACCGATGTTGCGGGGTTCCTTGCCTCCATTTTCATGCGTGGCATTGGCTGCGCCTACGTCCCCACCACGCTGCTTGGCCAGGTGGATGCTGCGATTGGCGGGAAGACGGCGATCAACGTTGGCGGCATTCGGAACCTTGTTGGGACCATCCGCCAGCCAAGCGAGGTGCTGGTTTGCGGCGCGTTTTTGCGGTCGCTTCCGGTGCGTGAGCTTCGGTCGGGATTTGTGGAGGCCCTAAAAATGGGGATTGCAAACTCTGCCGAGCTTGCCCGCGCCGTTGCCCTGGCCGCTCCGGCAATCTTGCAAGGCCAGCTTCCCGCAATTCTTGACGAGGTGATCCGCCAAAGCATCGCCACCAAAATTGATGTTGTGGAGCGCGACACGTTCGACGCTTCGTTGCGGATGTCGCTAAACTTGGGCCACACCTTTGGGCACGCGCTGGAGGGGAGCGCGCCAGGAATCTACGCCCACGGCGAGGCGGTTGCGTTTGGGTTGATTGCCGCTGCCGAGATGTCGCACGCGGTGGGTTCTATCACTAGCGACCGTTGTGATGAGATTGCTTCCGCCGCACTGCCGTTCACGCTTCGCACGGCCCCAATCCCACCGGTCGAGCGGATGATTCGGGCGATGCGTTCGGACAAAAAACGCGCCGGTTCCGGAATCCGGTTTGTGTTGCCCACCCAGCAGGTTGGCGTGCGGTTGTTCGACACCGATGAGGTGGCGATAATCCAACACGCCGTGCGCCGCGCAGCCGAACGGATGGAAGCCGGCGGATAGCGCGGGCGGGTCCAAGTAACCTGCTTCACAGCAGATTCCATTTCCCGGGCGCACTCCAACAGACCTGCTGATAGTCTAGTCAGCTGATTTGGCACGTTGGAATGCATCTGTTGTATAGCTATCGCAGCACCTGAAGCGGCAACACACGGGTTTGCTGGTTGTTGGTGATGCGGATAAAATATAACCCCGAAGGAAGTCCCTCAGTTGGTAGCTGAAATTGATGCAGCCCTGCATCACGCTCCGTTGCTGGCTGAAGCACACGCTCCTGGCCCGTCACAGAAATCATGCTGATACCAACCCGCGACGGCTGCGGAAGCTGATATCGCAAAACAGGAACAGCACCCTCAAGAATGCGATTGGGAGCAAGATCAAATGCTGTGGGAGCCTCAGGCTGTGGTCCTGCATCGATGGACTTCCCAACATAGCGTAGCACCCGCGCTGTGGCACCGGTGATGACACCATTACTGCCAGGCTTGTAGGAGACCCGCAGGGTGAAGAAAGAATCAAAATCCAACGTTTCGCGGTTCCATGTCAGCCCACCATCGGTGGTGCGAAGAACCTTGTCGCCGCCGACGGCTAACCCATGCAGGGAATCGGCAAAAGAAAGATCGCTGATGCCAAAACCAGTGGCAAGAAAAGTATCAAGTAATGGATGCCAGGTTATTCCGCCATCGTAGGTTCGGGAGAAAATATCTGATAATTGTGGTGTTGAAGCCGGTGGGAAGTATTTGCCGGAGGACATCCAACCATTGAGGGAATCAAGGAAAAAGAATTGAGCATACTTGCATGGTGGGTCGTAGAAATATTTCCATGTTTTTCCGCGGTCGGCAGAGTAGGCAATGGCTGTGCTGTCCTCGTAGTAAATGGCGCAAATAAAGACGTTCGGGGCAGGAGTTGTTGCGGATTCGATATAGCGTTGCTCCCACATTGGCGGAATGGGGACGGCAATGGAATCCCATGTGGCACCACTATCGGAGGTAGCAAGGATATATTCAGGGTTGGGTCCAATCGCCTGAATAATACCATGCTTGGGGTTTGCCATGATAATTTTATTGAGCTGATGTGTTACAGCTATTCTTGTGGTTTTCCAAGACGTTCCTCCATCGGTGGTGCGAACAAGAATGCCGCTATCGCCACACGCGATTATTGTGTTCTTGGTGGTGTAAGCAACGCTCATATATCGTGGCAATCTTTTTCCCGTGGAATCTTGTTGATGGATAGACGACCACTGTACACCCCCATCGGTAGATCGAAAAATAGTATTTGTAAATCCGATCCCCCATGTTTTTACAAAGGCACAATTCAAAGAATCAAGGCAATCAACATCGCTAATAAAGCTGCCATCAGGGATAGAATAATCAATCTGGGTAATCCAATCGGGTTGCTGGGCCGAGAGTGAGAGAACAATGCTGAGTTGAAGCAGGAGTAGTCGGGTAAGAGTAAAGATATTCATGGCCGGTGCCGCTTGGTGGATGGTTGGTAGTGGTAGAAATTGAGGGCAATTGCAAACGGTGGAGGGGGGGATACCTCCCCCACCGCTTGCAACACAACAAATAGGTTATTTAATTACGGTGAACGATCCGGTGGCAAGTTGCTTCCGGTCGGCACTAACACGGTAGTGGTAGGTTCCGGCGGCTACATCGGAGGCATTGAACTCCACCTCCAACGTTTTATCAGCGGTGGTTACGCCGCGTTGGGTGGCAACAATGTTTCCTTGAAGATCAACAATATCAACCACTGCTTCCGGCACGGCAACAGCGGTGCAGCGAATAATTGTTTTTCCATTGGTTGGATTGGGGGCAACAACAACTTCGGCAACCTCAGGTGCGGTCCAAGGAGCCTCACGCTTGGCCGATGTTGGCGAGTGCACGGGAATATATCCGCAATATGATTGGCAGGGTGGGGTGCAGGTTACTGTGGTTGACGTTTCGCCAATTTGCTCGAAGGTGACCGTGCCATCGGTGCCTTTGCAAATTTTATACTCCGAAGTACAGCAATCGGATAAAAAGCCTGGTCCGGGGCAATGTTGATACGATGCGACCTGCGTTGGAGAGGTAATAAATTCGTAGCATCCTCCAATAAGAACCCGCCAGTTTGTTTCGCATTCTCCTTTGCCTGGCCTACAGTTCAAGGGAAGGTAATCTAAGTAAGTAATAAACAGATCCGCAATGGCGGATTTGAACATATCTCCTGCAGCGCAGGTGCAATTAACGTCATCCATGTCAATTTTCTCGACATAAATATCACAAGTGCCGCAGTTGCGTGTGCGGATATAGATTTTTCCGGTGCATCCGTTGCAGTGGCCGTAAAGGTCAAAGCGGACAGGAAACACAGAAACGCCGCTCCAAGAGCTGTTTGGGCAAGTGGGGTCTGGACAAGGGTTGCTTTGCGCAGTGGCCGTAGCAACGGCGATGACCATCGCCACCAGCCCAATCGCTAACCTATAAAGGAAAGAAATTGAGGATGAACCTACCCCTTGGAGTTTGGAGTTTGGAAAATGAGTCCTTGCTAACATGGTTTCCTCCGTATGGAGTTATGTGAATGGGAAAATGCGGCGGCGTATGCCAGCCACGTGAACGTGCGAGAACAGAAGGTTGTGTATCTGGGGGCAGAACGAGACTAAACTTACAACGGATCACAGCCGGTGGCAAGGGATGCAGCAAGAGAATTTTGTGAACGGAAGGAAGGGATCAATCGCAGCCATGATTTCCCCCAGCATTGGAGAGATGCGAAGCCGCTTGCGACGAAACAGAAGGCGCGACACTTCGACATGACCTACTCTTTGAACTGGCCCCCTCCGCTACTCCCCTCGAAGCACCACCACCGACAACACTGCGCCCCCTTCCGGTGCGTTCCGTTGCAGCGATAGGTAGCCGTTGGAGAGGTAGAGAATCGTCTGGTTGCTGTAGAATTCCGAGAGCGATTGCCCGCTTTGCCCGGTGGTCAGGACGCTTCGCAGGAAAGCGGTGGTGTCGGCAAAGTCAACAATCTGGCGCATCGAGGGACCAAGCGTTGTTTCGTAGGGAAGGTCCAGCCGCCATTCGCCGTTGTTCAGCGTGGTGTTTGCGCCGCCAATCTCGAACGGACCAATGTCAACAATGCCGCGCAGCTGCGGGTTCTTGCTGAATGGATGGTGGAACGTGACGGTGTGAAGGTTTCCGTACCGCCACGTGGCAATGTTCCAATTCCCGAACCGGCGGTGCAGCGTGTCGAGTGCGCGGCCAAGCGCGTTCCGAAGAATCTGATCCCGGGTTTCGTTTTCCCCGGTTCGCACGTCGTCGAACCAGGCACCATCCACCAGCAGCTGGTGGCGAATCGAGCGAATCGGCAGCAAGGCCATCCGCCCAAATTGGTGATAGAGTTCCGGGCCAAGCTCGTCGGCATACGTCATCTCCACCACGCTTTGGAACCATGCGGCGGCAATAGCTGGCTCGGGCGCGTCAACCAGCATCCCCCCATCCCAATCCCGCATTCGCGCTAACACCTGGCGCACCAGCGGCGTTTGGCGCAGGCTGTCGGGGAAGGCGTGAAGCAGAAATTCCGACATCAGAAGCAAGTGTGGCGAGCGGACATCACCCTGAATCTGGATCATATCCTGAACGCCGAAGTTGTTCCCTTCCTTCAATAATTCGTTCAGCCGGAACGCCCGCGACGGATCCTCCCAGCCATCCCCAATGGCAACGCCAGGCGTGTTCGAGACTTTGTTGTTCGCGCTGGCGATGTAGCCTGCGGGGGGATTTGTCAGCGTTGGCAATTGGCTGGGGGAGGAGTATCCCTTCCAGTCGAAGCGGCTTTCGGTTCCGTTCGATGGCAGGTTCATCCCCGCGCCGTCGCCACGCAGCGGCAGCTTGGCCGAGGGGAGAAAAGCGATGTTCCCGGCGGCATCGGCATAGACGAACGCCAGCGCCGGAACGCCACACATCTGGACCCCTTTGGCGAACTCCGCCTGGTTGGCGGCGCGGTTGATCCGCTGCCAACCCGCAAGCTCCATCGAGGGGTCATGCCCAACCCAGCGGAAGCTAATGGCCCGCGTGGCGAACGCGCTGGTTGGGTCGTTCATCTGTGGGTAGCCAATCTTGGGGTCGCGAAGGTAGCGGCGGAACTCGCGCAAATCGGAAAGAAGGGGGCCGTGGGCCGCAAACCGCACCGCCATTGGCGTTGCCGCCGAATCCTTGCAGCGAATGGTGTCGCGGACCAGCCGCAGTTTTTTCCATTTGCCGTCGTACAAGTAGCTGCGGCGCGTTGCGCTGTCCAGCTGTTCAACAAAAAAATCGGTTTGGTCCGCCATCAGGCTGGTGATGCCCCAGGCGATGGAGGCATTCCGCCCAATCACCACAAACGGGCAGCCCGGAATCGTGACCCCGGCAACGGTGGTTCCTTTCCAGGAGACCACGGCTTGGTACCATTTGGCCGGCGCGCTGTGGGCAAGGTGGGGGTCGTTGGCCAGTATCGGTTTCCCCCCCTCGGTGCGTCCGCCGGCAACGGCCCACGCGTTGGACCCGACGTGCGCCCCTCCCATTCCCAACAGCTGGCGGGTTTCGGCATCAAGCTCCATCACCTCTAACAGATCGGAAATTGCGGCGGCGTTCGGCTGGCGCGGCTGGGTGGTGTCGCGCTGTTGGGTGGAATCGCGGCGGGAAGTGTCGGGGGGAGGGGGAAGGTGAAACCGTTCCAGCAACGGCTCGGGCTTTTGTCCGCCGGGGATGATGGTGGGGGCATCGGAAGGGTACCACGGAAGGATTTCGGAAAACCGGGCGGAGTCAACGCGGTCCCGAATGTCGGCAAACACCATGTCGGTCCAGAAGGAGGTGTTCAGCTCCCACGCCAGCAGCTTCGTGACGATCACCGTGTGCTGTGGGGTCCAGGGTTCCGGCACGTAGCCAAGCGCGTCGAACTCGAACGGATAATGCCCCGCGTGCGAGGCAATGAAGGCGTTCACGCCGTTGCAATAAGCGTCCAACGCCGCGCGGGTTTCCTTCGGAAGCGATTCCAGCGTTTTGGCTGCGGCATTCTTGAAGCCAATGGTTTTCAGCAGTGCGTCCTGGCCAATCAGTTGCTTCCCGAAAATCTCTGCCAACCGCCCTTCCCCGGCCCTGCGGAACAGGTCCATTTGCCACAGGCGGTCCTGGGCGTGGGCGTACCCCAACGCGGCCCAAGCATCGTTCTCGTTGGCAGCGGTGATGTACGGAACGCCGTAGCGGTTACGGGTGATTGTGGTTTGATCTTTCAGCCCAGAGATCGTGTCCTGGCTGGTGCCGTCGGGGGTGAAGGAGCGGCCAATCAGGCGAATGCCCAACAAGACAAGCCCAACCACCAACCCCACCAGCACGATGACGGTCCCAAAAAATGAAAAGCGACGCATGGCTGCAAATGTAGGAAACAGGGAAGAAGATGGCCGAAGGAAATGCTAAGAAATGGTATTGGAGTAAGTGCGGCGGCTTGTACTGGCCGGGTAGCCGCCCCGACTTCCGTCGGGATTGATAAAAGGTCTTTAGCCTTCGGCGTTTTCTTCTTTCTCTGACTGGGCCCCGATAAAGATCGGGGCCGCTACCGGTATCACTGGGCCCCGATAAAGATCGGGGCCGCTACCCTTCGGTTACTTGGCGGAACCTCACTCTTCCCGCCCGGCGCGCACCCATGCGGCTGCAATCCGAAGCTGGGGGTAATCAACGGCGTTCCCAATTAGCCCACGCAGGTCACGGAGCGAGGCGTACGGGATCCGCTGAAGCTCCTGGGCCACGGCCTTGATAATCCCCTGCGGAACAAACCGCCGGATGTCCAGCTCCACCCCCAGCGTTATCAACTCCTCGATGTGGCTGCTGACGGTCGAGGGCTGCCGCGACGAACGGCGCGAGATTTCCTCAAGGTCGCCGCCATCTTGATAGAGTAGGTAGGTCCGTTTCAGCCGGTCGGGGATTCCTTGCGGAGTCTCTTCCTGCCATGTCTCCTCGGCCTGTAGCTGCTCAATCAGGGCGATAAATGGCGCGCCGCAGATGCCGTAGGTTGCTTCGGTCATCCCGGCAATCTCCATGAAATCGGTGCGGCTGGTGGGGAGTTCGTTCGCAATGGAAACAAGAAGATCATCGGGGCAGATTGCTTGCGGGCGCAGTCCCTCGGCACGCCCAAGCCGGTCGCGCTCCTGCTGAAGAAGCTCCAGCACTTTGGGGTTGCGGCTGCGCTCGGTTTCGTTCCCGCTCCAGCCAATGGTGAATTTTTTCAGAGCCAGATGCGCCACCGCTTCCCTTCCCGCCGGGGTGATCTTCACGGTGGGTTTCACCGCCATCGCGCTTTCCAACAATCCTTTATCAATCAGTTGTGTGGCGATGTCGGCAAGCTCGCGGCGGTCCATCTCCCGTAGCTCGCCAAAGCGGGGGTAGGTCTCCAGCCGGAACTTTGCAATCGTTGGGTTTGTGGTCCCGCGAAGCAGGTCAACAAGGGTCATTTTGCCGAACCGCCCGCCAAGCTCGTGGGCGGTGGCCAGCAGTTGCTCCATTGCGCGGCGGGTTTGCGGGCGAAGCTCCATCGGCTTGCGGTCGGCCCCGGTGTGGCAGTTGTCGCAGTGGCCGCAGCGTGGCGTTTCAATCTCGGCACAGAAATATTCCAGGATAAAATCGCGGCGGCAGCCAAGCGTTTGGGCGTAGCGTTCCATTGCGTCCAGCTTGGTAAGCGCGCGGTTGCGGGAAAGCTCAATGGAGCGTTCGTCAATCCGGACGTTGCGGATCGGGAGGCGTTCCTGCACGAACTGATATCCGGTTCCGGCGGTTGGGGGTGAGTATTGAATAAGGCGGCTTGCCATCAAGGCCCGCAGGCTTTGCTCGAACGCCTCGAACGGGATGTCGTGCTTCCGCGCAAGCTCTTCCGGGTTGAACAATGTTTCGCGGCTAAGGGATGCGCCGCCCAGCGTTCGCAGCAGTGCGGTGATGGTCTTCTTCCGGTTCTCGTCGCGGGTAAGTTGGTAGTAGTGTTGAATCTCGCGGCTATCGGCAAGGAATCGGATTCCGCCCAATCGTTCGGCACGCACTTTCCGGATGATCTCGTTCTTCTCCAACGCTCCCAAAATCCCATGGAGTGCGGACCCATGAATTTTTGCTCGCCCAATAAGGTCCCGTTCGTCGGGGACGAACACCCCTTCGTAGCGGCTTCCCAATCCAACGCGAACCATGTCCCACATGGCATCATAGACGGCATCAATGGCCGAGCGGTCGGGGTAGGTGTTGCGGATGAAGAACTCCTGCAAACGGCGGTCGCGGGTTTGGTACAGGATGGCGCAATCGCTTGGGGACCCGTCGCGCCCGGCGCGCCCGGCTTCTTGGTAGTAGGCTTCAATCGAGCCAGGAAGGTCCATGTGGATCACGTTCCGCACGTCGGCTTTATCAATCCCCATTCCAAAAGCGTTGGTGGCCACAATGCACCGCGCCCGCCCGCTGATGAACGCCTCCTGCGCGGTGGTGCGGTTGGCATCGGGAAGCCCCGCGTGGTAGATCGTCACCGGGAACCGTTCGGCATGAAGCATCGTCCCGACGCTCTCCACATTCTTTCGGGTTCCGCAGTAGATGATCGTGGAGCCGTCCCGCTGCAGCTCCTTGCTCAAAATTCCCCGTAGCTCCGCCTCCTTGTTTTCGGGGGTGATGACCTTGTAATTAAGGTTGGGGCGGTCGAACCCCCGCACGAACCTTCGCGGTTCCTTCAGGCGAAGCTGGGCGATGATGTCTTCCTGGACGTACGGGGTTGCCGTGGCGGTTAGGGCCAGCACCGGGGGGCGGTTAAGCTCGTTGATCGCTTCCCCCAGCCGCAAGTAGCTTGGGCGGAAATCGTGGCCCCACTCGCTGATGCAATGGGCTTCGTCAACGGCGAACAGGGAGATTTGGACCTCGCGGATAAGCTCAAGAAATTTCGGGCTTTCGAACCGCTCGGGGGCAACATAGACCAGGGAATAAAGCCCGTAGCGGATGTCGGTCATCCGCTGGCGGACTTCGGGGAACTCTAGAGTGGAGTTGATGGTGGTTGCCCGCACCCCGCGCGAAGCAAGGGCATCCACTTGGTCTTTCATCAAGGCAATCAGCGGGGAGACGACCAGCGTCACCCCTTTCAGCAGCAGCGCGGGGACTTGGTAGCACAGGGATTTTCCGCCGCCGGTTGGCATAATCACCAGCGTGTCGCGCCCGGAAAGTGCCGACTGGATGATCTCCTCCTGCCCGGGCCGGAACGTGGAGTAACCAAAGAAGCGTTGCAGTGCTTCGGTAGCGTTGTGTGGTCGTGCGGATTCAAGCATGAAGGAAACTACGAAGGAAGCGGTGGGATGGGAAGGGAAATTTTGGTGGCCTGGTAGAATCTTTGCGCGGAGAATCTAAAAAAAAGGCGAATGGCACGGTTCTGCCCGAAACAATGCCCCGCCCCCTTGTGTTCCCTTCGCGCCAAACGGGTGTGGGAAAGGGGCGATTCCCCTGCGCCCGCCCGTTCATCGTTTTACAACTCGCACACGACTTGCTATTGTCTGCAACAAGCGGTCGCGATTATATTTGAAGCCTTTCTTACAAGAACCCAGATCAACAATCCGATTCAACACGAAGTACGGAAGCCTGGCGGCGTGGAAGAAAACGCGTGCCAGATCAAAACCTTTGCGGAGCTGCGTCAGTGAAATCCACAACAACTCGTCTGATTCTTATCGCCCTGTCCATCATTGCGGCGGGCTTCTTCCTGTGGCCAACCTACAGGTTCTACTCGCTGGATAGCGAACGGAACGCCCTGGACTCCATTGCCCGGGTCAAGTGGGACTCCATCCACAGAGAAGATTGGGAGGATGCCCGCGCAAAGCGGATCAAGTTAGGGCTTGATTTGCAGGGGGGTATCTATATCACCATGGAGGTAGATGCGCCGGCATTGCTGCTGGAAACCGCCAACCGCGACGCGATTGACGACCCGTTCCGCAAAGCGATTGAGGCCACCGAGAGCGAGGCAAAACTCTCCGACGAACCGGTGATTGACATCTTCGCCCGCAATTTCAAGCAACACGTTGGCCCAACCGGCCACACGCTGCTGGATTATTACACGGACCTGAATCTTGGCGAAGACATCAGCGATGAAGCGATCCTTGCCAAGCTGGGGCAGAACATCAACGAGGCCGTGAACCAGGCCGAAGAGGTGATCCGCCGCCGCATTGACCGCTACGGCGTTACCGAGCCATCAATCACCAAAACCGGGCGCCGCATCATTGTGGAGCTTCCTGGTGCGAAGAACGAGGAAGAAGTGCGCGGCCTGCTGCAGACCACCGCACGTCTAGAGTTCAAGCTGGTGAAAGATGGGACCGATGTGATTGAGGTCTTCAAGAAAATTGACCAAGTGCTGGCCGGGAAAGTCAACCCGAACGACACCGCCAAGAAGGCGGCTGCCGACACCACCATTGCCAAACAGGACAGCGGCGCGGCCAAGATTGACAGCACTGCAGTGGCAAAGAAAGTGGACACTGCCAAGAAGGGCGACTCCGCCAAGAAGGCACCAGCCGACACGAACACCCAGCTTGCCCAAAACGACAGCAGCAAGAAAACCGGAAACGACAGCGCGGCAAAACCTGCCGACACCGCTGGCGACCCGAACGACCCATACAAGGGGCTAAGCGACGAGGAGAAAGGGAAGCGGTACGTGGCCGATCATCCATTCTCCACCTTGTTCCAGACGATCTACCGCCAAAACTCGGACGCAAAAGGGGAGGATGTGACGGCGATTTACGGAGGCCAAGCCAGCAGCTTCCCAAAAGGGCAGTATGATTTCTACACCAGCAAAGCCGGTGTGGAGAAAATCCGCGAATACTTGGCGCGCCCCGATGTCCGTGCGGTGATCCCTGAGGATATGGTGGTGGCATTCTCGGCCCACGGCGAAAGCCAAACCAACAAGAAAGATGACCCGCAGGCAATCTTCAGCATGTTCGTTGTCACCCGCGATGCCGAGCTAACCGGCGAGGTCATCACCGACGCGACGAAGAACTTCGACAACATGACGGGCCGCCCTGTGGTCCACATGGAGATGAGCGACGACGGATCCGACCGCTGGGCCGACATCACCGGAAAGAACATCAAGAAGCGGGTGGCGATTGTGCTGGACTCGGCGGTCTATTCGGCACCAACCGTGCAAAACCGCATCGCCGGCGGAAGCTCCCAGATCACCGGCTCGCGCGATCTTCAAGAGGCCGAGCTTCTTGCAATCGTCCTGAAAGCTGGTGCGTTAAAAGCACCGATTAAAATCATCGAAGAACGGATCGTTGGCCCGTCGCTTGGTGAGGACTCCATCAATAAAGGGATCAACTCGATGTTGCTTGCCGCTTTGTTGGTGGTGCTGTTCATGGCGATGTATTACGCCTTCGGTGGGGTGGTTGCCGATGTGGCGGTGATTATTAACGTCTATCTAACAATGGCGGTGCTTGCCGCGCTGCAAGCCACGCTGACGCTTCCTGGCATTGGCGGCTTGGTGGTCACCATCGGCATGGCAGTGGATGGCAACATCCTGATCTACGAGCGCATCCGCGAGGAGCTTGCGCGCGGGCGCGGATTGCACCAAGCGGTCAACGACGGCTACAACAAAGCGTTCGCCGCAATTATTGATACCCACTTGACCACGATCATCACCGGTATCATCCTGTTTGTGTTCGGCACCGGTCCAATCCAGGGCTTTGCCGTGACGCTTATCATCGGTATTCTGGCCACCCTGTTCACGGCGGTCTTTATGACCAAAACAGTCTTTATGATTATGCTGGATCGGGGGGCAACCTCGATCAACTTTGGCCAACCGAAGTCTCGCAAAGTCACCGAAGCCCAACAGGCCCGCGCCTAACCAACAACGCTGACGTGATGATGCGTCGCGGGTCAACAGTCCACACACTGAACATTGAACGAACGTAGGCTATGCAATTTTTCAGCAACACACATATTGACTTCATCGGCAAACGCCGGTTCTTCTACTGGGTCTCGGCAGCAATCACCGTTGCGGGGCTTATCGCGGCGTTTATCCGCGGCGTTGAGTTCGGCATTGACTTCGAGGGGGGAACCGAGGCTGCCTTCAAATTCGCAAAGGTTATTCCGCTTGATGAAATCCGCACCGCCGTGGATAACGCTGGCTTCAAAGGGTCGGAATTGAAATCGTACGGCGGCGACGACAAAGTGCTGATCCGTGTGAAGCAGGAAGCTGCCACTGTTAGCACAGGGGAAGCCAACAAGCTGGCGCGGACCCTGCAAGAAAAAATCCAGTCCGCCTTCCCTGGCAACACCATGACGCTGTTGAAGGTGGATAACATCGGCCCAAAAGTTGGCAAGGAGATGCGGGGCAAAGCGTTGCTTGCGGTGATCGTCTCGGTGATCGCCATCTTGCTGTACATCACCTTCCGGTTCGAGTTCCTGTTTGGGCTTGGCGCGGTGATCGCCCTTGTCCACGACGTTCTGGTGGCCTTCGCCCTTGCGGTGATTTTCAACGGAGTGTTTGGGCTGAACTTGGAGATGAACATGGGGATGCTGGCCGCGTTCCTGACGGTGGTTGGTTTCTCCATCAACGACACGGTGATCATCTTCGACCGTATCCGCGAGAACCGCAAGCTGCATCGCGGCGAAAACCTGATGATGTTGATGAACCGCTCCATCAACGAAACGCTTCCCCGCACCATCAACACCTCGTTGACGGTTGCGCTGGTGCTGGTGATCCTGTTGCTTTTCTCGGGCGAGGTTCTGAACGGCTTTGCGTTCACGATGTTGGTGGGCATTATCACCGGAACCTACTCCTCCATCTACATCGCCAGCGCGTTCGTTATCAGCGTGCTTGTGAAGCAAGGGAAGCTGGACCCACGTGCCGAGCGTGACTTTGCCGAGCACACGCAGCGCCTTATCGAAGAAACCCGCCAACGCAAAGCCGCAGCGGTGGCGCGGTAAAAACCTTGAACCCTTTATTCCCCTAACTCCCATGAAATTCACGGTTGAACAGACGGAACCTGCGATTATCGTTATCAACGGCGATGTGCTTGGCGGTGCCGATGCCATGGAGTTCACCAGCGGCGTGGGGGAGTTGGTTCGTGGTGGTGCGCGCCGGGTGGTGGTGGACCTTAACGCCGTGGAGCTGATGAACAGCTCGGGGTTGGGAATGCTGGTGGGGGCCGCAAAAACCGTTCGCGGGGCTGGCGGGGAATTCTGCGTTGTTGGTGCCAACCAAAAAATTCTAAGCCTGTTCAAGATGACCCGCTTAGATGCCGTGTTCCGCACCTTCGCCACGCGCGAAGATGCGCTTGCCTAAATGCCCGCCTGCGCGCCGATGCCCGGCGCGGGGTGGCCAACGGTGGCTATGAGTTCATCATGGCCGCCACACGACCACACAATCTTCATGCTCCGATTCCTGCAACGCCACGTGCGTGGCTGATTGCGGAATCGGGGCTGTTTCATGTTCCGAAAAAACCACTACCATGAGCGTCAAAATTATCGTCGGTGCACAGTGGGGGGATGAGGGGAAGGGGAAAGTTGTGGATTTGCTAACCGAGCAATCGGACGTTGTTGCGCGGTATCAAGGGGGCGCAAACGCAGGGCATACCATTGTTGTGGATGGGAAAAAATATGTGCTCCATCTGATTCCTTCCGGCATCCTTCACGACGGTGTCACCTGCGTGATTGGCAACGGAGTGGTGATTGACCCGGTGGCGTTGATGGATGAAATCCGGCGGTTGGAGTCGCTGGGCATCTCCATGAGCGGGCGGCTGAAGATCAGCCACAAGGCGCATCTTATCATGCCGTACCACAAACTGCTGGACCAGCTTCAGGAAAGCGACCAGAAGATTGGAACCACCGGGCGGGGAATCGGCCCTGCCTACATTGACAAATACAACCGCTCCGGCATCCGCATTGTGGACCTGCTGGACCGGACGTTGTTGGAGGCCAAACTGCGCCGCGCCATTGCCGAAAAAAACGAATGGTTCCGCAAAGTCTATGATGCTCCGGAGTTAGATGTTGAGAAAACGGTGGCGGAATATCTAGAGTTCGATAAGCAGATAGATGAGTATATCACCGACACCACGTCGTATCTGAACGAAGCGTGGCGCAGCGGGAAACGGTTGCTGCTGGAAGGGGCGCAAGGGGCGTTGTTGGATGTTGACCACGGGACCTATCCGTTTGTCACCAGCTCCTCGCCAACCTCTGGCGGGGCCTGCACGGGGTTGGGATTGCCGCCAACGGCCATCACCGGGGTGATCGGGATCGTCAAGGCGTACAGCACCCGCGTTGGCAACGGGCCATTCCCCACCGAGCTACACGACGAGGTTGGGGAGCGTTTGCGGAGCGAGGGGGCGGAGTTCGGCGCAACCACTGGCCGCCCGCGCCGCTGCGGCTGGCTGGACCTGTTCGCGCTCCGCTATTCGGCCATGATTAACGGCATCACCGAGATCGTCCTGACGAAGCTGGACGTGCTGAATAATTTTTCGGAGATCGGCGTTTGCACCGGCTACCAACTGGACGGGCGGACGCTGAAGTATTTCCCCAGCGAATGTGGCAGCCTTGAACGGGTGGATGCCCAGTACCAGATGCTCCCCGGCTGGAACACCAGCTTAGAAGGTTGTCGCACGTGGGAGGATCTGCCCGCCGCCGCCCGCGATTACATCAAGTTCATCGAAGAGTTCGTTGGGGCAAAAGTGACCTATCTTGGCACCGGCCCCGGGCGTGAGCAGATCGTGATCCGGTAATTACGCCAGCATATCGGCGAATGTAATCGGCGCAGGTGATGGGTGGGCATCATCTGCGCCGTTTGTCTATGAGCTGGTTCATAGATCTTTTGGGGAAGAACTCAGCGGGCAAGGTGGCGGTTGGAGGCGTTGCAGGCGGCGAATTCTCGGTGGTAAACCATATCTTTGTCAGCCAAGCAATCAATGTTCTTACAACAAAGCAATGCAGCCGAAGGATAGAAAGAAGTATAAAATGGAGTTTAAAAAAGAGCTTGAGAGTTTCACTGGCAAGCTCAAAAGGTATGTGTCCACTGAAAATGGTGATTGGGCAATAAAAGGTTTTATTGATGTTTATAAGAACATCTACACGATTTCTTCCGATACGAAAATCGTTTCTAAAATCCTCGAAATACACATCTTTCCGCAAATCGTGCAATTCGCTGAAAGCATTGGCTTTAATATTGTTCTTGCTGAAAAACAGAATTGGTATCCTGATTTAACGTTCATACGAAAAGATGATGAAGACGTGAAGTTTGCTGTTGATATTAAAACTACTGTCAGGAGAAATGATAAAACCGCTGGGTTTACCCTTGGTAGCCACGGAGGGTATTTTAAGGAGCGGGAAAAGAGCAAAAACATTCAGTTTCCATACAATCATTATCTAGGACATTACTGCATAGGAATTATTTACACTCGAGCAGATTCCCTTGATAGTCTTTCGGAAATTCAATCCTTTCAAGTACAAGAGCTTCAGGAAGAGTTCGACCTATTGAGCAAAAAAAGCAGTGAGCGTCAAGTGACAACGATAAAAAATCTAAAATCCATTACTTCGGTAATAAAAGACTTTGATTTCTTTGCGGCAGAGAAATGGAAAATTGCGAGCGATAAACAAGGGTCAGGGAACACGGCAAATATTGGATCAATTCTTGACATACAAGACCTGAAGAATGAAAATGGAGTTTTTAGCAAATTAGGAGAGGAATGGTTCGACGAGTATTGGATGAATTATGGCTCAGCTACGATGATGAAAAATGGCAAGCCAACAAAAATCACGACTCTCAAAGATTTTTTAGAATTCAAAGGAAGAACAGACCTTTGGAGTAAGATCGTCTCTAAATCTTCAAATAAAAAAGAAAAATGAGAGTGATTGTCCCTCCCATAAAAAGCCAAGGCATAAAAACCAAATTGGTTTCTTGGATTATGGACGTTGCGCCTAAAGTTTTAGGTGCATGGATAGAACCATTTCTTGGAACAGGTGTTGTGGCTTTTAATTCAGGGTATAAAAAGGCAATACTCAACGACTCAAACCCTCATATCATCAATTTTTATAAAGGCATTCAACAGAAGGTTATTACAGCCTCTTTAATGAAACAGTATCTGGAGAAAGAGGGGAAGCTGCTCAGCATGGCAGACAATAATGGATATGAGCATTATTTGAAAATCCGAAGCCGTTTTAATAGCGGTGAATTTTCACCATATGACTTTATTTTTTTATCAAGAGCGGGTTTTAATGGGATGATGCGTTTTGGAAGCAAGGGCAATTGGAATATCCCGTTTTGCAAAAAGCCAGATCGCTTTACTCAAGCGTACATTACAAAAATTACTAACCAAATAACGGCGGTAGATGGCGTTATCCAACCTGAACCTAATTGGATATTTTATAATAAATCTTTCGCAGACATCATTCCTCTTGCAACAGTGCGCGACCTTGTTTACTGTGACCCACCGTACTTCGGTCGGCACACTGATTACTACAACGGCTGGACAGAGAAAGATGAGGAAACATTGTTCCACTTGCTTTCCGAAACTAAAGCGAAATTCATTCTTTCAACATGGCATCATAACGATTGGAGAAAAAATGAGATGATTGATAAATTCTGGAAGAAATTCAATATCATTACTAGGGATCACTTCTATCATAATGGTGCCAGTATGGAGAACAGGAGGACAATCGTTGAGGCGTTGGTCTGCAATTTCGATATAGATACGATTGCACAGCACAACCACGGGGTAAAATCACAATCACAGGCCGAGCAATTAACCATTCCTTGGAATTATAGTGTGGGACATAACATTCCATAAAAGTTGGAGGGAGTGTTTCGTGAAAGGAATTACGTGCTCAATGATACCTTGAAAATCGGTTCGTAGAAATTTCGTATCCATGATGTTGCATAATTCCCTTGACGGGGTCAGCTACAAAACCACGAAGACGACGCACCGGCTTGATCTGAAATTCAGCGTGATCGTCAACTTGGGTTTTGGTGGGGACCAGGTTGTCGCGCTGAACACGAACTCCATCACCAGAACAACGTGGACCAGTGCCGAGCTTGGGGCAATCATCCGCGAGGAGCGCGAAGCAAAGGCAATCAACCTGGGAAGCTACACCGGCATAACCCTTCCGGTGATACCGGCCTACGGTTCGGTGACAGCAATGACGAAGGTGCTTGCCAAAGGGAGTTAGGCCCAGAGATAGACTGGCAAAGAGTAAATAGAACAACGGCATCTTGCTTGATTGCAAGATGCCGTTGTTGTTTGCGGGGGGGGGGTACTTCGGCCTTGAGAAGGTCAGAGCGGCTACCTCGCTCCATTGGTAGCCACCCCAAGTGTACCCTGTTCATGTTCCCTTTGATATTTTTTTACCTGCTCTGTCACGTTTTACAGCATTCCGGCATATATGCAATGGCAAGGGCATTGATGAAAGGAATCTCTTGCGAGCGATGGCCCGTTTTTAACGGGAAGGATGGCGACGAAGCACCCGCTTTCTGGTACCCGTCAGGAATTGCTTTTTTGGAGTGTTCAAAGGCTCCTGCAACCGCAGCGTACCCTTACTACGCCGAGGCAGCAGGAATCAAGAACCGTAAGGGACAAAAAGGCTGTACTACCGACTACAACAAACACCAACCTTTTTGGAACAATGAAACAAACAACGCCGATCACAATGTGCCAGACATGGCGCAAGAAGTGTAGCATGGGAATAACCAAGCTACGGATGCTAAGTATTGCCACAATAGCGATACTTATTACGACGACATATTCCGGTTTGGCGCAGTGCCCCACTGGCTTCGCAGGACCATTTACAACAACAATAACAGTGGTGTTACCACCACCATGCGGTACCACTACTGTTCAGGTAGAGTACTGTGTTGGTAGTACATATATTGGACCAGTTAGCCAATATCGTATTACTAAGGTGACAATAGTTTCTTCTGGTACACCCTGTGTTATTGATGGTGCAAATATGAGGATAATCGCTAAGGCACTTATTGAAAATAATCCTGCTGGATTAAATTGTGCTGGGAATTGCCCAACAGTTATACCAATAATGAAAGTAGGATGGGGAAATTGTGGACATACGGTAAATGGTGTCTGGGAACCATGCCCTTCCGCAGCAAACGATGGTTGTGGAGACCTTTATGAGATATGTTGCCGTTGCGATGGCACTTTGCGGGCGTTTTATAAAGGTTCTTCACCATCGGATCAATGTGAATACGAAACTGGGTGTACTACAATGTGCCCGCCAGCTGGTACTCCCGAACCAACGCAATGCCCGTAATGAGGATAAGATCGCATGGGTGTTGAATCATAGTGCTCTTCAACTCTGAAGAGCACTATGATTCATTTGTACTGGTAATTTTTTTCTTGTATCGGTGACATTCTTAAGAATGACCGAGTCTTTATCAAAGAACCAACGATCTGTGTAACTACAAACCCAATTTCCCAATGGCGCATCTTTTTACTCAAATAACACCACAGCTACACGGCTGGAACATTTATCGGCACTCGCTTACCATCTTCTTCGTGCTATTCATAGTTGGGTATAGCAGTATTGCTCAAACATGGCAAGAAGTGGCAACCGACAACTATGGAGTTGCATGGTTAGATAATCAGACAATTATAGTTGTGGGGGATAACGGTGTCATTATGCGCTCAGAGGATGCTGGTCTAACATGGAACTATGTGCCAAGTGGCACACGAGAAGTGTTGCTTGATGTCCATTTCTTCGACAAAAAAGAAGGGTTTGCTGTTGGAACGCAAGGGGTGTGTATTTATACTAACGATGGAGGACAAACATGGAGTCCGGTTCAATTACCAGCAGCCGGAACTATCTCAGGTGTAGATTTTCCAACAAGACTGAAAGGGTGGGCAGTGGGTGATAGCGGAAAAGTTATTAGCACTACTGATGGAGGAAAAACATGGAACGAATTAGTATCGGGTACAATAAGCTATTTGATAGATGTAAAATTTATTGATAGCCTGACTGGCGTTGTCTGTGGATTAAATAATACACTGCTTCAAACCGACAATGGAGGAGGGGCATGGCATAAGGTGTCGTTATCGAACGATTCATTAGTTCGCTATACAGGAATAGATATTCTGAATGATACCATCGTGGTTGTTGGGTACCGAATTGGACCGTCACGCGCCCCAATTATTCAGATCAGTCGCGACAAGGGAAAGACTTGGAGTGTGGCTCAGACAGCAGCATTGAATATCTATCCAGAAGCTGTAAAAATTATTGGGAATGGTAGAATAATAGCTACAGGTAATTTCCCGAGGGCAACTGATACGTTGGGAGTTAAAGTTGTTGCTTCAGATAATGGAGGGGAAACTTGGCAAGAAATACAAACAGGATTGTTAGCCGAATGGTATCCGCTGACGGCAATAGACTTTAGCAAGAGTGGGAAAATAACAGCCGTAGGGCGGCAAGCAAGCATTATTGTAAGCAATGACACGGGGCGCACATGGCAAACGCGTTCCTATGCACGACTGTGGTCTAGCTCCCATTTCCCTCAATTTACATTGCCAATGTATGCATCCCATTTTTATAGTTCTTCATCGGGAATCGTCATTGGGGGATCTGCATATGGCACAACATTGCGCACCGAAGATGCTGGATTAACTTGGCATACATACGAGGCACCAAGTGCATTGTATAGCCTTGCAGCATTAGATAAGCAACAGCTAATTGGACTCCCTTTTGAAAGTGGCACGTTATATACTTCTTCTGACCAAGGAAGAAGATGGGAAGCTATCAGACCAAATTTTCATGATAAACGGTATAGTAGCGGAACAGCACTGCAATTTTTAAATAGTAGAGATGGATATTTTGGTGCCGATAGCTTAGTGTTTTATACAAGCGATGGTGGTGCATCGTGGCAATGGAGAGAAATTCCTGTTTATCGTGGTAAAATCTCACAGTTGTTAGTGGTCAATCATAACACTATGTGGGCTTCGCTTGTTAGTATTCCAGAAGATGCTCATATATTGGATTCTCATTTTGTTTGCCGCCTTTATCGTACAACAAATGGTGGCGTTGAATGGCAACAAATTCGGCAATCATATTCCGAACAAAATCATAATTATCAGAGTTTTTATTTCCGCAATGCTACAGAAGGTTGGATAAGTTTTGGAGTTTCTGGATGGTCTCCGCTTCCAAGTTACATACTCCATACTACTGATGGCGGGGAAACTTGGGACTCGGTAGAAGTATCGGGTGGAACAGTCAACCATATCCAGTTCTACAGCGATTCGTTAGGCTATGCTGTTGGTGGCAATGCATTAATCATGAAAACCACGGATGGAGGTAAATCATGGAATCGAGAATACCCGTGGCCATATCAAGCAAGAGATACCGCCGTAATATTTTTGGGTTCGGCATTGCTCCCTGGCTCAAGAACGATCATTGTGTATGGCGATGGAGTGTTAGTTCGTGGGGCATTTGATTCACCAGCGACATCGGTTCCAACTCTGGGTGCGCCATCATCCAACATCACCATTCGTGTTCTGCCGACAATCTCCGCAGCAAGTAAGCGCCAAATAGAGATTCATGGGGCACGCGCCGCACGGCGCATCAGCCTGTATGATATGCTTGGGACAAAAGTCTATGATCGCGTTTTGCAGGAGCGTCGGTGGGATCAAGATAAAGAGGTGATAGAAGTGGATCTGGACGAACTCCCAAGCGGCTCCTATCGTGTGATGGTGACAACCGAGGAAGGAGAGTACAGTGCTCCGTTAGTGGTGGTGAAATAAGCTCAAACCCAGTCAGGATGCTGCCGATAGTACACGAGCAATGAATAGGTATATGAACGACCGTTTGAAAGAGCATGAGATCATCGTCCTACAATCCCCTAAGTTGGTGGTGCTTGCTGTGGATAACCATAAGTCGAGTTCTGGTTGCACAGACTCCTATTCCACCGCCGTTGCTACCCACCGGAACTTTGATCAACTGTTCCTTTGTTCAATCATCTTCATGGAACACTCTGCAAGGTGATGAATCCATAGTTTCAGCACGGATTTCTACTCGCAGTAACTATCAGTGGAATTTTACACCATGCACCTTCCGCACAACCTTTACAACATTGATCGGTGGCAGCTACCGTGCTGACTCCATTCCACAAAACGCTTTTCGCCTGAGTGATAATGAGGCGTTTGCCGAAGCAATTATTGTGCTGCCGCTTGGATGGATGGTTAATCCTTACGCTAGTGCCAATTTCCGCACGCCTCTGACCGAATCGTTTGCCATTGTTGGTGGACAGCGAATTCGCACAGCAAACCTTTGGGATCCGGTAACATCGCAACAGGCACTTGGCGGTACTTATTTTCTTGGAAGCAAAACTGCTTCATGGAGTTCACGACTCGGCTTCACGTTACAGCAGCTTCGTGCACACTATCACACACAACAAACCAACGATGTACGAACCCCAGAAATTGAGGCTTACAAAGCTCAGTCGGGAGTTGAATGGGTCAATGAGATGTCGGCCCAGATAGACTCATCGCTCACATACACGGGACGTTTTGGGATGTTCGGATCATTCGACGATGTTAGGGTATGGGCTGTGCGATCGGAGAACGAGTTACGAGTGAAGGTGTGGAAGTTTATTGGAGTAACGTGGAATTTTACGGTGGTGCAAGATGTAAGGCAAACCCGGCGCACCCAGATACGCCAATCGCTGACACTGGGGATTATGCAAGATTTTTGAGAGGGGAGCCATCGAAGCATCGCCAAAGCCAACAAGACTTCACAACTGTGGCAAACCTTCTAGAACAAAGTATAGGATCGAAACTACAGGATACTACATATAGGAGTTTGGTAATGGCCTCCTCGCCCCGCCAGCAAAGAACAACAGTAACGGAAGAATGGTTGTACCTTATTGAAGTTGCTAATCCCATACTTTTGAGATGGCTTCGATGGAATGTGAGCGAAGAATATGCACGAGAAGAAATCCTTAGTGAAGCAAAAGCAAAAGCGTGGTTAGAATTTCACCAGTGGGATCCAGAACGAAGTTTCACATACTGGATGCTCGGAATTCTTAAACATGAAGCTCAAAAATATCAACGCAGGGAGCAGCGAAAAGGAGGAGCCAGTATAAACCATGAATCATTTGATGAAAATATCCACGTGGGAGTGGGAGTGGGAGTGGGAGTGGGAGTGGGAGTGGGAGTGGGAGTGGGAGTGGGAGTGGGAGTATTCATTGACGCACACATAGATTGGGAGAGAATCAAGAATGTGTTGAGTGAAGAAGAACAGATGATTGTCTATTACCACTTTGGGCTACTCTATAGTTATAAAGAGATTGCTCAGGAACTTGGAAAGAGTGAGGAAGCAATACGACAAAAAGGGAACCGAGCGAAAGAGAAATTGAAGCGCAATTTCCCCGAATTACATGACTTGTACTAATACAGGTCTTGAGCTACGTCCAAAGGAAAGAAGTCAACCTACAATACGTCAGTACCTCTTCTGAGCATAACAGTCGCCTCTCATCATTCAACTCCTAATAATTTTTATCGAAGCCTCATTCATGGATGATGGAATAAGGCGGGGTGTGTTGATGCCTTGCAGGAAGCAAGGTGTTGCTGATACTCTTCTCGCCAAAATAGAGTTTTGTGTTCATGCAGTATTCTTGCTTTGCGCGGGCGGGTCTATCAAAGCTCTATCAAAGATTGTCATCCCCCAAAATATCCTCCGGGTTTGATGCTCCCGATTCCTTACTTTTCATCGTGATGTCCAACAACCCAATTCTTATCATCAGCGGCGAGCAATCGGGGGAGACGTATGCCGGGCTGCTGGTTCGCGAACTGCAGCGGATCAACCCTGCGCTCAAGTTTTACGGAACGGGAGGGGAGAGGATGAAGGAAGCAGGGGTGGAGTTGCTCCATCACATCAACCAGATGGCGGTGGTGGGGATCAGCGAAGTTGTGCGGAAGTACCGGACCCTTCGGGGAATCTTTACGGATGTGGTGAACTCCATCCCAAACCACTCCCCACAACTGGCAATCTTGGTGGATTACCCTGGCTTCAACCTGAAATTGGCTGCGGTGCTGAAGGAGCGCGGGATCCCGGTTGTTTGGTTCATGGCTCCGCAAGTCTGGGCCTGGAAGGAGTCCCGCGTGAAGCAGATGCGCCGGGTGATTGACACGCTGGTTGTTGGCTTCAAGTTCGAGGTGGAGTATTTCCGGGGGCATGGCATCGCCGCCAACTACTTTGGGCATCCGCTGGTTGATCTTCTCACGGAATTGGAATCGCAAAAGCGGGCTGCATTGCCGAACTCCATCCCAACCATTGCCTACTTGCCGGGGAGCCGAAAAGGGGAGATTGCGCGCCATTGGCCGCTGGTGAGGGAGGTGGCGGCGTTGTTGGGCGAGCGGTTCCGGCACGTGGTGCAGCGTGCCCCTTCGATACCGCCGGATCTGCTTCTGGGGAACGGAGCCAACATCGAAATTCTTAGCCAACCCCACAGCGCGCTGATGCAGGCCGATGTCGCGTTGGTGAAATCGGGAACCTCCACAATGGAGGCAACGATTTTTGGGGTGCCGTACGCGTTGTTCTACCGGACCTCCGCCATCAACTTTGCGATCTTCAGCCGGCTTGCAAAGGTTCGGCAGCTGGGGATAGCGAACATCATTGCGGGGAAGGAGATCGTTCGGGAATTCCTGCAAACGGATGCCACCCCGCAACGCTTGGCCGATGAAATCCGAAGGCTGGCCACCGATGCCGGCTATCGCCAGCAAGTGGCGGCGGATTTGCTGCAGGTCCGCAACAGTTTGGAGGCCCCGGGCGTGCACGCACGCATTGCCGAGCATATCGCCAGCACGTACGGTTTGCGCCCAGCAACTGCCCGGTAGCTTGGAGTTCGTGCCATTTTGTTAGTCGTTGTTTTTTGCCAAAAAAATGCTTGGCAGCCGCTACCCGCTTCGCCTATATTTGCAGGCTCTTAAACGAAGGGGGTCAACAACCCCCCGCACAGCCAAGGGCAGGTGGCCGAGTGGTTAATGGCGGCAGACTGTAAATCTGCTCTCTTACGAGTACGGAGGTTCGAATCCTTCCCTGCCCACTTCAGTTCTTTGTCAGATTTATTTGCGAGTGACGTTACGGCTCCGGGGAAACAGACCGGGGAAGACTACCGCTCAGAACAAGTTCGCCACACGGTGGGCTTGTCGGCTGGGAAGCCATGCGGGAGTTGCTCATCAGCACGATGTTGGGGCGTTTGCCATCACGGGTGAACAACCTCCATCATCTCTTCCCTGATCGAATCCCACCGCCTTCGTCACATCATAGCAAGTAGAGTGTTTACGCTCACGTAGCTCAGTTGGTAGAGCACGTCCTTGGTAAGGACGAGGTCACCGGTTCAATCCCGGTCGTGAGCTCTCTCTCAATACCGTTCGTTAAGCGGGAGTAACTCAGTTGGTAGAGTCACAGCCTTCCAAGCTGTTGGTCGCGGGTTCGAGTCCCGTCTCCCGCTCTATCCTTTATCATTTCGGAAACCGAAAACCATGCGCGACATCATTACACTGGAATGCACCGAGTGCAAGCGTCGTAACTACACCGCGACGAAAAACAAGAAGAAGCAATCAGGGCGTGTGGAATACAAAAAATTCTGCAAGTGGGACAACAAACGCACCGTCCACAAAGAAACACGCTAACCACGCGGTTTACGGATGTAGCTCAATTGGTAGAGCACCCCGATTTGCAATCGGGGAGGTTGCCCAACAGAATAGAGTGTTTACGGGTGTAGCTCAATTGGTAGAGCACCCCGATTTGCAATCGGGGAGGTTGCCCAATAGAATAGAGTGTTTACGGGTGTAGCTCAATTGGTAGAGCACCCCGATTTCCAATCGGGGAGGTTGCCCAACAGAATAGAGCGTTTACGGGTGTAGCTCAATTGGTAGAGCACCCCGATTTCCAATCGGGGAGGTTGCCCAACAGAATAGAGCGTTTACGGGTGTAGCTCAATTGGTAGAGCACCCCGATTTCCAATCGGGGAGGTTGCCCAACAGAATAGAGCGTTTACGGGTGTAGCTCAATTGGTAGAGCACCCTGATTTCCAATCGGGGAGGTTGCCCAACAGAATAGAGCGTTTACGGGTGTAGCTCAATTGGTAGAGCACCCTGATTTCCAATCGGGGAGGTTGCCCAACAGAATAGAGCGTTTACGGGTGTAGCTCAATTGGTAGAGCACCCCGATTTCCAATCGGGGAGGTTGCCCAACAGAATAGAGCGTTTACGGGTGTAGCTCAATTGGTAGAGCACCCCGATTTCCAATCGGGGAGGTTGCCCAACAGAATAGAGCGTTTACGGGTGTAGCTCAATTGGTAGAGCACCCCGATTTCCAATCGGGGAGGTTGCCCAACAGAATAGAGCGTTTACGGGTGTAGCTCAATTGGTAGAGCAGCGGTCTCCAAAACCGCAGGTTGCGGGTTCAAGTCCTGCCGCCCGTGCAAGTTGAGAAAGGGGTGGAGCATCCCGATTTCCAATCGGGAAGGTTGCGGGTTCAAGTCCTGCCGCCCGTGCAAGTTGAGAAAGGGGTAGAGCATCCCGATTCCAATCGGGAAGGTTGCGGGTTCAAGTCCTGCCGCCCGTGCAAGTTGAGAAAGGGGTAGAGCATCCCGATTCCAATCGGGAAGGTTGCGGGTTCAAGTCCTGCAAGAATCAGATATTTCAGAGGGATAGACGATACTTATGAAGCAGACTATCGTTGGTTTTGTTCGCGATGTCAGCAGCGAGATGAAGAAAGTCTCGTGGCCGACCAAGGAGCAATTACAGGAATCCACCGCTGTCACCATCGTTGTATGCTTATGCGTGGTGGTGATGGTTGGCGTTGCTGATTTTGTCCTGACCAAACTCTTTGGACTTCTGTTTTAAGGCTCCTGCCCAATGTACCAACCTGAACATACGGCAACCGCTGGCGGCGAAATGGCGATTCAGCGCCGCTGGTACGCTATCCGAACCTACTCCGGGCACGAACTTCGTGTGAAGCAGATTCTGGATAGCGAAATTAAGCGGCTTGGGCTTGATGAGCTTGTCCCCAACGTCCTGATCCCCCTTGAAAAAGTCTTTGAAGTTCGCGACGGCAAAAAACGAACCCGCCAGAAAAATTTCTTGCCAGGGTATGTGTTGGTCGAGGCGGTGCTGAACAAGAAGGTGAAAGATTTGATCCAAAACACTCCTTCGGTTATCAGCTTCGTTGGAACCAAAACCGAACCAACCCCGCTTCAGCCGGATGAGATCAATAAAATTTTGGACAGGGTGGAGGAGCGGAAGCACGTGGAGACGATCGTGGATGCCTTCCGCGAAGGCGACCCGGTGAAGGTGATCGAAGGACCGTTCAACAACTTCAGCGGTGTGGTTCGCGAAGTCAATATGAGCAAGCAAAAACTGAAAGTGGAGGTCTCCATTTTCGGGCGCAAAACCCCAGTGGAATTGGATTTTTCGCAAGTGGAGATGGAGCGATAAGGCTCCGTGATAGAATAGGAAAGCAGAGAACATAGCAACAGCAAATAGAGTTCCGTCATGGCAAAGAAATTACTCGGCACGTTCAAGCTCCAGATCACCGCAGGTTCGGCAACAATGGCTCCGCCCGTTGGTCCGGCGTTCGGTCAGCGCGGCTTGAACGGCATGGAGTTCGTGAAGCAGTTCAACGCAAAAACGCAGAAGGATGGGGGGATTCTGACACCAGTTCTCGTCAGTTTCTACTCCGATAAAACCTTCACGTTTGTTGTAAAAAGCCCACCCGCTGCGGTCTTGATTATCAAAGAACTTGGCATCCCGAAAGGTTCTGCCGAGCCAAACCGCAACAAAGTCGCCAAGGTCAAGCGTTCGCAGTTGGAAGAGATCGCCAAGCTGAAAATGAACGATTTGAACTGCGACACCATCGAAAGCGCGGTCTCGATGATGGCCGGAACAGCACGCTCGATGGGCATCACCGTCGAAGACTAATTCCCCGCGCCCCGGCTCCGCTTCCGAAGCAAGCACGGCGGCTTCTGCGCCAAGACGTTCTCCACACAGTCACCATTTGACTTCCCCGCAACAACGCGGCGGATGGATTGAAGATTTTAGATATGTCAAAGCATAGCAAACGATTCAGCAACATCACTCGCAAGGTTGATAAGAACAACCCGTACGAGCTTCGCCAGGCGGTTCAACTTGTCAAGGAGAACGCAACGGCAAAGTTCGACGAGTCGGTAGATATCGCCATTCGTCTTGGTGTGGACCCGCGTAAGGCGGACCAGATGGTTCGTGGAACGGTATCGCTGCCGCACGGTATCGGCAAAACCGTCCGTGTTGCCGTCATCACCCGCGAAGCCAAGCAGCAAGACGCTCGCGAGGCCGGTGCCGATCACGTCGGGTTCGAGGATATGCTGGAGAAGATCAAAGGGGGGTGGACCGATGTTGACGTTATCATCGCTACTCCCGATGTGATGGGCGAGCTTGGCAAGCTAGGCAAAATCCTTGGCCCGCGCGGCCTGATGCCAAACCCGAAATCGGGAACGGTCACCACCGACGTCGGCACAGCCGTACGTGAGGTGAAAGCCGGTAAAATCGAGTACCGCGTTGACCGCGCTGGCGTGGTTCACGCTTCGGTTGGCAAAGCCTCGTTCGAGCTTGATAAGCTGATGGATAACATCCAAAGTTTTGTTGGAAGCATCCTTCGCGCAAAACCACAGACGGCCAAAGGAAAATACGTCCGTGGCATCACGCTTAGCTCCACCATGGGGCCTGGGGTTCCGGTGCTGGAGGCCACCTTCACGGGTGTTGCCGACCACCACTAATCTCTCTACGTTTCGATTACGCACTCCCCCTTCGATCCATGATGCTCAACGATTGGTAGAAGGGGTTCCGCTTACTCCGGCGTTCCGATGATTCTTGCGTGCGTTTGGCTTGCTTCCCGATAACACGGGGCAAGGCTTCTCCAACGTAACCATAGTTCCATCATCGGCCCGATCCGGGATCAACATAGATTACCATGATAGCCGTGAGCCAGATCGCTCACCGAAGACTATGAACAGAGAACAGAAAGCACAAGTCGTCGCCGATGTGGCCGAGATGATGGATGGAGCCAGTGGAATTTACTCCATTGACTTCACGGGGCTGAATGTTGCCGACACCATCCGCCTGCGTCGCGAATTCAAGAAAGCGGGGGTGAAGTACAAGGTTGCCAAAAACACGCTGATCAAGCGTGCGCTGCAGGAGCGTGGCGGCTACGATCACATCCTTGGCCGCTTTGTCGGGCAAACCGGCATCGCCCTCGGGTATGATGATCCCGCAGCCCCTGCCCGCGTGTTGAAGGAGTTCATTGATCCAAAAACTGAGCTTCCGAAACTGAACTTTGCGGTGCTGGAAGGAGAAGTCTTTGAAGGCAAACGCCTTGCCGAGATTGCCGCCATGCCTTCACGGAAGGATATGCTGGCCGCTATCGTTGGCTCGCTGCAGGCTCCGATCTCCGGCATTGTTGGCTCAATTAACGCCGTCATGCGCGACCTGTCGTCGGTGATTGAAGAGGTCGCCAAAAAGAAGGAAGGAGTTTCCGCGTAACACCGGCCCTTGGGGGGAGGGGAAATCGCCCCGTACCGGATTCGCGCAACTTCAGCCGTTGCACTTGAACATCGAACAAACAACTCACACATTCTTAGGGAATACAGAAATGGCAAACGTAGAAGAACTGGTCGAAAAGATTGGCAACCTTACCCTTCTTGAGGCCTCCGAGCTGAAGAAGGCTTTGGAAGACAAATTCGGCGTCACCGCCGCTGCACCAATGATGATGGGCGGCATGATGCCAGCCGCTGGCGGCCCAGCCCCAGTCGTGGAAGAGCAAACCGAGTTCACGGTTGAGCTGACCGACGCCGGCGCACAGAAGATCAACGTGATCAAAGTGGTCCGCGAGATCACCGGGCTTGGCTTGAAAGAAGCCAAAGACTTGGTGGAAGGCGCACCGAAAGCCGTGAAGGAAGGGATTGCAAAAGCCGAAGCCGAAGATCTTCAGAAGAAGCTCGAGGCTGCCGGTGCCAAGGTTACCTTGAAGTAATCTCCCCGTTCCGAGCGTCGCCCGGGGGTGGCATTCACGCCACCGAACGGCGACACTGCGAGCGCATCTTGAATCTCCCCGATAGTCCGTTTGGCGCGCAACGCCACGTCTGTCGGGGAGAACTCTATCTTCGATGGTGAAGTGAAGGGTGCCAATATTTTTGGCAGCGGGGCAATACAACGGCTGTTTGCCCCGTCAACCGTTCGCCGTATCTTCACGGCCGTGAAGCAACAGAAGGGGGGAAACCGATCCCAACGCGCCAGCCGCTGAAGGCCATCGCGCCCCCTGCCCGCTGTTGCCCGGCCCAAACGCTCATGCTCAGCGCACACACGCACATCAAGATCGCTCTTACAAACACACAGCAGTTTTCAGGATTCTTCGCGATTCGGTCAGGATCGGGACGAGTCCTTTTTTTGTCTGACGTGACCTTGCAACTTTTCTGATAGATCGGAGGATCATACCTGTGACAACCAACGCACCAACGATCAACCAAAACGACGGGCGCATCACGTTCTCCCGCGTTAAGCATTTGTTGGATATGCCGGACCTGCTGGATGTGCAGGTGGCCGCATATCGGGAGTTTCTGCAGGCCGACATACCCCCTGCCGAACGCAAAATGGTGGGGTTGCAATCGGCATTTGCTGGCAATTTCCCCATCACCGATGCTCGCGAAATTTTTACGCTGGAGTATCTGGAATACCGGATCGAGCGGCCAAAGTATAGCGAGATTGAATGCCGCGACCGCGAACTTACCTTTGCTGTCCCGCTGAAAGCCCGCTTGCGCCTTAGCTCCAAAGCCGAACCCGATTCCGACGATTTTATCGAAACCGTTGAGCAAGAGGTCTATCTTGGGAACATCCCCATGATGACCGAGCGCGGCACCTTCATTATCAATGGTGCCGAGCGGGTGGTTGTCTCCCAGCTTCACCGCTCCCCGGGCGTGTTCTTTAGCGATGCCATGCACCCAAACGGCACGCGCATCTTCTCGGCTCGTATCATTCCGTTCCGTGGTTCGTGGGTGGAGTTCACCACCGACATCCAAAACGTGATGTACGCCTACATTGACCGCAAGAAAAAATTCCCGGTCACCACGCTTCTGCGTGCGCTGGGCTTCAGCAGCGATGACGACCTGCTGCAACTCTTCAATCTGACCGAAGACGTTGCTGTCTCGGAATTGAACGCAGACTTTGTGGACCGCGTGATTGCCGGCGACGTGATTGATATGGAAACCGGCGAGATCATCATCGGCCGCGATGCCATCCTGACCGAAGAGCTGATCGTGCGGTTCCAAGCCTCCGGCGCGGAAACCGTGCAGCTGTACACCCTTGAGGCTTCCCAGTCCGACTCCATCATCGTTAAAACGATCCAGAAGGATATCGCCCGCAGCGAAGAAGATGCTTTGGAGGCAATCTACCGCCAGCTCCGCTCCGGCGAAGCTCCAGATTTGGAGACCGCCCGCGCACTGATCGAGAAGCTCTTCTTCAATCCAAAACGCTACGACCTTGGCGAAGTTGGGCGGCATCGCATCAACCAAAAATTGGGATTAGGAATCCCGAGCGACCAGACGACCCTTACCCGCGAGGACATCGTCTCCATCATCAAATATCTGATTGATCTTCAGCAAGGGAAACGCCAGGTGGACGACATTGACCACTTGGGGAATCGCCGCGTCCGCACCGTCGGGGAGCAACTTGCCGCGCAGGTGAATATCGGCATGGCACGCATGGGCCGCACGATCAAGGAGCGGATGAACATCCACGATGCGGAGAACTTCACCCCTTCGGAATTGGTCAACGCCCGGACGGTCACGTCGGTTATCAACACGTTCTTCGGCACCAACCAGCTGTCGCAGTTCATGGACCAGACAAACCCGCTGGCCGAGACAACGAACAAGCGGCGTATGTCCGCGTTGGGACCCGGCGGCCTTACCCGCGAACGCGCTGGCTTCGAGGTTCGCGACGTTCACTACACCCACTACGGCCGCCTTTGCCCGATTGAAACGCCGGAAGGTCCGAACATCGGCCTTATTTCATCGCTCTGCATCTATGCCCGCATCAACGGCTTCGGCTTCCTTGAAACGCCATACCGCAAAGTGGTTGACGGCAGGGTGACCGACGACGTTGAGTATATCTCCGCCGATCTTGAAGAAGGCTCAATCATTGCCACCGCAACGATTGAAACCGACAAGGATGGCAACATCACCGTGGACCGCGTTCGGGCGCGGCAGTCGGGCGACTTTGTGATGGTGGAACCGCACCAGATTCAGTATGCCGACATCGCGCCAAACCAGATGGTCTCGGCCGCAGCCGCAATGATTCCGTTCCTGGAGCACGACGACGCAAACCGTGCGCTGATGGGGTCCAACATGCAACGCCAAGCGGTCCCGTTGCTCCGCCCAGAACGCCCAATTGTGGGAACCGGCATGGAGTGGAAGATCGCCCGCGACAGCCGCACACTGATCGTTGCCGAGCGCGACGGCGTGGTGAAATACGTTGACTCCACCAAGATCATCGTGGAGTATGACCAAACCCTCAGCAAGGATGACCAGCTTGTCAGCTTTGTTGACGACCGGGTGAAGGAGTATCCGCTGGTCAAGTTCTTCCGCACCAACCAGGACACCTGCATCAACCAGCGGCCCCTTGTCCGCGAAGGCCAGCGCGTTGCCGCCGGCGATGTTCTTGTGGATGGAAGCTCAACAAAAGATGGCGAGCTTGCCTTGGGCCGCAACCTGTTGGTGGCGTTCATGCCGTGGCGCGGCTACAACTTCGAGGACGCTATCGTTATCAGCGAGCGGGTGGTAAGCGAGGATATCTACACCTCGGTGCACATCGAGGAGTTCACCACCCACGTCCGCGACACCAAGCGTGGCGAAGAGGAGCTAACCCGCGAAATCCCCAACGTCTCCGAAGAAGCCGTTCGGAACCTTGATGAAGCAGGGATGATCCGCATCGGTTCGGAGGCAACCGAAGGGGATATTCTGGTTGGTAAGATCACCCCAAAAGGGGAGACGGACCCAACGCCAGAAGAGAAACTGCTGCGCGCAATCTTTGGCGACAAAGCTGGCGACGTCAAGGACGCATCGCTAAAAACCCCGCCGGGGATTAAAGGTGTGGTGATCCAATCGCAGCTGTTCAGCCGCCGGGTTATCAAGAAGGACACCGACATCCGCAAGGATGAGAAGAAACGGCAGGAGATGCTGGACCGGAAGCTGATCGAGGAGCTGGACCGCTACAGCAAGATGCTTGCCGAAAAATTGGGGCTTCTGTTGGATGGCGAGACCTCGTTGGGAATCCGCGATGAAAGCGGAACCACCATCATCCGCGCCGGAACCGGGCTGAAGGCCGACACCTTCACCACCAAGCTGGCCGATGGATTGGACGTTGGCCTTTGGAGCACCGAAGACCCGTGGGTGGAGAACAAGCGGAAAAACAGCCTTGTTCGCAAAGCCTACCAAAACTTCCGCGCGATTGTTGACTTGGTGCAGGACGACATCCGCATCGAGAAAAACAAGGTGGCGCAGGGGGATGAGCTTCAGCCTGGAATCCTGCAAATGGCAAAGGTCTATGTTGCCAAAAAGCGGAAGCTGCAAGTGGGGGATAAGATGGCCGGCCGCCACGGAAACAAAGGCGTTGTGGCCAAGATCGTTTCGGTGGAGGATATGCCATTCCTTCCCGACGGAACCCCGATTGACATCGTGCTAAACCCGCTTGGCGTGCCGTCGCGTATGAACCTGGGGCAGCTGTACGAAACCGCGTTGGGCTGGGCTGGGCTTCGGCTGGGCGTCCGTTTTGCCACGCCAATTTTCGACGGCGCACGCTGGGGCGATGTGATGGATTGGCTGGAGAAAGCGGGCCTTGACCGCTCGGCCAAAACCGACCTGTACGACGGACGCAGCGGCGAACGCTTCGACCAACAGGTGACCGTTGGGGTGATCTACATGCTGAAGCTCTCCCACCTTGTCGAGGATAAAATCCACGCGCGCTCAATCGGCCCGTACAGTCTTATCACCCAGCAGCCGCTGGGCGGAAAGGCGCAGTTCGGCGGGCAGCGATTTGGGGAGATGGAGGTCTGGGCGCTGGAAGCCTACGGCGCGTCGAACGTGCTGCAGGAAATCCTGACGGTAAAATCCGACGACGTCCATGGCCGCTCGAAGAGCTACGAAAGCATTGTGAAAGGGGAGAACCTGCCGGAACCAAACATTCCGGAATCCTTCAACGTGCTTGTGCGCGAGCTTCAAGGGCTTGGGCTTGAGGTGAAGATTGACTAACGGCGAAAGCTGAAGCAATCCGCCCGCCATGCTTTCCTCCATCAGCGCGATGGAGGAAGCGGCGTGCAAGAACCCCCAAGCAGCGTGATGGCACGGGCGCACTGCGCCAATGCAAACCAATGAAAAGTTGACTAACGAAGCACTGAACTTATAAACCGGGAGATCATCGTGTTCACACAACCGAATCAGATCGTCGGGCAGAACTTCCGCCGGATCATGATCAAGCTGGCATCCTCCGATGACATCTTGAACCGCTCGCACGGCGAAGTCACCAAGCCGGAAACCATCAACTACCGCTCGTTCCGCCCCGAAAAAGACGGGCTTTTCTGCGAAAAAATCTTCGGCCCGGTCCGCGACTGGGAATGCCATTGCGGCAAGTACAAACGGATCCGCTACAAAGGGATCATCTGCGACCGCTGCGGCGTAGAAGTGACGCAAAAAGCGGTCCGCCGCGAACGGATGGGGCATATCGCCCTTGCCGTTCCTGCGGTGCATATCTGGTACCTCCGTTCGCTCCCCTCCAAAATTGGCGCGGTCCTTGGATTGCCCACCAAGGACGTGGAGCGCATCGTGTACTACGAGTCGTACGTGGTGGTCCAACCAGGCCTAACCGGTTTGCAAGTGAACGACTTGCTGACCGAAGAACAATACCTTGACATCAAAGCAAGCCTTCCCCCCACCAATGCCGAGATGGAGGATGAGGACCCGAAGAAGTTCATCGCGCTGATTGGTGGCGAAGGCATTAAGGAGCTTCTGCGGCGCGTAAAGCCGGACGAGCTGGCCCTGGTCCTGCGCGAGCAATCCCGCACCGAAACCTCCATGCAGAAAAAGGCCGAGGCATTGAAACGCCTGCGGGTTCTGAACGCGTTCCGCGAACGCCCGGAAGGGGAAGGGGAGCCGAACAATGCCGAATGGATGGTGCTGGATGTGATTCCGGTGATCCCGCCGGAGCTTCGCCCGCTGGTTCCGTTGGAAGGCGGGCGGTTTGCCACCAGCGACTTGAACGACCTGTATCGCCGCGTCATCATCCGCAACAACCGCCTGCGCCGCCTGATGGACATCGAGGCCCCGGAGGTGATTCTGCGGAACGAAAAGCGGATGCTTCAGGAAGCCGTGGACTCCCTGTTCGACAACTCACGCCGTGGCTCGGCGGTCCGCAGCGATTCGCAGCGGGCGCTGAAATCCCTGAGTGACATGCTGAAAGGGAAGCAAGGCCGCTTCCGCCAAAACTTGCTTGGGAAGCGCGTTGACTACTCCGGACGTTCGGTGATTGTGGTTGGCCCGGAACTGAAACTGCACGAGTGCGGCCTGCCGAAGGATATGGCTGTGGAGCTGTTCAAGCCGTTCATCATCCGCAAGCTGATTGAACGCGGGCACACAAAGACCGTGAAGTCGGCAAAGAAGGTTGTTGAACGGAAGACCACCGAGGTTTACGACATCCTTGAGATTGTGATTGACGGCCACCCGGTGCTTCTGAACCGCGCCCCAACCCTTCACCGTTTGGGTATCCAAGCGTTCCAGCCGCGGCTGATTGAAGGGAAGGCGTTGCAGCTTCACCCGCTGGTCTGTACCGCCTTCAACGCCGACTTCGACGGCGACCAGATGGCCGTGCACGTGCCACTAAGCCACGATGCCCAGCTTGAGGCAATGCTCCTGATGTTGTCGTCGCACAACATCATCTCCGCACAATCCGGGGACCCGATCACCGTGCCGTCGCAGGACATGGTGCTTGGTTGCTACTACGTCACCAAAGCCCGCCCCGGCGTTGCCGGCGAAGGGAAAACCTTCTCCTCGCCAAAGGAAGTGGTGGTGGCCTACAACACCGGGCGGCTGCATCTTCATGCCCGCATCAAAGTTCGGATTGATGGAACGTTGATCGAGACCACAACGGGTCGCGTCATCTTTAACTTCATTGTGCCGAAGGAGCTGGGGTATCTGGATATCCTGCTGACGAAAAAAGAGCTTACCCGCCTTATCAGCGAATGCTTCCGCAAAGCGGGGCTGCTGAAGACGGTGAAGTTCCTTGATGACCTGAAGGAGATGGGCTTCACCTACGCCACCAAAGGGGGGCTGTCGGTCTCCATCTCGGACGTTATCATCCCCCATGAGAAGGATGAGATTATCGGCAAGGCCCAGAACGAAGTTGACCGTATCGAGAACTTCTATCTGGAAGGCGTTATCACCAACGGCGAACGCTACAACAAGGTGATTGACATCTGGTCCAACGCCACCAACCGGGTCCTTTCGGTGGTGGTGAACGAGCTGAAAAACGCCGACGACGGATTTAACACCTTCTGGATGATGCTGGACAGCAAGGCCCGCGGATCCACAGAGCAGATCCGCCAGCTTGCCGGAATGCGCGGGCTGATGGCCAAGCCGCAGAAATCGCTGAGCGGTGGTATCGGTGAGCTGATCGAGAACCCCGTCACCGCGAACTTCAAGGAAGGCCTCTCCATTCTGGAGTACTTCATCAGCACCCACGGCGCACGCAAAGGCTTGGCCGACACGGCGTTGAAAACCGCCGACGCGGGATACCTTACCCGCCGCTTGATTGACGTTGCCCAGGACTCCATCATCAGCGAGCTTGACTGCGGAACCATTCGCGGTATCGAGATGTACGCGCTGAAAGATGGCGAGCATATCAAGGAGCATCTGCACGAGCGTGTTGTTGGCCGCGTGGCGTTGGAGGACGTGATTGACCCGATCAGCGGCAATGTGATCGTCAAAGGGGGACAGATCATCACCCCCGATATCTCCGCTGCGATTTCCGAAACGCCGCTGGAGATGATCCTGATCCGCTCGGTGCTGACCTGCGAAGCCAAACGGGGCATTTGCGGACGTTGCTACGGGGTGAACCTCACCACTGGCAAACTCTCGGACGTTGGGGAAGCGGTTGGCATCATTGCCGCTCAGTCCATCGGTGAACCAGGAACCCAGCTTACGCTTCGCACCTTCCACACCGGTGGAACGGCGTCGCTGATCTCGGCACAAAGTACCGTCCAAACCAAGAACGAAGGGCGCGTCCAGTACGAAGGGATCAAGTTCATCGAACGCCAAGAAGAAGATGCCGACACCGGCGAGATAAAAGTGGAGTGCGTGGTGACAGGCCGCGCCGGTGCCATTGCCATTTTGGATGCCGACAACCGCGTGATCCACCGCTACGATGTTGCCTACGGTTCGCAGCTTCACGTAAAGGATGGCGACCGTGTGCAGAAAGGTTCGGTGCTGTACGAATGGGACCCGTACAACAACGTCATCATCACCGACAAAGAAGGCTACATCCGCTACCGTGACCTTATCCCGAACGTCACGTACCGCGACGAGGCCGACGAGCAGACCGGATACATCACCAAGCTGGTGATTGACTCCAAGGATCGTACAAAAAGCCCAACCATCGAAATCGTTGATGAGAACGGGCAGGTGCTGCAGCCATACATCATCCCCGTTCGTGCCCACATCAACGTGGAAGATGGGGAGATGGTGAAGCCCGGAACGGTGGTTGCCAAGATGCCCCGCGACGTTGGGAAAACACGTGACATCACCGGCGGTCTTCCCCGCGTTACCGAGTTGTTCGAGGCACGCTCGCCACAGCAACCGGCGGTTATCAGCGACATTGACGGAATCGTCAGCTTCGACAAACCAAAGCGCGGCAACCGCGTGGTGGTGGTGACCTCCCTTGACGGCTACACCCGCACCGAGTACACCGTCAGCTTCGGCAAGCACGTGCTGGTGCAGGAAGGGGACTTCATCCGTTCTGGCGAGCAGATCAGCGACGGCTCGATTGACCCGCACGACATCCTACGAATCATGGGGGTGAACGCCGTGCAGGAGTATATCGTCAACGAGATTCAGGAAGTCTATCGGATGCAAGGGCAGAACATCAACGACAAGCACATCGAGGTGATTGTCCGGCAGATGATGCAGAAGGTGCGCATCCAGGACCCAGGCGACACCCGATTCCTGGAAGGGGACCAGGTGGACCGCTTCAAGTTCCAAGAGGAGAACGAGGAGATGAAGAACCACGTGGTGATTATGGACAAGGGGGACAGCCGCCTGAAGGCCGGGCAGCTGGTGCTGCGCCGGAAGATTCGGGAGATGAACGCCGAGCTGAAGAAGAAAGGGAAAACCTTGATCGAGGCACGCGATGCCGAGCCGGCAACCTCCGAGCCATTGCTGCTTGGTATCACCCAAGCATCGCTGACCACGGAATCCTTCATCTCGGCAGCATCATTCCAGGAAACAACGAAGGTGCTGACCGATGCCGCAATCGAAGCCAAGATTGACAACCTCCATGGCTTGAAGGAGAACGTCATCATGGGTCGCTTGATTCCGGCAGGGACCGGATTGAAAAGCTATCGCGACATCCTTGTCACCAGCAAGAACGACAACGCCATTGACACCGCCGACCGGAAGCAAGCCCTTCCAGCAACGGCTCCGTCGAAGGTCTCGAAAGTCTTGTTCGGGGTGTAATCCACCACTGGTGGTGGCCGCATATCAATCCCAAGCCCTCGGCGAAGCAATTCACCGGGGGTTTGTGGTTTCCAGGATCATTCAATCGGTGATGAATTTGGCATGGATGGATTGCTGCTTCGCACACGGTGCGCGCTTGTGGGGGCCGAACGGCTGAAAGCACTGGTGGTGCTTGGCAGCGGCATGGGGGATGCGTTCGCCCAAGCCGCGCTGACCCCGGTTGCCACGCTCCCGACCAGCGTGGCTGGGCATCGCGGGGTGCTGGCAATGCTTGGGAATCCAACCGATGGAATCCTTCTTGCACTTGGGCGGCGGCATCTGTACGAAGGCGTTGGGCGCGGGGAGATTGAATCCACCGTTCGGGCCGCCGCCGATTGCGGTGCACGCCTGCTGGTGCTGACCAACGCCGCCGGGGGATTGAACCCCCACCTTCGCGTGGGGGACCTGATGCTGCTTGGGTCCGCCTTCGCCATGCCGATGACGAAGCTCCCGCACGGGGTTCCAAACCATGCCAGCTTCAGCACCGAGCGGTACTCCACGATTGAAGCCGATGCGTTGGCCCGGGGCGTTGCGCTGCGGCGCGGCAGCTACGCAATGGTGACCGGTCCCAGCTACGAAACCCGCGCAGAAATTCGGATGCTTCGCCGGCTTGGTGCCGATGCCGTTGGGATGTCAACACTGATGGAGGCCGCCGCCGCCAGGGAGTGCGGAATGGAGGTGGTGGGCTTATCGCTTATCACCAACATCGCCAGCGAAACGCCGGCGGAGCTGCTGGACCACCACCACGTTGTGATGCAAGGCCAAAGCGCGTTCGGAAACGTGCGGAAAGCAATTGAGGCAGCGTTGCACGGGGTAGCGGCCCCGACTGGGTCGGGGTAGCGGCCCCGATCTTTATCGGGGTAGCGGCAGGTCTTTAGCCTGCCAAGACACCGAAGGCTAAAGACCTTCGGCTACCGACTTTTTATGAACCCCGACTCCATGTCGGGGCGGCTACCGACCTTTTATGAACCCCGACTTCATGTCGGGGCGGCTACCGACCTTTTATAAACCCCGACTTCATGTCGGGGCGGCTACCGAAGGTTCTTGCACTGCCTCAGCTCTTTACGAAATCCCATTTCCTCCTTTTGTACTTTTGCCCTGCCAACAAGCCGGGACCTCTTCGCAAATCCTTCAATCCTGCCGATGCGCCACATTGATCCAGCCACTATCCATCACAGCGAGTCGCACCGTTATTTGCTGAGCTGCGTTGCGCCGCGCCCAATTGCGTTTGCCGGAACGGTGGATTCCGATGGCCGCCCGAATCTTGCCCCTTTCTCCTTCTTCAATGCCTTCGGCGCGAATCCTCCGGTGGTTGCGTTCTCCCCAGCGTTTCGGGGGACGGACGGCAGCCCCAAGCACACATTGCTGAACGTGCTGGCAACGGGCGAGTTCACCATCTCGGTGGTGAGCTATTCGATGGTGGAGCAGATCAGCCTTGCTTCGTGCGATTTTCCCGAGGGGGTGGATGAGTTCGTGAAGGCTGGATTTACGAAGCTGGAAAGCCACAAAATCAAGCCCTTTGGCGTGGCCGAATCGCCGATGGTGATGGAGTGCAAGCTGCTTCACCATATCCCCGTTGGCGGCGGACCCGGGTCGGCCAATATCTTGATTGGCGAAGTGGTGATGTTCCACCTTCAGGAATCAATCTTCGACGGCCAATATCCCAGCGCGGACCGGTTGGACCTTGTTGCCCGAATGGGGGGGCCGCTTTACTGCCGCGCAAGCGGGCCGGCGGTGTTCACCCTTGCCAAGCCAACCCACACCGGCATTGGGTTCGACGCGCTTCCCAACCACCTGCTGGAAAGCACCATCCTTACCGGAAACGATCTGGCAAAACTGGCCGGGGTTCAGCAGCTTCCCGACGTGGCGGCGGCGCAAGCGTTCATTGCAACGGAGCTTGCAAATCTTCCCGCAAGCCTTCCCGATAACCTTGCCACCGAGCTTCGCGTTGGCACGCCGAACCGAGCGTTCCAAGCCTTCTTGGCCGGACGGATTGGCCGCGACCAGTGGGGGGAATCCGACACCGCAACGCTTCACCACATCATCCAACAATTCCTGCGGAAGAACGACGTGGCCAACGCTTGGAACTGCGCCATTGCCCAGGAATTGCTTCGCCACCCCGAGCACCATTTGGCGGCAATTGAACAGAGAGATCAACAACCAAATCAATAGAATCAACAGAGTTTTAACAGAACGCTCATGGCCTACAACATCGAACAGACCGACGCGCAACTACTGAACACCACCGCAGCAATCCGCTACCAGCTGAGCTTCCCGCACGCCGCGCAGCATTTGGTGAATGTGGAGATGGAGATTGACACCGAGGCGGGGGAACTGACGCTGGCGCTTCCGAACTGGATACCTGGTTCGTACAAGGTTCGCGACTTCGTCAGCAACCAGGGGGACCTGCAAGTGTTCGCGCCGGACGGAACGCGGCTTACTCCAGAATGGACCTCCAAGAATCGTTTCACCCTTGCGGTCCCAACCGCCGGGACGGTGCGGGCTTCGTGGAATTGGTACGGGAACGAGCGTTCGGTGCGGCTTAGCCACATCAATCGGTTCCATGCGTTCATCAATCCGGCCAACGTGATGATGTACGTCCAGGGGCGCACCAACGAACTCCATCACGTGGAAATCCACAACCCGTGGTCCCAAATCAGCACGCCACTTTCTCCGGTTCGGGAAGGGGTGTGGGGGGCGTTGAATTACGACATCCTGGTGGATTCGCCGATGGAGCTTGGGGACCATTTTGTGGCCACCTTCACCCGCCACGGAGCAACGCACGAGGTGGCGGTGATTGGCGCGGGCGACTTCGACCCCGATTGGATTGTTGAGCAATGCAAAATCATTGTTGACACCGCCGTGAAGATGTGGGGAAGCCTTCCGTACGACCGCTACGTCTTCATCAACCAGCTTCTTAGCGGGCTGTATGGCGGGCTGGAACACGCCCGCTGCTCGGTGAATATTTTCGACTCGGAAATCTTTGGCGACAGCGACCGCGCCGTGAAGTTCCTGGGGCTGCTGTGCCACGAGTATTTCCACTTGTGGAACATCAAGCGGATCCGCCCGATTGAGTTCGGCCCGTTTAACTACGACCGCGAAATCTACTCCAGCATGCTCTGGCTTGCCGAAGGCTGTACCAGCTACTACGACGACCTGATGACCTACCGCTGCGGCTTCTACAACCGCGCCGAGTACCTGCGGACCTTAGGCTCCGATCACCTCTGCACGCTGATGGCGATCCCCGGGCGGAAAGCGATGTCCATCAAGGAAAGCTCCTTCCTCGCCTGGGTGAAGCTCTACGTCCCAACGCCGGACCAGAACAACCGGCAGGTGAGCTACTATCTGAAAGGGGGGGTGATCTTCATGCTCTTGGACCTTCTCATCATCTCCGAATCGAACGGCGCAAAAAAATTGGACGACGGGATGCGGGCATTGATGGCACGCTACGAAGCAAACCCTGCGGTTGGCCTAACCGAAGATGAGTTCATCGAGATTGTTGGCCAGGCAACCGGGGTGGAGATTGGGACGCACTTGCGCCACTGGCTTTCCAGCACCGACGAGCTTCCCCTTGCCGAATATCTGGGGCGTTTCGGGTTGGAATGGGGCAGCAGGGTTGCCGTTGCCGAGGCTCAGCATTTTGGGGAATCGTTGCCATACCAACGCCCATTCCCTGCCACATGGGGGGGGATGCAGGTTGAGGAGATTAAGACCGGGCTGAAAGTAAGCCGGGTTGTTCGCGACTCCCCTGCGGAGCGTGCAGGGCTGGGGGCGGATGATGAGGTGCTGGCGTTGAACGGAGTTCGCGTGGGAAGCAGCAAGCAGTGGGACGCTGTTTACCGGGGGGCATTGCTGGCAGGGAAGCCGCTGGAGATTATCGCCGCAACGGAAGGGAGGGTTTATCAAGCAACCCTGCAGCCGGAGGAGCGGGTTGTGTGGGAGCTGACCCCGAAGCCAGAACCAACCGAAGAAGAAGCAAGGCTGATGGAGTTCTGGCTTGCACGCTAAGTGCCCGCAGGAAGAAAACGGGAGGTAGGAAGGTGGGGGGGGATTTCACTATTTTGGCTCACGCTAATTCAGCAACTGCACCAAAAAGAACCAATAGACATTCCGGACCAGACGACCATGAACAAACAACTTCGTTTCCGCCAATTGTTCGCGCTGCTTTGTGTGGCGGCTCCGTTAGCATTCACCGCCTGTGGTGGCGGGGAGAATGGCGGCGCAACATCCACCGCCGATGCCGGCGCGCCGGTGCAGGGGGATTGGGTTATCATCCACAGCACCGCCGACCCTGAGGACATGCGCGAGCTTGTGGCAACCGATGCCAGCCAGCAGGAAATCATCAGCTATATCTACGACCGGTTAATGCTCCCGAATTGGGAAACGCTGGAGCCAATGCCGTGGCTTGCCGACTCGTTGCCGGTGGTTAGCGCGGACCATTTAACCTACGATTTCCGCCTGAAGAAAAACGCCAAGTTCAGCGATGGCAAGCCGGTTACGGGGAACGATTTTATTTTCACCCTGAAGGCAATCAAAAATCCGGCAATTAAAAATGCCGGGCCGCTTGCTGGATATTACGAGCGGGTGAAATCCGCAGAGCTAATCAACGGCGATCCTTACCACTTGCGGTTCACCATGAGCAAGCCATATTTCCTTGCTGCTGATAATTTAGGATCCCTTTTTGCGATGCCAAAACATATTTTGGACCCCAATAGTCTAACCGATAAAATCACCTTTGATGAACTGAATGCTGGCAATTCAAAAAATCCAGCAATTCAGGAATTTGCCGACTGGTATCAGACCAGCGACAAAGCATTTAAGAAGGAAATCCTGATCGGCTCCGGCCCATATATGTTCGACAGCTACACCCAGTATGACAAAATCACTCTTGTGCGGAATCCAAATTATTGGAATAAGGAGAGCAAGTTCGGCAAGGCATACCCCGACAAGATCATCTGGAAGACAATCCAAGAGAACGTTGCGGCAGTAAATGCCTTGCGTGCTGGCGAAATTGATGTGGTTCCAACAATGCCGAAAGTCCTCTACAAACAGCAAAAACCGCAGTTTCCGGGGCGAGGCATTGCTTCTACCGAATATGATTATCCAAGCTATAATTATGTGGGCTACAACCAGAAAAAGCCGTTGTTCCAAGATAAACTGGTTCGCCAGGCGCTTGCGCGTGCAATCAACCGCGATGAGATTGTGAAGAATGTCTATTTCGGTTATGCGCGTGCAATTCAATCGCCGATATTCTACAAACGGCCAGAGTGCGACACCACGATACCGCTGATTAAATTTAATCTTGAAGAAGCGAAAAAAATGTTGGCCGATGCGGGGTGGAACGATACCGATGGAGATGGCGTGTTGGATAAAATGATCAATGGAAAGAAAACCGATTTCAAGTTTGAAATTATGCTGACCACGGCAAGCAAGCCAACGGTGGATCAGATATCGCAGATTTTTATCAACGACTTGAAAAAAATCGGAATTGAGGCATCAACCAAAAGCCTTGATTGGGCGATCTTCTTGAAAAATACCCGCGCCGGCGATTATGACGCATATCTTGGAGGCTGGGCGATGGACATTGTGGAAGGGGATAATTACCAGCTGTTCCACTCCAAGTCAATCGGTGCCGGCTCGAACTACGTCTTCTGGTCCAACCCAACGGCCGATTCGCTGATTGAAGCAATCCGGACGGAATTCGACCAAGCCAAACGGTTTGAGATCACCAAGCAGTTCCAGCGCGTGTTCAACGAGGAGCAACCGTACAACCTTTTGGTCTCCGCAAAAGCCACTGGTGGCTACAGCAACCGCTACCAGAACGTGACGTGGTACGCGCCGCGCCCGTGCTTCCTTGCCAACACGTGGTGGGTTCCGCTTACGGCGCAGCGGTACAAAGCCCAGCAGCCGGTGGCAATGAACTAACATGAGCCAGCAACTTCCATGAAGTGAAGAAAATTGCGCCCTGCCGCCCATTTTGCGGTGGGGCGCGGTGGCTTCTGGGGTAGAAGTTTGCGTATCTTCATTTGCCGCGTGATTCTTTCAACCAATCAACACGCTCACGTCCACGAACACATATCTGGAAGGACACTTGCCTGATGGGTACGTACATCCTAAAACGCATTCTCCTGTTCATTCCTACCTTCATTGCCATCACATTCCTGACGTTCGGCATCAGCCGCCTTGTCCCGGGGGACCCTGCCGAGCGCAAAGCCGGGATGGGAAGGGAAGGGCAGCAAATCGCCAACCGTGAGCTTTCGCAGGAGCGAATCCAGCGGCTTCGGAAGGAATGGCATCTTGATGAGCCTATCCATGTTCAATACATGATCTGGGCCGCCGGCATGATCCAGCTGGATTTTGGAAAGTCGTTCAAGGACGACAAGCCGGTGATAGATAAAATCACAAGCCGCCTTCCGCTTACGGTGTTGATGAGTGTTATCTCCGCCATTCTTGCCTACATTATCGCCATTCCTATCGGCATCTACTCGGCTTCGCACAATGGTTCGCTGGGGGAGCGGTCGCTTTCCACCTCGTTGTTCATGCTCTATTCCCTCCCCGATTTCTGGATTGGCACGCTCTTCATTGTGTTCCTCACCATTGGCAGCAATTACTTCGAGATTTTCCCCAACAACGGCCTAACCAGCACCGGCGCGGAGACCTGGCCGTTCTTCAAAAAACTGACGGATTCGGTGTGGCATCTTGTGCTGCCGATTGTGGTGTATACCTACGCGAGCTTTGCTTACATCTCGCGCCAGATGCGTGGGGCGATGATGGAAACCCTGCGCCAGGATTACATCCGCACCGCACGCGCAAAAGGGCTTGCCAACAAAGTTGTGGTTTACCGCCATGCGTTGCGCAACTCGCTGATCCCGATCATCACCCTGTTTGCGGGGTTGTTTCCGGCGTTCATTGGTGGATCGGTGGTGGTGGAGCGGATCTTTAATCTCCCCGGGGTTGGACAGCTTGCCTTCCAAGCAGCCACCGAACTTGATTACCCGGTGGTGATGGGAATCCTGACGATGAGCGCGCTGCTAACAATGACCGGCGTGCTTGTTGGCGACATCCTCTACTCCGTTGTTGACCCGCGCATTGCCTACGCCAAGAAGTCCAGCTAATAACCTTTGAATCTGAGCCTTCCATGCAAAACAATACAACCACAACCGAGCCAACGCCGAACGGTGGGGAAGGGCAGCATCTTCCCAACGAAACCTACTTGCAGTATGTGAAACGGCAGTTCCGCAAGAACCGCCTTGCGCGGACCGCTCTCTATTTCACCTACTTCATGTTCTGTGTGGCAATTTTTGCCGACTTCTTGGCGAACGACCGCCCCATTGCTTGCTCCTACAAAGGGGAGTTTTACATGCCGGTGGTGCAAGATTATTTGAAAGGAATGGGGATGTACCGATACCCGAAGGAGCTGAACAACGTTGATTGGAAATCGCTGGAGTACGATTGGTCCTTCTTCCCTCCGGTGAAATACCACGGCAACGGCATTGACGGCGCGAACCCCTTTGTCCCCCCGTTCACTTCCGGCAGCGACCACTTTTTGGGGACCGACCAAGTTGGCCACGATCTGCTGGCCGGGCTGATCCACGGGGCGCGTATCTCCCTGTCGGTCGGTTTTATTTCGATGAGCATTGCGGCGTTTGTTGGGATCAGCCTTGGGGCAATGGCCGGGTATTTTGGGGGATGGGTGGATATGCTGATCTCGCGATTGATTGAGCTGTTTCTCAACTTCCCGACGCTGTTCCTGATTATCACGGTGGTGGCGTTCTATGGGGCGAATATCTTTTTTATGATGGTGGTGATTGGCCTGACCGGATGGACCGGAATTGCCCGATTAATTCGTGGCGAGGTCCTGCGGATTCGGAACATGGAGTATATCACTGCGGCGAACTCCATCGGGTTTCCGGCATTCCGAATTATCTGGCGGCAGGTGCTTCCCAATGCCCTTGCCCCGGTGCTGGTTTCGATTGCGTTTGGGATTGCCGGGGCGATTCTCACCGAGTCAACACTCTCGTTTTTAGGGCTTGGGGTTCCGGCCGAGGTGGTAACGTGGGGGGCAATTTTGGACGGCTCCCGCAGCGCAACGTTCGCGTGGTGGATGGCGATCTTCCCAGGTTGCATGATCTTCCTTTCGGTGGTTAGCTACAACCTTATCGGCGACGGATTGCGCGACGCACTGGACCCGCGATTGAAGACGTAAGCCGTGGGGCATGAACAAGAAAGAACAGGGGGAATCAATATCACGATTGATTCCCCCTGTTCTCTTTTTGCTCTGTCACCTCACGGCTAATTTCCCATCTGCCTCAAGCCATCTATGAGCTCCATCAAAGTATCTGCCAACAACGTTCAGTTTATTTGTGGTGCTGTTGAATATCAGAGTGCCTTCAGGCATAAGATTTGGGTTAGGGCGGTGATCAATCCTATTTTCTACCCCTTTAAACACCGAAACCCGGTAGGCGTTGTTGCAGTTCTGCGTTTCCAACGGGATGTCTCCCGAACTATTGTCAGTTCGTGGTTTAGGATTTGGTGCAATTGGCAAATGCTCATAAAGGCCAGTTAATGGAAGGTTAACCGGGGCTGGGCTTGGGGCTTGAGTATTGCCGGCAATAAGCATCCCCTGTGAAATACGTGGGACGTTGTAGATCTGTGCAGGATGCCGATCCGACTGATAAAAATCAAATTTGTCTGTTCCCATTTGGTTCCCAACCGATACCAGCGAACCTACGTATGCTTGGGTTTGATTTGTGTCGAAAACAGCATCACGAATGTTGAAAATTGAATTGCCCACAAATGTTATGGCCATAGGATTCTCATCACATTGTGGCACTTGATCGCCTACAATAAGTACGTGTGATAAATCCTCAAAATGGCATCCATAAACAAAAATCCCGGCCAGCCATTGTCCGATAAATATGCCTTCGCTACGAACAGGAATCGGATTGTTGAACCTATCCCGAAGCTCAATCCCGCGCTCATCCACTTCATTGTTTCTGCTATGGCCCATACTTACCCCAAATAGCTGAATTTGCCCCCAACTCTGATCCGTTCTTTCAAGCGTTTCTGGTGAGCTATCAATAGAGATATGGTAATTATTCCCCACCATTCTGCCGCCAAAAAAACGGATTTGCCCAGTGGCATCGTTATCGGCTTCAATACGGACACCAACATGGCAATTCCCCACGGTAAGGTTATCCAAAATAATATCATATGCTCGTATGATCCGGACACCACGATTAAAATTATGAAGCCGCACGTTTTCCAATCTAACATTGGTCACGTCGCCTGGAATGCGTTTTCCGCTCGGGTCTTCTAATGCTCCTACTCGATTTCCATCTTTATCAAGAAAGCCACCGTTTAAATCTTGGATTTCAATGCCACTAATATCAGGATACCATCCTTCATTATGAGTCCCTTTATTTCTGTCGCGGCCACCTGTCGTGATGTTGTCAAGGACAAGGTCACGGAGTATCACATTCTCAATATATGCCCGGCGGTTATTGTAGCCTGTTGATGTTGGTATATAAGCATTGCGGATCCGAATAAGTGGGGAAGGAAGAGTGTCAGGGCTAGGGATAATTGTTCCTCCCATGCCAATAATTTGCACGTTCCGTTGGGTAATCTCTGCCGTTTGGTTAATAATGTAATAGCCTCCCCGAATTGGATCAGATGCTGAAAGGGTTTTTCCGTCACTCTCAATCTCAGGGTACTCGAAACGATTGATGAATAGGATGTCACCTTCTTGTAAATCAGCAAAAGCTAATTCCAAAGAAGGTAGGTTCTTTTCGTGGATTACAGCACCAGGATTAGGCAAATAACGAGAATCTGAAGCGTATTTGATTCCCGGAACAGTTGGAGCATTCGGTTCGTTTGATTGAAACATGGTACCTCCTGTACAGCAATGGTAGCGATAGATTAGTGGTAGAACGGGTAAGTATATACCTCTTGGCCAGTTTTGATAATTGCGTAGTACGCTCCATGTGGATACCCATGGAAGGGGATGATAATTTGATCGCTGGCTTCTTTGGCATCAGTAGATAGGAGTTTTTTACCTTGTACATCGTACACTTCAATTTGTGTAGGATGGTGTGATTTGTGGTAGTCTATACATAAGCTACCTGAACGAATGGTTAGAATGGGACGTTCTTGATCGCTTCTATCCAGCGGTAAGGATGTTACTTCCGGTTTAACACAACAACGTGTTACTCGTGGCAGTCCGTGCTCATCTTGACCAACTACAGCAAAGCAATATTCTTCATGAATTTTTATAAACATAAAAGAAGTAGTAATAAAAGGGGTTCCGGTACTATACGTAGTAATTATACCTTTGGAATTCATATGAATAAGGCGATTATCCTTGTTTTTCAATCCATAATTGATATAACCAACACAAACCCATGATTCATCTGCTAATGGTTCTGATTCGTAGATATGAGTTCCTTCAAAAGGAGCGGTCGAAGTGAAAATTAGTGAGTAATTCCCTGAATAATCAAAACGGTACACTCCCAACCCAGTAGTGTCGGGACCTCTTCGGAGACTGTCACTGTCAGACCAATATCTTCTGGCTATCAATAGTTCAAAATAATTCTCTCCTATTCTACCTCCAGTAACCATTTCACTTGTCCAGTCTAATTTAATTTGCTGTTGATGTATTGAGCCACTCCCTTCTAAATCAATAATGGCTACTACTGGATCTGTTGGATAATCTGTTCCGAATTCATCAAGTGACATTCCAACTACTCGTACACCCGCAATCACGATTTTGTTGTTTGGAAGTATAAGTGGAGTTACGCCAGAGTAATAGTATAATGGGAGTGAGAAATGGTGAGTACTTATAGAATCTCCATTGCTATTTAACTGTATAGCCATAAGGTCAGAAGTATCTTTTCGTATTTGTCCAAAAGCACATATGCCGCTGTTTCGTTTGGCAATAAACACACGCCTCTCCCAATAGGTAAAGCGATGAATCCAACGTATGTTCCCGTTAAAATCCATTAATCCTGTGAAAATATCAGAAGTATTGTCATATTCACTCTTGGGCTTTATTTTGCCGATAATAAGCATTGTAGAATCGTCAAAGAGAGACGCGTACATGTTATCAATCTCTGGGTATAGTTTTCTCCATAGTAGATTACCATTATGATCTGTTTTAATAAGCAAACCAGAGAACCCTGAGACTGGCGAATAACGATTACCACAAATAAGAAATCCATCTGCAATAGGTAGTGCTGAAGAGGCTGTACCTATTCCCAAGAGCGAATCGGAGTAGGTTTTATCCCAGAGGATATTAAGGTTCTGAGCAAGCGCAGGGGAAGGGGAAAAACCCAGGACCAGAATGAAGGAGATTGCGGATATGATGAGCGTGTTCATGATATTGGAGTTTCATGGTTAACGATGCGCTATGGATGCAAGGCAAACAAGAGAGGGTATTGAACCCTTTGTGAATCAATGACCCTCTCCTTATCAAGATTATCGTTATCATAGTTCGGTTACACCACGTGCCAGAACCCTTGGTACATTGCCCAATCACCAGCGTTGCTAATGGTGCGTATGCCAATACGAAAATCACCACACTCCTTAAGGGTAACTATAAGACTTATTGCGCCAGTGTAGGTCCCTGTCTCCCAGCGGATAACCGGAATCGTGCCTTGAGTATCTCCACGACTGGCTGCATTACCAAGTAAGGATAGTTCAATACTCGTGATTGTAGTACCTCCAACTGTTAATGGAATTGTATTAGCCCACTCACAGCCACCTCGTAGATATACATCATTCCGTAGCGGTGGAGCAAGAAGTGTACTAAGGTTTGCTGTCTTGTGTTCAAAGCCCCATTGTTGAGCATTCGCCACGTTTTGCTGTTGGTCGGTACCTAATGCTGCAACAACGGGGGCGGCAGTTAGACTGAGATGAGGCGTAGAAAGCCATGATGCTGGTGGAGTGGAATACTGAATGCTATCGGCATAGATGCCGGTTTGCGAACCGAAGCCTCCAGTTAAGGTTGCCATAGCAATAAAATTAAGTGGCGATTCTGGTGGAAGATGTGCAAGATCATTCCAACCTTGTACTTCGGCTTCATGTCGGCACGCAAGGTTTAGACGCGAACTGCATGAAAGATCATGCAAAGGAGGGATCAAACTTGCAGTTCTGTTTCCGCAATTGCAGTTTGTCATGGTAATACCTTTAAGAAGTAAGAGTTATGCGGCACCGATGTACTGGACTTCAGTCATCGGAAACTATGAGGAGGGGTTGCTGACAACTTACACTGCGGTGGCGCAAGAAACAATGCGGAATTTGCGGACGGCCAGATATTTCTTGATGCTTCCCCGCTGCTACCCCTCGGCAATTATTCGCCTCACCACTTCGCGATTTCCTTCCAGGATATCATACTTCTCAAGCTCCGTTGTTGGGACCCAGCGGAGCGTTGCAAAGACGTTGTTCTGAATTTCACCTTCCCACATATCCACAAAGAAATACCGCACGCGGTAGGTTTTTCCATCAACCGGGTAATGGGCGATTTCTTCGTGAAATAATCGGCCAATTTCGGTGGTGATGGAAAGCTCCTCGGTCAGTTCGCGGCGCAGTGCTTCTTCGGCGGTTTCACCGGTTTCTACTTTCCCGCCGGGGAATTCCCATTTCAGCGGATAGCTTTTCCCGGGTGGGCGTTGGCAAAGCAACACCGCCGAATCGGCTCCCCGAAGAATTGCCACGGCAACGTCAATAATCACCCATTTCCTCCGGTTGCTTCAAAGCTAAATTTTGCCCCTTTGGCAGGGATAGAAACGTGCGTAATTCCAACCTCCTGCAAGCCATCGCGCAATGCTTCCTGCGCGGTCTGTTCGCCATGAACCAAGAAAACCCGTTGCAGGCGTTCGCGGTTCTGGTGGCCGATAAAATCAACCAGCTCATCATGGTCGGCATGGGCCGATAATCCATTAACCACTTTCACTTCGGCCCGAAGGTTGTACGGCTGCCCCATGATATTCACCACCGGCTCGCGCTCCACAATTTTCCGCCCCAACGTGTGTTCGGCCTGGAATCCGATCACCAGCACGGTGTTTCGCTCCTCCTCGATATGGTTCATTAAATGGTGGACCACCCGCCCGGCTTCCATCATGCCGCTTGCGGAGATGATGACGCAAGGGTGGGGATCATTGTTCAGCCGCTTCGACTCCTCGGCACTGCGTAGATATTGCAGCCCACGGAAGCCAAACGGGTCGGGGTCGGTCAGCAGAAGGTTGGTGACTTCACGGTTGAAGCAATCAAGGTGGGAGCGGTAGATATGGGTGGCATTGATTGCCAGCGGCGAATCCACGTACATCGGCACGCGGGGAAGCTCGCCCCGTTCAAACAGGACGTTCAGCAGATAGACCACATCTTGGGTGCGCCCAACGGCAAAGGCCGGGATAATCACTTTGCCGCCACGCTGTGTGGTTCGGGTGATGGTCTCCTTCAGTGTTTGCATCAGGTTTGGGAACGGCTCGTGGTGGCGTCCGCCGTAGGTGCTTTCGCTGATGAGGACATCAACATCGGGGAGATATTCCGGGTCGCGGAGGATGGGGCGGTTTTTCCGCCCAACGTCGCCGGTGAAGCCAATCTGCAAGGTCTTCCCATGTTCCCGAACGGTAAGCACCACCCCGGCCGAGCCAAGGATATGCCCGGCATCGTAGAACGTTGCTGAAACGTCATGGGTGACGTTGAATTGGCGGCGGTAGGGAACCCCGGCGAAGTGTTCAATCACTTGCAGCGCGTCGTCCATGGTGTAGAGTGGGCCAACGGCTTCGCGCTTTTTTTTCCGGAGGAACGCCGCATCCGATTCCTGGATATGAGCCGAGTCGGGGAGCATGATGGAGCACAGGTCCCGCGTGGCGTGCGTGGCGTAGATGTAGCCGTTGAAAGGCCGTGGATACCGCCCCGAAACAAGCGAGGGGAGGTTGCCAGAATGGTCAATATGCGCGTGCGACAGCACCACGGCATCAATGCTGCTGGGGTCGAACGGCAGGTGGCTGTTGATTTGGAATGCCTCCGAACGGCGGCCCTGGTACATCCCGCAATCAAGCAAGATTCGGCTTCCGTTGGCGGTGGTAAGCAGGTGCATGGACCCGGTGACGGTTTTGGCTGCGCCAAGAAATGTTAGTTCCATGCGGGGAAAATACAGGATTGCAATGGCAACGGAGAAGGGAAGAGAGGGAGGAAGAAGAATTAATTTTTTGTCATTTATGCTTCCCCCGTTGCTATCGGGGGGGCGTTTGTTGTAGATTTCTGCTGTTCAACAACGCTGGCTGGCGCGCACGCCACGCAGCCAACATGCGGGAGTAATTCAGTGGTAGAATGCAAGCTTCCCAAGCTTGACGTCGCGGGTTCGAGTCCCGTCTCCCGCTCCACACACACACGTCAGTCCTTCGTTCTCGTACAGCATCTGCATTGCCAGCCCAACGCGGCAACGCAGCGATGGAATCCAACACTACCAGCCGCCCCCCGGCACTTTTTCGTCACTGTTGACAAAGCAACCGTTTTGTTTTCTGTGGGAGGGGTGTATCCCTGCCACCAGCATGAACGGCCAGCAACAACTTGCAGCCCGATGGCTGCAAGAGGACGGAATTTCGGGAAGAGGGGGGAACGGCAACGCTTCCCAACCAAATCGCGCACGGAAGCCCGGAGCTTACCAGCCGACGCTTGTCCTACACCAATTAACGTTACAGGGGGACCGCACCATGCCAGCCTACGTCTATGTGCTTCGCAGCACGGTAACCGGACAACATTTCATTGGCTCTACCAGCAATTTACAGGATCGCATCTCCCATTATAACCGTACCTCGGGCCGGACCTATCGCCCAGGAGGACCGTGGGAATGCGTGTATGTGGAGGTTTGCGACAAGCTGGAAGATGCCCGCAAGCGGGAACGCCACTTGCGGAGTCTGGACGGAGTTGATGAGAAGATCAAGATACTCTACACCACGGCTGAACGAACGCGGCAGTAGCCACTGCTGCATGGCGTATGCCGTCCGGTTGTACAAATAAAGAATGCTCCCTGAACACATCAGATTGTTCAGGGAGCATCTGTTTTTCTGGCAAGAATTCCCGCCGCTACTCGGAGTAGCGGTGGTCCTCAATCGGGTGCTCGGCAACATGGTCTTCCCGAACCCTTACCACCATGAATTCTTTCCCGTGCGCGTTCAACAGCAAGCGGTTGTGGCTATGCCGTTGGATTGTGCAGCCAAGCTCATCCACCAGCAACCGCCGTGCGTCGTCGAAGTTGATGGTGAACAAGATCATCAAGTTTTGAGGGAGCGAGGACATTGCTGCCTGCTCGGCAGCCGCAGTGTCATCCGTTGCGGGCTCTGGGGTTGTGTCCGCCGGGGCCTCCTTTTTCCGTAGCTGCACCGACTCGGTGGCGGCGCGCAGCAGCGTGCGCGGGCGGTCCACACCCACCATCTGCAATGCCATTTCGGCCTCAACGCTGGAGGCATCACGGACTTCGTAGGAAAGGATCCGCAGATCCACCTGGCGGTCGCCGGTGATGGGGATCGTGATGAAGGGGAAGGTGATTTTCCGAAGCTCCTTCAAGAAATTGCTGAACTCCTTGTCCTCAATTTCCTCAATGGCAACATGAGCTCGGTGGCCCAGTTGTTTCAGCTCCTCCAAATCCCGCTGCGCGTTTGGCGAAGAAGAAATAAGCTCCGTGACGTTGATATGAACCATGGTGTCGGGGGTGTTGTTCCCCAGCCAATTCCGGAAAACACCGATTGGCGCAAGGGTGTCGCGGAAGTAGCCGTTGTAGTTCCATCCCGCAAGGCAGCGGTCCAGGAATGATAGCGCATCGCCGACACGCACTTGGAAATAATACTTCCCGCCATCGGTATGGAACACCGATTGCGGCGTGGCAGCCACTAGCGCCCATGCAAACGGAACGCTTTGCCGCTGCGTTGCTACGGCTTTGTCAATGTCGGCTGGTTGATTTGGCGAGAGGATCAGATAGGAATGTGCAAGCATATCCAACGTGGTTGTTTAAGTGGACACTGAAGTGGGGCGCAATATACTTCAGCAGCGGACATTGAGTAATCGTTAATTTCACCTTACGGGAGATTTTATGAAGTAATTTTGCGGCAATCTTTACCCGATGAAGCGATACCGATGAACGAAGTACTGGGCGACCCCCAAACCGATCCGATGGATACCGCAGCCGGTGCCGAAGCCAGCCGCATGGACGAGCGCTCGATGCGCAACGCGGTGCTGCTGTTTGGTGGGCTGATTCTTTGCGGCTTCCTATTTGTTGGAATTGGCCCCAATGATTCCGACCAAAACAGCATGGTGGCCAATCCCTTGCCTAGCTCAGCACCGAAAGGTTCCGGCATTCAGCTCTCCGGCTTGGTCATGTCCCACGCCCGGTATCTGGACACCATCTACACCACCGACTCGGCCTATCTGGAGATTAACCTGCGGAAGCAGCGTGTGCAGTTGCACCGCCGCAGTGGGGGCCCGGTCAGCTTCCCGGTCTCAACCGGCAACCCGTACATCAGCGAAGGAATGGCCACCCCGGCGGGGGTGTTTACCGTGCAGAATAAAACGCCAATGGCCATTAGCAAGCAGTTCAACGATGCGAAACTCCATTGGTGGATCGGTATTCAGGGGGGCGTTGGATTCCACGGGCTGGATGGAAATGGATATTACTGGAACTTGGGGGTCCGCCCTTCCTCCCACGGCTGCGTTCGGATGGCGCGCGAGGATATTGCCCAGCTGTACAAAATGGTCCGCCCGGGGATGCTGATTCTGGTGCACGGTGGCTCGCCTGGAAGAATCGTAGAATTCTGCGCCCCGAACGACACCGCCGGCGCAACGGTGATTGACTCGGCCAGCGTCTATTCTCGCAATCTTGGTTTGCGCAGGCTTCGCACAATCTTGGATGCCGACGCTTGGATTGACCCGCAGCCACGCATCGTTCACCTTGCCGGGCAACGGCTCCGCTGGGGAATGCCGATGGTGGAATCCACAGCGATCCCAAAACAGAAAATCCCCACCTACCAGTTCCGCAGTGCCGAGCTTGCCCAGCCCCACGAAGCCGCACGCCAGGACCGGACGCTGCAAACCATCACCTCCCGCTGGAGCCTTACGGTCCAACGCTATCTTGACTCGCTGGAACAGGTGGAGAAGAAGCGATGGAACGAAGAGCAAAAGGCGGACCCCGTGCTGTAAATTTCCCTTTTCTTGTCAGGGAGGAGCTGCGTAGGTTGTCCCATCAACAACGTTCTGCTTGGTTCATTCAACAGCATCTCCTTCCCATGATGAAATCATTCTTGGCTGCTGCAATTGCCGCTGCTGCAATCGCTGGTTTTGCCGGATGCGGCAGCGGCGATGACCCCGCATCACCAACTACCCCAACCGACACTATCAGCAAGGTTCCGCCGGTGGCTTCGTTCACGCTGCTGCAAACGGAGTTGTTTACCAAAAGCTGTGCTATTTCTGGATGCCATGCCGGCACCATGCCAACCGGGGGGCTATCGCTGAATCCGGAGGTGGCGTGGAAAAACCTTGTGGGAATCGTTCCAGAAAACGAGGCCGCCGCTGCCGAGGGGTTTCAGCGGGTGATGCCAGGGCAGCCAGAGCGGAGCTTCCTGCTGAAAAAACTGAGCGGGGAGCTTGGTCCAAACCACGGCGCACGAATGCCGCTGGGGTCGGCAGCGTTGGACAGCGGGAAGTTGGAGTTTATCCGCCAGTGGATTGCTGCTGGCGCGCCCGACACCGGGGTGGTTGCCAACGCGCAATTGCTGGCCGGAGGGAGCAGTGAATTCATCCCGCTTCCGGCACCTGTATCGGGATTCCAGCTTCATCTTCTTCCATTCGACATCCCCGCCAACAGCAACCGCGAAATCTTTGTCACGCAGAATTCCCCGCTTGCTTCCGGCACCTACGTTTCCGGCTACGACGTAAAGATGCGGAACAACAGCCATCACTTTATCCTGTACACCTACCCAAAAGGAACCACCAGCTTCCCCGCGATTGGAAAAGTGAGGGAGTTAGGGAAGGATATGGATGAGTTCTTCAGCAAGCGGATATTCTTCCTTGGCTCGCAGACGGCAAACGATAGCTACCGATTCCCGCCAGGGGTGGCGTTGCAGCTTCCGGCAAACACCGTGTTCGATTTGAACTCCCACTACGTGAACCCCAACCAAACGATTGCCCAGGGGGAAGTGTATGTGAACTTGCACACCACCACCACGGTGCAACGGGTGGCGCAGGTGCTGTTTGCCAGCCAAACGGATATCTCCCTTCCGCCATATCAAACCACCACAGTGAAGGATAGCATCCAGTCGCCATTGAACGCCGATATTTTTATGCTGACTTCCCACATGCACAAGCATGGGCAGCAGTTCAAGGCGTACATCCGCCGATTGAATGGGAAGGAGGAGCTGATCTACCAAAGCACCGATTGGCATCTGCCGGCGGTGAAGACGTACGACGCACCGCTCCGAATCCAGAAAGGGGAGTGGCTGCGGTGGGAGGCCACCTACTTTAACGACACCGACAAAGTGATCCGCTACGGCAACACCAGCGAGGATGAGATGTGCATCATCACCGGGTACTTTGCAATGGCCCAGTAATCGCAAGCAAGGGAAGTCGCAAAGAAAGGGCACGCAACAAAGAAAGGGTGAGTAGGGAAGGGGATCACACCCCTTGTTCCTGCTCACCCTCTGATTTTTTGGGGGATGCTCTTACTTGTTCTGAATCGTGGGGTCCGGCATTGTGGAGTTCGGCACCTTGCTCTCCTGCCCGCGCAGAACCGGCGGCTGCTGCGATTGGCTTGGTTGCTTCTGTTCCCCCTGCGCCGCTGGTTGCCCCTTCGGGTTCTTCGCCCGGGCTGGTGGCGGCGTGGCAGCGGGGGGGGCAGCCGGTTGCTCAACCGTGGCGCGTTCGGTTGCTTGCTGTTGGGAATTCACCGCTGGTGGGGGCTGGTGCAATTGCGGCGGAGCGGGGGGGATTGCCTGCGGAGCCGTTTGCACTGCCGGGGCCGGATTGGTCGCTTCTTGGCTATCCCCGGGGGAAGCAAGCCAGATGATTCCGCCAACCACCCCGATTGCTGCCACCGCGCCAACAATCATCTTCCCAAGCCATGCCCCTTGCGATGCCGCCCCTGCGCCACCACCATGCGTGCCGCCCGATGCGCCGCCATCGGCAGCGGGCGTTGCGGCGGCAAGTGCCAGCATTTTTTTGCGGGTCAGCGCGTGGTTATCGGGAATGCTGTTGCGGTCGGCACGGAGTGTTTCTTCAATCCGTTGCTCGGCGGCAATCGCCCGCGCAGTTTCGGGATCGGAGGCGGCTTCGGCCAGAAATTGCTGTTGCTCGGCGGGGGGCATTTCGCCAAACAGATAGCGGTCAAGTTGTTCGTTCGTAGCCTTGTTCATCCGTTCTTCTCCTGTGGCTGGGCATTGGTTGCTGCTGGTGTGTGGGGCGTTGGGTTTTGTTCGGTCATTGAAAGGATCATGGTTCGTAGCTGTGCGCGTGCCCGCGATGCGCGCATCCTGACGGCATCCACCGATTTCCCCATCATCTCCGCAATCTCATCAAAACGGTATCCGCTGTAGGTGTACAAAATCAAGACTTCCCGCATCTCCAACGGCAATTTGTTCAAACAGATCACCACCAGCTCTTCAAGCTCCGATTGCTCACGCATCTGGACGGTGGGGAGTTTGTACTCCTGAACGTCGTCAATCGGGGTCAGTTTTTTTGTGTCGCGCAGGTGGTTCAGGCTAAGGTTCCGCGTGATCCGAAGCAGGAATCCGGTGGGGTTCAGCACGTGCTGCGGGTTCTTCCGCATCCGTATCACCCGCTCCCACACTTCTTGGACGATGTCCTCGGCTTGGTCGGGGCTCCCCACCAACTTCAGGCAGTAGAGGTACAGGCGGTGGTGGTGGCGGTCGAACAGTTCGGCAAAGGCGCGGTCGTCCCCGGCAAGGAATTGGTCGAACAGTTGTGCCTCTGGATTGGAAGGGGGCATGGCTCGTAGCTCGGATATGGAATCCGTTCCTGATGAAATCGCCCTGTTCGGCAAAGCAAGCGTCATCGTTCCCATCGGCTTGGTTGGATATGAAATGGAAGCAAGTGCTGTGGGGCAACGACACCACGCTTCCGGCAATCATAACACCTTCATAACACCATCCAACAGAAACGGTTCCCCTGCGGCCTGGGGCCGGCTTTATGCCGAGCGGGTCAGCGCAAACTCAACAAACGCCAGCAAGGACCGTTTTGCCTCGCTGTCGCGGAAGTTGGCGATGCTGGCGCGCGCGCGTTCGCAGTACTCAACCGCTGTTCGTTCGGCATAGACAAGTCCGCCGTACTGCGTCACGAACTGGCGCACCGTTTCGGTTCGCGCCCGCGATTCTTCTCCGTTTTTTATCAAACTCAAGATTTTTTTTGCCTCCTTCCGCGGGGCGTTGTTCATCGAGTAGATCAGCGGTAAGGTGAGTTTTTTCTCCTTAAGATCGTTGCCGGTTGGCTTGCCAATGGCGGCATCGGTGCTGACGTAGTCGAAGATGTCGTCCCGAATCTGGAAGGCAATGCCCACCATCTCGCCGTAGGTGCGAAGCGCGTGGTGGGCGGCGGGGTCGTCGGTGGCGCTTCGTGCGCCAAGCTCGCAGCAGGTGCTGATAAGCGATGCGGTTTTATCGCTGATGATCTTGAAATACTCCTCCTCCTTGATGTCCAGCTTCCGCGATTTTTGGATTTGCAGCAACTCACCTTCGCTCATGCGGCGAACCGCTTCGCTGGTGACCCCCAAGAACTCATACTCCTTGTTTTCCACCGCCACCAGCAGCCCTCGCGACAGCAAGTAATCGCCAACCAGCACCGCCACTTTGTTTTTCCAGACGGCGTTGATGCTGGGGAAACCGCGGCGTTCGTCGGCCTCGTCCACAACGTCATCGTGGACCAGGGTGGCGGTGTGAAGAAGCTCCACCATCGTGGCCCCCACGTAGGCCCTGCGGGTGGTCCCTCCGGCGACCTCGGCCGAAAGGAGCACCAGGATCGGGCGGACCTGTTTCCCTTTCTGCCGCAGGATGTAGCGAACCACCGTGTCAAGCAACAGCATCTTGCTGTTCATTGACTCGCGGAAGAACTTGCGAAACTCCTTTAAGTGGGGTTCTATTGGGCGTGAAATTGTAGAAAGGTCCATACTGGAATGGCTCGTCGGTTGAACTCAGGGTTGGGGGGATTCGGTTTGTTCAAGCTGTGCGGCCTCGTCGCGCTGCCGCTTGGCTGTTTTGGAAACAAGGATGCTGATCTCGTACAAGGCATAGAGCGGAACGGCAAGCAGCATCTGGTTGATCGGGTCCGGCGTGGGGGTGATAATGGCCGCCAGAATAAGGATCACCACAACCCCATGCCGCCGGTATTTCCGCAGCATTCCCGGGTTGATGATGCCGAATCGAGAGAGGGCGTAGCTCAGCATCGGCATCTCGAACACAGCACCGCAGGCAAGGCAAAAACCGAGCACAAAACTGAAGTAGGAGCTAACAGCAAACTGATTCTCGATGTTCCCCCATTTGATGGTGCTGGTGAACCCAAGCGATGTTGGAACCATGATGAAATACGCAAACGAAACCCCCAGCAAGAAGCAGAAGACCGTTGCCACGGTAATCCATCCCACATACCGTTGCTCCTTTGGATACAGCCCGGGGCGGATGAACCCCCACAGTTGCCACAGGATAAAGGGGATGGAAAGGATCAGCCCGCTGAAAACGCTTACTTGAATGGCAAGGGTGAATTGGCCCATCACCTCAAGGTTCTGCAGCTTGATCCCAAGCCGGGTGGCGGGTGCAAGCAGAACATCGCTCATCAGGAAGTCAAGAAAAATCCCGCACAGGGCGGACATCACCACAAGGGCAATCACGGCTTTGAAAATACGGCCACGCAGTTCTTCCAAATGGTCGAAGAACCCCATTTCGTGGCGAACTTCTTCGCCGCTGCCATTCTGCAGCGATTGCTGCGGCTGCGCTGACTGGGGGACGGCGGATGGATCCCACTCCGCCGGCGGCAGCGATTCCCGAAACGCGGTCTGCGCGGCGGCATCGGCCTCCAATTGGATCGGCTTCTGATTGTCGGGGGGGATGCTCTGTGGATCCATCGGTCGTTGGTTCTTTTCGGGATTGTGTTGTTGGCCCTTGCTTCGCCGCCCGTTGTTGCTTAGGCCGCAAGCTCTTCCGGCAAAGCAGGACGCGCTCCGGCGTCCGCAAGTGCATCGGGATAAAGGGGGAAGGCGGCGCAGAACTCCTGGACCTCACCATTCACCGTGGCTTGAAGCTCGGTGTTGGTGATGTTGCTTAGCACACGGTCAATAAACTCGGCAATCTGCTCCATCTGCGCTTCTTTCATTCCGCGTGTGGTCATTGCCGGCGCGCCCAACCGGATTCCGGAGGTAATCAGCGGCGACTTGTCGTCGAACGGGACGGCGTTCTTGTTGCAGGTGATTCCGGCGTGGTCCAGGGCGTTCTCGGCAGCTTTTCCGGTAAGCCCTTTGTTCCGCAAGTCAATCAGCATCAAGTGGTTGTCGGTGCCGTTCGAGACGACGTTGTAGCCCCGGTTCATCAGCGATTGCGCCAGTGCGGCGGCGTTGGCAATCACCTGTTGGGCGTAGGTGCGGAAGTCGTCGCGCAGGCATTCGCCAAAGGCAACGGCTTTTGCGGCAATCACGTGCATCAGCGGGCCGCCCTGGATTCCGGGCATCACCCAGCTGTCAATAATTTCCGACATCATCTTCGTCCGCCCCGATTTTGGCGCGACAATGCCGAACGGATTTTCAAAATCTTTCCCCATCAGAATCACCCCGCCCCGCGGGCCCCGCAGCGTTTTGTGGGTGGTGCTGGTGACAACGTGGCAATGCTCAATCGGGGAGTCCAGCAGCCCTTTGGCAATCAGCCCAGCGGGGTGGGCAATGTCGGCCATCAGGAACGCGCCAACCTCGCGGGCAATCTCGCCAAACGCCGCGTAGTTGATGTTCCGGCTGTAGGCCGACGCGCCAACGGTGATCATCTTCGGCTTATGTTGGCGGGCTGCGTCGCGCACAGCATCGTAATCAATCAGCCCCGTTGCCGGGTCCACGCCGTAGGCCACGAAGTTGTAGAACTTGCCGGAGAAGTTCACCGGCGAGCCGTGGGTCAGGTGGCCGCCGTGCGAAAGGTTCATCCCAAGAACCGTGTCGCCGTGGTTCAGAAATGAAAAATAGGTGGCCATGTTTGCCGACGAACCGGAGTGAGGTTGCACGTTGGCATACTCCGCGCCGAACAGTGCGCGGGCACGCGCTTGGGCCAGCGATTCGGCAACATCAACCCATTCGCATCCGCCGTAGTACCGCTTGCCTGGGTAGCCTTCGGCGTACTTGTTCGTCAGCACGGAACCTTGCGCCTGCAGCACCGCCGGGCTAACAAAATTCTCGCTGGCAATCAGCTCAATTTTGTCGTTCTGCCGGTACAGTTCTCCGGTTAGCGCAGCGAACAATTCGGGGTCTTGGTTGCGAAGCGTTGAGTTCATGAAGGCAAAGGTTGTTGAAGTTGGAAATTCGTGTTGAAGTTGGTTGGGGAGCGTTGCCGCTTGGAGAGATTAGCACCCGGTCAATCGGTGGATTTTTTCCACGCGGTTGCGGTGGCGTTCGTTATCGGAAGCGGGGGTGGAAAGGAACGCATCAACAATCTGCTGGGCGGTGTCCCAATCAACCAGCCGCTGGCCGATGGTGAGGACGTTGGCATCGTTGTGCTGGCGGGCAAGCTGCGCCATTTCGGCGGTTAGGCAGTTGGCCGCGCGGATCCCCGCCACTTTGTTGGCCACAATGCTTACGCCAATGCCGGAGCCGCACACCAGAATGGCGCAATCGGCTTGGCCGCTTGCGACGGCGTTGGCGGCGGCGGCGGCGTGGTCGGGGTAGTCGGTGGACTCGGTGCTGTTGGTTCCAAAATCAAGCACCGTATCCCCTTGCTGTTGCAGCAACGCCGCAATTTCCTGCTTGTAATTGACCCCGGCATGGTCGGCACCAAGAGCGATTGTGCGGTTCATGGTCTGTTCGATACGTTGACTTAGTGATTGAGCCTGAAGTGGGGTCAAATATAGAAGATATGGGGAACGTGGCAGCCCGCTTGGCGCTGCCAAAGGCCTTACTCTGCAAACCGTTTCGAGATCATCACGTGCCACGTAATCCCGCCGAACTCATAATCGCGGCGGGCGGCGAAATCCAGCCGGAGGTTCTGGCTATCAATCGGGGGGGTAAGGAACAGGCCAAACGCCGCATCCCCCACGCTGCTGAACCCCAACCGAAACCCCAGATCAATCCCCCGATATGGCACACACTCGGCGGCAATGCTTACCGCCGGTTGCTTGCTGAACTGCCCGATTGTTGCCTCCACCGTCCCAATCAAATACTCTTTTGGTGGCCCACTCTCCCTGTGGATTTGTCCGCTGGGGTCGGGGTGCTGCTCCTCAAGTTCGGGTTCGGAAAAGGGGAGAAGGTAGGCCGCGCCAAACCGTCCATGCCACGGGATAACCTCCTTGGGACCATCTTGGTAGCTGGCAATCATTCCCCCCGCCACGTTGCTTAGGCTGGTGCTGATAAACAATCGTTTCTGGAAGGCGATGCTGCCGGAAAGCCCAATCGAATATCCATTTTCTGGCGCGTCAACCCCGCTAACGTCGCGCCGAAGGTAGCGCACCGATGCCCCAACGTTCCCGGGGCCGATATTCAGCCCCGCACCAACCGCAACCGCAAGGTCCTGGCTGGAAAGCTCGCCAAGTTTCTGCCCGGTGTTCGTCCGCCCGGCAATGCCGCCTACCCCGTACCGAGTGATCCCCAATCCAAACCCCGCCACGCCATCAATGGCGTAGCTGCCGCACAGCGTCTGTTGCTGTTGCTGGAATGGGAGCAGGGAAATCGCCGCAGCCACCCCTCCGCCGGTTGTGCGTGCCAATGCCGCGCTGTTGGTAAGCAGTGCGGTTGCGTCGGGGAAGACAACGTGCGACGCCCCGGCCAAGGAGGCTTCGGAAGGAAGGAGCGTGCGTCGGAACGGAGCGCCAGCAAGCCCGCCCGGTTCGGTCTGTGCGGTGGCAACGCACAGCGGCACGCACAGCATCAGAACAATGAGCGGAATGGCTTGGTGGAAGAACATAGAAGAGCAAGGAACGATGCTGGCAGAAGGCTTAGCGCGCAATCAGCACCTTCTTGGTGATTCGCTGGTCGCCGGCTTCCAGCACCACCAGATAGGGCCCGTTCGGCAGGCCCGTGGTGCGGAACGTGAAGGTGTATTCCCCTTTGGTGACGGAGGTGGTCCCGTTCGTCTCGATCAGCTTCCCGATGATGTTGTAAAACGCCACCCTGATTCGCGGCTGATCCTCGGGAAAGGTGGCGAACAACGTCACCAGCTCATTCTCGGACGATCGCCCAACCGTCGCGGAAATTTCCTTCTTCGGTTCAATCTGCTGGGCAATCTCGCCGGCGGTTGCATGGGTGGTGGCCGGTTTGTTCGCGGCGTGCAGTTCGCCACCAACCAACAGTGCCAGGCCGGCAACAACGGCAAGGAGAATAGAGCGTTTCAACGTTTCAGTATCAGGATTGGTATGGAAGATTGCTCGCCCGAGCTTGATTCAACAACGCAAATATACGTTCCATTGGCCACTACTGCGCCGTCGCTGTTGCGGCCATCCCATTGTTCAACGTTCAGCCCTGCTTCTTTATCACCGCTGCGGAGCAACTGCCGCACCAGTGCCCGCGAGGCATCGTAGATGGTGATGGTGACGCTGCCACGCAACTCCAGATCATAAAAAATCTCGACGATGGATTCCCTACCCCCCAGCATTGGGTTGAAAGGATTTGGTTGGGCGTAGGTTCCAACCTCAATCGGCTCAAGCTCGAACGCCGCACGGCCAAAGGTGCAGCTGGAGGAACCGCTGCCGCAGCAAAGCCGTGCCGTGACGGTTCCGGCAAAATTTCGGGGGAGATTCAGGTCGTAGATTCCTGGGCGGTTGCTCACGGTTTTCACCCCCGCCGCATCGGCAGTGGTGATGGTAAGCTCCACGCTGTCGCAATCGAACAGGTTGGGATTCCAGCGGAGCAGGCGCGCACGTGCGGCCCCCGAGTCTATGGATAGCTGGATCGGTTCCGTCAGCAGTGTGATGGTGTCGGCCACCGACTCCACCCCGGCCAACGACGTATCCACCAGCCGGAACCGCAGCCTTGCGGTCTGTTGCGTGGGGCAGGGGTCAAGGCAGGGGGCGTTAGTTTGGATAAACGCCGTATCCCCCAGGTAGGTGATGGTTGCCGGAACCGCTTCCCAGTCGTTCCCCGATCCCAATGCCCGTTCCAATCGCAAGTTGCTGGCGCAGCGGATCACCGTTTGCGCGGCGATCGCATCCCCGGGCCGGTACTGGCTGCGCGGCAGAACCAGCGGCTTGATTGATGGTCCGGTAATGGTGAAAGAAAGGCTGGTTGCCGAAAGCGTGGGGACCGCGTTATCCTGCAGCAGCAAGGTGTAGCTGCCTGGAAGAAGTTGGCCGGTTGGGAAGGTGAATGTTCCGCTGTCGGTGGCGGGTTTCAGTTCGGCAATCATCACGCTGTCGGTTCCCGTGGATGCGCGAACAATCACCCGCAAGCCTTGCTCGCCGCCGCCAACGCGCCGCGCACCCCAACGGGCGGTTGCCTGTTCCCCTCGGCAATATTCATCCTTGGTGGTGACTTCCCCCAGCGGGTTTTCAATGGCGGTTCCAATCGCGTAGGTGGCGCGTTCGGTGGTGGCCACAATGGTGTTGGTTCCGTTCCCTTGAAGATCCGCAACGGCAACCGCCACAACGCGGGAATCGAGCTTGAAGGCTTTCACTTGGCGGAACCACTGGCGGCGCGAGGCATCAACCGTGCTAAGAAGGACATCGGCATAGCGATTCATTTGCAGCACGATCAGGCTGTCGCTGTGGGCAATGATGATCTCCTGCTTTGCGGTGTCGGCATCGCGAACGATATCGGCAACGGCCATCAGCCGCCCTTTGAAGGGCCAAGCGGTGTAATTCCAAAACACCCGCCCGCCGTTGTTTGGTTCGCGTGCGCCATTGCGTTGGAAGAAGAACAGGTAGTTGCTATCAACGTCGCGCCCATCAAGCTGGCGATAGGCGGCAAGGACTTCGTTCCCGGGGTTGTTGGGATATTCGCCATCAACTCCGGGGTCTTGCTTGGAGGTGTCGTTGCCGTCAACATTTCCGGAAAGGATGGTCCACCCCACATTCTTCACGGTGTTGATGCTGAAAATACCGCGCGACTGATCTACCGGTAACCCATCCTGGGTTAGCAGCAAGGTGATGGAAGGAACGCCCGGGCGATCCTCGCTGAAGTTCGTCGTCACCAAGCGGTATTCGCTGGGGAAGGTGAGTTGGGAGCGGTCCCGCCCGTCGTACATCCGCACGAAGTAGGAGTTGGTTTCCCCCAGGGTGTCGTTCTGGGAAGTCTGGCTGGTAAACCTTCGCGTTTCCACATGAGCAAGCTTGTCGTCAACCTTCAGCCCAATGCCATACATCCGGGTGGTAAGGGTTGGCGTAACCCCTTGTCCGGCAGGGATCACCTGCCCAGCCGGCTCGATAAGCGAGCGGGTGGAGGGGGCAATGTAGGGAATGGCGGAGCTGTCCGTAATCGTGATAGCAGGTGCTTGTGGATAGACCCCTGGAGCAATCGGGAAGCGGTCGGTCTGGACAAAACCGTTGCCGCTGTTGGTGTAGCGATACACCCCGTTCACAATGCTGTCGGGGGTTGATGGCGTGGTGTTCCGGAACTGGTTCTGGCTGGCAATGGCAAATACGGTCGGCTTCCCCTGGACCATAAACGCTGCGGCTGGATACACCCCAGCAATGCGGTTGTAGCTTGGGTCGTTGCTGGCCAGCGTTGGAATGCGGACCGAGAACCCGTTGCGCCCGTTTGGTTGGCTAAGGATTCCGTTTAACTGCGTTTCGCCCCGCTGCTCGCGCTCAATCCCCAATCCTAACAGGTTGGGAACTCCAACACCATTGGGCATTGTTGCTTCGGAATTGAACAGCCCGGTAAGCGTCAGGGTGTAGGGGGTGCTGGGGTCAATGGTTTCGTCATAATTCACCGTGTCGTACATCCTGCCAAACGCATCCAGAAACCGCAGAATGTGCGACCCCGATTCCAGCCCAATAATCTGCTGCTGGTTTGCGCCTTCCTGCCGGACTTTTCCGGCAAGGAGCACCGGTGAATTTTTTAGCGACTCCGTCCGCCAGATAATCTGCAGGTTTGCGGTGTCGGCCAGCTTGGTTGTGGCGGGGTTGTTGCGGGTTCCTTCTGGGGTGCCGTTGGGGTACCACCATGTTGAGGTCAGCGGTTGCGCCCCGGCTTCGGCAAGCGGAAGCAGCAGCAGAACCCAGAAGAGCAGCACCATGGATAAACGAAACGTCAGCACGTGATCGTCGGAATGGGGAGTTAAAGCAACAGTTCGATAAATGGGGGGGCAGCTTGCCCGGTCAGAATCTTTCGTAATATAGCGGCCCCTTTGCTGCAAAGGTACGGGAGTTTCCGAACCATACTTCCCTGAAGTTCGTTGCAGTTCATGGCAAAACGCCATGAAAAAGGGGCGGCGCAATCCGCTCCCGCTCTGCTAACACGCCAACGGAGTGTCTCGTTTCGGAGCCGGGTTGCCGGGGGCGCAGCAACGTACAATCAACAGAAGGTGACACTCAAAGCAATTGCTACGGAAATAATAGAGGGACATGGTTTCTCGTGGACCCTCCAAACGTTCCAATCACGCAACGGATAACGGAATCTATGCCAACATCACGGCGCATTCTTTGGGTGGATGATGAAATTGACCTCCTTCGCCCCCACATCAAACTGCTGCAAGCAAAAGGGTACCAGGTTGACACCGTAACCAACGGCGAAGACGCTGTTGAGCTGGTTCGCCAGCAATCGTTCGATCTTGTTTTTCTTGATGAGTCCATGGTTGGCATGGGGGGCTTGGAAACCCTTGCCGAACTGAAGGACCTTCGCGCCGCCATGCCGGTGGTGATGGTGACAAAAAACGAAGCGGAATCGGTGATGGAAGAAGCCATTGGCCGCCGCATCAGCGATTACCTAACCAAGCCGGTGAATCCAACCCAAATCCTTCTTGCCTGCAAAAAACATCTGGAAGGGGAGAAGTTGGAGGCCGACTACGCCCAGCGCGATTACATCCGCGAGTTCAACCAAACGGCCATTCAGCTGATGAACCCGTTGGATTGGGAGGAGTGGGCCCAGCTGTACGTGAAGATGACCAACTGGGAGCTGGAGTTCGACCGCCACCGCGACATCGGCCTTGAGCAAACCCTTGCCGACCAAAAACGGGATGCCAACGCCGAGTTCGGGAAGTTTGTGGAGAAAAACTACAAGCAGTGGCTGAACCCCGACAACCCCGACCGCCCGCACCTTAGCCCCGACGTTATCAACAACTACGTCCTGCCGCTGGTGAAGAAGGACTCCGGCCCGGTCTTCCTGTTCGTGATTGATTGCATGAGGTTGGACCAGTGGTTAGTGATGGAGGAGTTGCTGACGCGCTACTACTCCATCCAAAAAAACTATTACTTCAGCATCCTTCCCACCGCCACCACCTATTGCCGCAACGCAATCTTTGCCGGGCTGTACCCCAGCGAGATCGAGCAGCACTACCCCGACCTGTGGCAAGGGGGGAACGACGACGACCACTCCCAAAACAAGTACGAAAAAGAACTGCTGGATAAGCTGCTGCAACGGAAGCGGATCAGCCTTCGCAGCGGGGTTCGTTACGTGAAGATTATTGATACCGATTTCGGCAAGAAGATCGAATCGGAGATTGCCAGCTACGCGCAGTCGCAGCTGTCGGCAGTGGTGGTGAATGCCGTGGATATGATGGCCCACAGCCGCAGCGATTATCCAATCCTGAAGGAGATTGCCCCGCACGAATCGGCCTACCGCTCCCTTACCCGCAGCTGGTTCGAGCATTCCTCCTTCTTCGGAATGCTGCGTACGCTTTCGGCAATCCCCAACGTGCAGATTGTGGTGACAACCGACCACGGCTCCATCCGCTGCATGAGGGGGGCCAAAGCCCTCGGGGATCGCGAGACCTCCACCAACCTGCGGTACAAGTATGGCCGCAACGTGAAGGTGGATGATAAGTTTGCCGTCCACGTCCGCAAGCCGGAAGAATTTAAGCTGCCAAAACGGGGGATGCTGACCGAGTATGTGATCGCCAAAGAAGATTACTACTTCGTCTATCCAACCGAGTATCACTATTACTTGAACCATTACCGTGACAGCTTCCAACACGGGGGGATCTCACTTGAGGAGATGATCCTTCCGGTTGCCACGCTGACACCACGGTAATTGGAGTTTGTGCACATATCGCGCTATCACAGGCGAAGGAACAGAAGCTGAAAACGAAATGGACGTAGAGATTTTTTTAAGCACCAGCCCAGAGCAAACACAGGAGTTCGGGGAGAACTTCGCGCTGCGGCTGAAGCCCGGGGATGTGGTCGCTTTCTACGGCGAACTTGGGGCAGGGAAGACGGAGTTTATCAAAGGAATTTGCGCCGGTTTCCGGGTGGAGGAGATCGTCTCTAGCCCCACCTTCACCGTCGTCAACCAGTATGAAGGGGTTAGCCGGAAGGAGAAGCCGGTCACCATCTTCCATGTGGACCTGTACCGCATCAACTCCGTTGCGGAGCTTCGCGAGGTTGGGTTCGAGGAACTGATCGAAGACCAGCAAGGGGTGAAACTGGTGGAGTGGGCCGAGTACGCCGTGGCCCTGCTTCCGCCAAATCGCTACGATATCCATTTCTACAGCGATGATGATGCCGACAGCAACGCCCGCCGCATCGAGGTGATGCAGGTGGTCTCGCCGCAATCGGCCCATGCTGTGCCGTAGCGGTTCATCGCCATCGTACAACAAACGGCCCGGCCCTGCATAACGGTCGGGTCGTTCTTTTCAGCTTGGGACATCAGCGTGTACTTCAATCCAACATCGGCACAGTAGAATGCTTGTTGCAATCGAAACAACGGGAGAGACCTGCGGAATTGCCCTGTTCCAGCAGGAGCAATTGCTGGCCGAATTTCACGTTGCGCTTCCGCGAATCCACGACCGTGCGCTTGCCACGCTGTTCCAGCAATCGTTGGATAGCGTCGGGATGCAGGCCGGTGATGTTAGCGCGATCGCTGTTTCCATCGGCCCGGGTTCCTACACCGGCATTCGCATCGGCGTTAGCTTTGCCATTGGGCTTGCGATTGGGACCGGTGCGCCAATCATTCCGGTCCCCACGCTTGATGCCATTGCCTTCTCGCTTCGTGGGCTTGCCAAAGCTACCCGGCGCAGCCGCGTTCTTGCGGTGATCCCTGCCGGGCGGCTGGGGCTGTACGCCTCGCTGTTCCAAGTCCTTCCGGAATTTTTACGCCTAACCGATGCCGGGGCAATCCCGCCGGAGCAAGCCCCGTTGCTGCTTGATGAAAACGTGATTGCTGCCGGCCCAGGCATTGCGCAGCTGCAATCCCACAATTCCGACCGCCTTGCCGAAGGCACAATCCAGCTTACCGCACGTGCTGTTGGCCAGCATGGTATCTTCCTGCAACGCCTGGGGATAACCTGTAGCCCAAAGGAACTAGAGCCGTTGTATATTGGGTAAAGGGTGAGTGCTAAAAAAGAAAGCGCGTCCGGCACCTTGCCGCCGCCCATTTCCAAGCAATGCCACGGGACCTTCTATCAAAAACCATGAAGCCTTCCCCGGGCAGCAACCCCGGATAACGAACCAACCTCCATTTAACCTTCAACATCATGCCGTGGTGGAGCCGTAACCGCAAGAATCTTGACGAATCGCAGAACCAACAGCGCGAAATGCCCGATGGCCTTTGGACGAAATGCCCAAGCTGCGAGACGGTCATTTATAAAAGTGAGCTTGAGGAAAACCTCTACACCTGTCCCAAATGCGATCACCATTTCAGGATCGGTTCCAACCATTACATTAACCTGCTGATTGACCCCGACACCTTTGCCGAAACCCATGCCCAGCTAACCTCAACCGATCCGCTGGAGTTTGTGGACGAAGATTCCTACCAAGTGAAGCTGCGCAAAGCCACCAAGCGGACCGGCTTGGCCGACGCAATGCGGACGGGGTTGGGGGATGTTAGCGGGCAGCGTATCTCGCTGGCAATCATGGATTTCAGCTTTATCGGCGGGTCCATGGGGTCGGTCGTGGGGGAGAAGTTCTGCCGCGCCGTGGACGATGCCATTCGTGAGCGGGTTCCGTTTATCTGCATCACCGCTTCCGGCGGCGCGCGGATGATGGAGGCGGCAATCTCGCTGATGCAAATGGCCAAAACCAGCGCACGGCTAACGCTCCTTGCCGAAGAACGCATCCCCTACATCGTTATCCTTACCGACCCCACAACTGGTGGTGTCACCGCCAGCTATGCAATGTTGGGGGATATCACCCTTGCCGAGCCGCGGGCGTTAATCGGCTTTGCAGGACCGCGGGTGATTGAGCAAACCATCAAACGGAAATTGCCCGAAGGATTTCAGCGCTCCGAGTTCCAGCAGGAGCACGGGTTTGTGGACCACATTGTTCACCGCAAGGAACTGCGCAAAACGGTGGGCCGCATTCTCACACTCCTCCCAATTCCAGAGGTTGCTGGCTAAATCATTGGCCAGCAAGGGGGAATAATGCCCGTCCCGAATCGGTTTCGGGGCGGGATTGGGCAACGCTTCTCTTGCTCTCTTAGCATCTCTGTCAGTATCCGCACAACTTCATCGAACTTCCGCACAACATCACGTTATGGCAGCCAAATCTTCCGCAAAACAACCGCGCCGCAAACGCAAACCTGCTATCCATCTGCTCGGCTTCCCCATGGACTTGGGGGCGGGGCGGCGTGGCGTTGATATGGGACCATCGGCACTCCGCATTGCCGACATTGAAGGGCGATTAAAATCGTTGGGAATTAAGGTTGAAGATGAGGGGGATATTGAAATTCAAGTGCCGGAGGTGCTGAAAATTAAAAACCCACGATTGCGGTATTTGCCGGAAATAACCGCCGCGTGCGAAAAATTAGCGCGGAAAGTGAAAAAAATTCTGAAGTCGGGCGATTTTCCGCTTGTGTTGGGGGGCGATCACTCCATGGCAATCGGGACCCTTGCCGGGGTTGCCAGCTACTGCCGCGATGCCGGAAAACGCTTGGGGGTAATTTGGATTGATGCCCATTCCGACATCAACATCCCCGAAACTTCGCCAAGCGGAAATATTCACGGAATGCCCGTTGCCGCTTCGATTGGGCTTGGCGCAAAAGAATTAACGCGAGTGGGTGGGGATTTCCAAAAATTGGATCCCACGAACATCGTGATGATTGGCCTGCGGTCCGTGGATGAAGGGGAACGGAAAATTATTCACGAACGTGATATCCGTGCCTACACCATGACCGATATTGACCGCAAGGGAATAAATACGGTGATGGAAGAAACGCTCGATTATTTGCAAGCCCGCACCGATCATATTCACATTTCCTTTGATCTTGATAGCGTTGATCCAACAGTTGCTTCCGGCGTGGGAACTCCAGTTCCCGGGGGACTTACTTGGCGCGAGGCGCATTTTATTATGGAAGTGCTTGCCGAGCGTGGCGCGCTCGATTCAATGGAGGTTGCCGAAGTAAATCCAATCCTTGATAACCTAAATAAAGGTGCAGAATTTGCCGCCGACCTTGTTGCCTCGGCAATGGGAAAAAGAATTCTGTAGATTTTTTCTGCACACTACTTGCGGCATTTTTGGATAATCGCAAACGGCATTGTTCTGCAAGTACTGATTTACTAACTCATGCACATCATTACCTCCGTTGCCGAAATGCAGCAATATTCCCGCAGCCAGCAACGGCGCGGGCTGCGGATAGGGTTTGTCCCAACCATGGGCTTTTTGCACGACGGACATTTATCGTTGGTGAGCCTTGCCAGCACGGCGGCAGATATTGTTGGCGCGTCCATTTTCGTAAACCCAACGCAATTTGCCCCAACGGAAGATTTAGCCCAATATCCCCGTGATTTCGCGGGCGACAGCGCAAAATTGCAATCGGTGGGGTGCGATTTTATTTTTTATCCACCTGTCCAAGAAATGTACCCCGATGGAGCCAGCACCGTTGTGAATGTGGAAGGGATCACCAGCCGCTACGAAGGTGCCTTCCGCCCAACCCATTTTCGCGGGGTAACGACGATTGTGGCAAAGCTCTTCAACAGCGTGCTTCCCGATGTTGCGGCTTTTGGCCAAAAAGATGCGCAGCAGGTGGCGGTGATTCGGAAAATGATGGAGGATTTGAATTTCCCAATTCAATTACTGGTTGGGGAAACCGTTCGCGAGCTTGACGGATTGGCCATGAGTTCCCGCAACGTCTATCTTTCCCCGGAAGACCGGGCGCACGGGCTTTCAATTTCGGCGGCGTTGCGTGCGGCGCAACGTGTGGCGGAGGGTGGGGGAAATCTTGATGAAGTTGAAGGGGCAATGCGCCGCCAATTATCCCCGGCAATCGCCCTTGATTACGCCGATGTTGTGGACCCACTGACGTTTGACCGTCCGGCTGGCAACGGTGCCGCGTGGCTTGGCATTATTGCCGGCAAAATTGGGCGCACCCGGCTGATTGATAATATGCTTCTGCGCGCCCCGAACCGGTAGCGGCGTTGCTGTGTGTTCGATACAGGTCGAAAACGGTTTCTGGCGTTCATACCAATATGTTTGTGCCGCAATTCTTCCGGAGCCTTCCGCGTCCTTACTGCCGGTTCCGCATTCCATTCACGTTTTGCAGGGTGAGCAAGCAACAATGACGCGATTCATGTTCAAATCGAAAATCCACCGCGCTGTCATCACGCAGGCCGAACTCTATTACCAGGGAAGCCTAACGATTGATGAAGAGCTGATGGAGGCGGCGGATCTGCTGCCGTACGAGAAAGTCTCGGTGGTCAATGTCAACAATGGGGAGCGGTTCGAGACGTACGTCATCACCGGCGAGCGTGGAAGCGGGGTGATCTGCCTAAACGGCGCAGCCGCACGAAGGGGAACCGTTGGCGATGAAGTCATCATCATCAGCTACGCTTCGATGTCCAACGAGGAAGCCAAAGTCTTCAAGCCCACGATTATCATGGTGGACAAACGCAATCATATTATTTCCCGCAGCAACGAACAGCGTGCAGGGGAAAAATATGTGTCGGTCTGACAACCGGGCTGCAACACACAAGCATGGCACTGCCAAATTCAACCAAGCCACACATGACTTCAGGAAACCCCTGTTCTGTGTGGCTTCGTTGCTTCCGTAGCGTTCAATTGTACCATCGTTTCCGTACTTCTTTATGAGCCAACGACCCTTCGCCGTAGTAATTCTTGCCGCCGGGAAAGGAACCCGCATGAACGACCCGTCGCGCGCAAAAGTGATGTTCCCGATTGGTGGCGTGCCGATGATCCATCACGTGGTGGAACGCGCCTTGCAGTGCCAGCCGGACCGCGTGGTGGCCATTATCGGATTTAACCGCGAAGCTGTTCGCCACTATCTGGGCGAAGCCTTTCAGGGCCGCGTTGAGTTTGCCGAGCAGCTTGAGCAGTTGGGAACCGGCCACGCCGTGATGCAGGCAATGCCGCTGCTGAACGATTTCTCCGGCGACATCCTTGTTCTTTCCGGCGATGTTCCGCTTCTTAGCTACCAAACCATCGGCGATTTGTGGGACGTCCACACCGTGCGCGGGGCAACCGGAACAGTGCTGACGGTGGTTGCCCAGGACCCAACCGGCTACGGCCGCGTTATCCGCAATGCCGATGGAAGCGTTTCCCATATCGTCGAGCATCGGGACGCTACCGAGCAGGAGCGCACGATGAAGGAGATCAACTCCGGCATCTATCTGTTCGATGCCGAAGGGCTGCGTGCTGCGCTGGCAAACCTGAACAACAACAACGCCCAAAACGAATATTATCTGACCGACGTTTTTGGCTACTTCCGCCAGCAAGGTCTGCCAATTGCCGCCCACTGCTCATCCGATTTTGAGGAGATTCAAGGAATCAACACGGTGGAGCAGTTAGCCCAGGTTGATGAAGAATTTAGAAGGCGGGGGGATGGGAAGAAGGAAAACGATGGCAAGGCACTTGCCAGCTAAAAACCGTAGCTGAAATCGCCCCGACGTGTTTGGGGTGGAAGCACAACACAACCCAAACGTAGTTTCCAGCATGAAAATCTCTCATCTTGGCATTGCTGTTCGATCGCTTGAAGAAGCTGGCATCCGTTACGGCGAATTATTTGACGTGAGCGAGCCGCACCGCGAGACGGTGGAGGAGCAAAGCGTCTCGATTCTTTCATTCCCAGTTGGCGATGCGGTGATTGAGCTTACCGCCGCCACTGCTGACCATTCCCCAATCGCAAAATTCATTGAGAAGCGTGGGGAGGGGATCCACCACATTGCCTTTGAGGTGGAAAACATCCAGGCGGAGCTTGACCGATTGAAGGCTGCGGGCGTTCGCCTTATCAACGAAACCCCCCGCGAAGGCGCGCACGATATGCTTATCGCTTTTATTCACCCATCAAGTTTTAATGGAGTGTTGGTGGAGTTGTGCCAGAGGAAGGGGTGAGGTGATTTCGAATCTGTATTCTTCCTGAAGTGGAGCAGAGTGATGGCTGCTCCATTATTGTTTTTCGGAAAGCGCAGGGCCGACCCCCGACAAAATCCTGGCCTGTCTGGAACGCTGCATTTTTCTCACCCCTCCGTTCTTATCTTCGCGCATCCATCCATCATTGTACGGGGTACTCGCCATGGTCTCCTTCCGCGCCATTTTCCCGCTTGCTCTTTTTGCTGCGTTGGGGTTTGCAGCGTTCCAGTTCCACTCGATTACTTCTGCCCCTTCCGGTCCACGCGATTGGGTGGGGGTGATGAAGGCGGCGGGGATTGGGCAGGAAAACCCGCAGGCACGCCACCGCTGGGAGCTGATGCGGCTTCGCGACCCTGCCACCGGAACGTTGCCCCCCAACATCATCGAGCGCGAACACCGGTTTGCCCGCACGCTCCCAACCCGCGAAGGTGCGGCGGCTGCTGGCTTGTCTCGGGTGCAAGGAAGTTTTGATTGGGTTCAGCGTGGCCCGTACAATGTTGGCGGACGCACCCGCGCTTTTGCGATTGACCGCACCAACGAAAATCATCTTCTGGCCGGTGGCGTTTCGGGGGGGATGTGGAGTTCCAGCAATGGCGGTGCTTCCTGGATTCCGCGCACAGGTTCAGCGCAACATCCAAGCGTTTCCTGCATTGCCCAATCACGCATTGCCGGAAAGGAATCGGTCTGGTACTACGGAACCGGTGAGTTCACGGCGAACACTGCCTCGAACCATGGGGACTATATCTACAAAGGAACCGGTATCTACCGCTCCACCAATGGCGGGATTACGTGGCAGCAACTTCCCTCCACCGCAACCACACGCCCGAACCAACTTGGCGAAGTGTTCGAGACGGTGCTGAACATTGCCACCGACCCAACGGCACAAGGGGAAGATGTGATCTATGCAGCGGTGCGCGGCGGGATACTGCGCTCCTCCGATGGTGGGGGATCGTGGAAGTGGGTGCTTGGCGTGTCCAATGGCTCCCATATCACCGATGTTGCCGTCACCTCCGCCGGGGTCTGCTACGCAACGATGTCGGGAGCCGGGGCCAGCACTCGCGGAATCTGGCGTTCGGCGAACGGCATAGATTGGAAGCAAATCTCCCCAGCCGATTGGCCAACGCTCTCCTTCCGCATCGTGATTGCCGTTGCCCCTTCCAACGAAAACATCCTCTACGTCCTTGCCGAAACCCCGGGGAAAGGCTTCGCCACCACCAACAGCGCTGGCGAGACCGAACATCACAGCTTCTACAAGTACACCTACGTTTCGGGGGATGGTTCGGGGAGCGGAGGGACGTGGGAAAATCGTTCAACAAGTCTTCCGGCGTTCGGCGGCAATTTCGGCCAGTACATCTCGCAAAACTCGTATGATATGCTGGTAAAGGTCAAGCCCGATAATCCCGACGTTGTGCTGATTGGCGGGACCAACCTGTACCTTTCCACCAACGGCTTTGTGAACTCGCAGCAAACCAAATGGATTGGCGGGTATCGCTCGGGGGATATTTCGCAGTTTGAACTCAGCAGCGAATATCCAAACCATCACCCCGATCAACACGCTGCTGAATTCCTTCCATCGAACCCCTCGGTGCTGCTTAGTGCCAACGATGGCGGGGTTTTCAGGACGAACAATTGCCTTGCCCCAACGGTGACTTGGACCCCGCTCAACAACGGCTACACCACTTCCCAATTTTACACCGCTGCGGTGGACATGGCCGCAAACCACGATGAGATGGTGATGGGGGGATTGCAAGACAACGGCACGTGGCTGGGGCTAAACGCCGACCCCAACTCCCCGTGGAAATTGCTGGGCGGGGCGGATGGTTCCTTCTGCGCGATTGCCGACGGGAAGTCGCAGTTCTACGGCTCGGCTCAGGAAGGCTTTATCCTAGGGGGGACGGTGAACAGTGCTGGCTCGGTCACCTCGTTCAAACGGGTGGACCCCGATGGCGGCGGCCCATATCTGTTTATCAACCCCTTCATGCTGGACCCCGATGACAACAAGGTGATGTATCTGGCAGGGGGTGAGCAGCTTTGGGTGAATACCGATCTGACAGCGATTCCCAATTTCAGTGCCGAGCCTGCAACCATCAACTGGCATCAAGTTCCCAACGTCACTCTCTCCAACGATGTGATCTCGGCAGTGGCCTCCAACACGCTCCAGTATGCCACGGTGAAGCAAGTGTGGTTCGGCACGGCGCGGGGGAAACTCTACCGGGTTGATAACCCAGCCTCGGCTTCCCCGAACGTCTTCAATGCCACCGGAACGAACTTCCCAGAGGAGGCTTATATCAACTGCGTATCGGTGAACCCCAAGGACCCGAACAACGTGATGGTCGTCTTCTGCAATTACAACGTCCTGAGCCTTTTTGCCACGACGGATGGCGGCATCAGTTGGGTTCCGGTTGCTGGAAATCTTGAGGAGAACCCTGATGGAACGGGAGCCGGGCCATCGCTCCGGTGGGCAGCAATTTCCGACGGCGCGTTCGGTCCATACTGGCTTATTGGAACAAGCACCGGGCTGTACAGCACAAGGCAACTGGCCGGGATGAACACCGTGTGGGAACAGGAAGAAGCCATTGGCAACAGCGTTGTGAACATGGTGGTGGCGCGCCCGAAGGATCGGTGGGTGGTGGTTGTCACCCACGGGAAAGGGGTCTTCAGCGCGTATGCCCCTTCGTTGGATGTGCCGGAAGAATCATCCGCAGCCTCGTTCGCTATCAACGCAATCTCCCCTAACCCTGTGCGCCGTGCAGCAACGGTCAGCCTTACCGTCCCCGAGCGGCTTGTTGGGAAGGAGATGTCTGGGAAAATCTATAGCTCGCTCGGTCAGGAGGTTGGGCAAATTCCCCCCGCCATTGCGGTGGCAGGGGAGAACAGGGTGATGTTGGAAGAGGGGATAATCGCTCAGCTTTCCGCAGGGAAGTACTTCGTTGGAATTCGAATTGGAGGGGTGATGGAATCGCGTGAGTTCGTGGTGGCGCGGTAGCGGGGGGGCAGAAGTCATTGCCAGCAGAAGCGTGTGTTGGTCGCATCGCAGCGGATTGCGCAGCACGGTCACACTCTATCGGCCAGCGTGCTCGTCTTCCAACGCGCAATCGGCAGCGGACGGAATGGAGAGAGTTGCGGGGGGATTGCTTCACGATCTGTTCACCACAGAACCAACAACACCATGGAACGCCCAATTGACAAGATGATCCGCGAGGCGATGGAGCGTGGGGAGTTCGACAATCTTCCTGGAAAAGGGAAGCCACTGACCCATCTGGATGATTATTTCAGTGCTCCGGCGGAGCTTCGGCTTGGGTTCAATGTGCTTCGCAACGCGAACACCCCGCCCTACGAAGTGGAGATGATGAATGAGATAGTCGCATTAAAAAAAGAGCTTCAAGCCACCACAACCACCGAGCGCAAACAAGAGCTTCGCCGCACGATTATGAACAAAGAATTAGAGCTTAGGATGCGGTTGGAGCGGATCCCCAAATCGCGCTGAAAATCATTCCCCCGGGTAGCAATCGGAGATAGGGTAACCGCCCCGGCTCAGTCGGGATTGATATAGCCGGGCAAGATTTAGTAGACCGGGTAGCCGCCCCGACTCAGTCGGGATTGATAACAGGTCTTTAGCCTGCGGCGTCTCAGTCGGGATTGATATAGCCGGACAAGGTTCAGTAGACCGGGTAGCCGCAGGTCTTTAGCCTGCGGCGTCTTTGGCCTTCAGGCAAGATTTATGGAAAAAGGAAAGCCTGCTCAGAATGTGAGCAGGCTTATTGTGCGGAGAGGGCGAGATTCGAACTCGCGGTAGGTTTTGACACCTACGCCCCGATAGCGATCGGGGTGCCTTCAGCAGGGATGTGAGGTTTATGGAAAAAGGGATGCCGGTGGCGGAAATTGCTGGATGTACCAACGAAGAAAGTGAGAGCTTTTCTTAGCCTTGAGTGCTCGCTCTTCGGCCATGGCTTCGGCTCGGGAGTTGAATGCCCGAACAGCGCACAGAATCCAGGTAGCCTGTTTGCGAGTGGCAGTGCATCCGCCTTGATTATGCCGGACTACCCGTTGGTAGACATTGTTGGTTTGCCCGATGTAGAATCGTCCGGTTGGTTGGCTCTGGATGATATAAATGAAGAAGGAATCCATGGGGAGAAAATAAACAAGCCTGCTCAGAACTTGAGCAGGCTTATTGTGCGGAGAGGGCGAGATTCGAACTCGCGGTAGGTTTTGACACCTACGCCCCGATAGCCATCGGGGTGCCTTCAGCAGGGATGTGAGGTTTATGGAAAAAGGGATGCCGGTGGCGGAAATTGCTGGATGTACCAACGAAGAAAGTGAGAGCTTTTCTTAGCCTTGAGTGCTCGCTCTTCGGCCATGGCTTCGGCTCGGGAGTTGAATGCCCGAACAGCGCACAGAATCCAGGGGCCTTTGTTGCGAGTGGCAGTGCATCCGCCTTGATTATGCCGGACTACCCGTTGGTAGACATTGTTGGTTTGCCCGATGTAGAATCGTCCGGTTGTTTGGCTCTGGATGATATAAATGAAGAAGGAATCCATGGGGAGAAAATAAACAAGCCTGCTCAGAACTTGAGCAGGCTTATTGTGCGGAGAGGGCGAGATTCGAACTCGCGGTAGGTTTTGACACCTACGACGGTTTAGCAAACCGTTGCCTTCAGCCACTCGGCCACCTCTCCGAAAAAAACTCTATTGAGAACAATTGTTTTGACACCTACGCCCCGATAGCCATCGGGGTGCCTTCAGCCACTCGGCCACCTCTCCGAAAAAAAACTCTATTGAGAACAATTGTTTTGACACCTACGCCCCGATAGCCATCAGGGCTTTCAGCCACTCGGCCACCTCTCCGAAAAAACTCTATTGAGAACAATTGTTTTGACACCTACGCCCCGATAGCCATCAGGGCTTCAGCCACTCGGCCACCTCTCCGAAAAAAAACTCTATTGAGAACAATTGTTTTGACACCTACGCCCCGATAGCCATCAGGGTGCCTTCAGCCACTCGGCCACCTCTCCGAAAAAAAACTCTATTGAGAACAATTGTTTTGACACCTACGCCCCGATAGCCATCAGGGTCTTTCAGCCACTCGGCCACCTCTCCGAAAAAAACTCTATTGAGAACAATTGTTTTGACACCTACGCCCCGATAGCCATCGGGGTGCCTTCAGCCACTCGGCCACCTCTCCGAAAAAAACTCTATTGGGAACAATTGGTTTGACACCTACGCCCCGATAGCCATCGGTGTGCCTTCAGCCACTCGGCCACCTCTCCGAAAAAAACTCTATTGAGAACAATTGTTTTGACACCTACGCCCCGATAGCCATCAGGGATGCCTTCAGCCACTCGGCCACCTCTCCGAAAAAAAACTCTATTGAGAACAATTGTTTTGACACCTACGCCCCGATAGCCATCAGGATGCCTTCAGCCACTCGGCCACCTCTCCGAAAAAAACTCTATTGAGAACAATTGTTTTGACACCTACGCCCCGATAGCCATCAGGCGTTTCAGCCACTCGGCCACCTCTCCGAAAAAAACTCTATTGAGAACAATTGTTTTGACACCTACGCCCCGATAGCCATCGGGGTGCCTTCAGCCACTCGGCCACCTCTCCGAAAAAAACTCTATTGAGAACAATTGTTTTGACACCTACGCCCCGATAGCCATCGGGGTGCCTTCAGCCACTCGGCCACCTCTCCGAAAAAAACTCTATTGAGAACAATTGTTTTGACACCTACGCCCCGATAGCCATCAGGATGCTTTTCAGCCACTCGGCCACCTCTCCGAAAAAAACTCTATTGAGAACAATTGTTTTGACACCTACGCCCCGATAGCCATCGGGGTGCCTTCAGCCACTCGGCCACCTCTCCGAAAAAAACTCTATTGAGAACAATTGTTTTGACACCTACGCCCCGATAGCCATCGGGGTGCCTTCAGCCACTCGGCCACCTCTCCGAAAAAATCAAATTGTTAGATCACTCCCTTCAGCCACTCGGCCACCTCAATTTTGGGAGCGCAAAGATAATAAAAGTGGGTAGGGGCAAAACAGCATCGGAATGTATCCTGCAGAAAATTTTCTACAAGAATTCTACCCGTATGATCCAATGGGCCGTTGCTTTCTGAACTAATGGCCAGGCGTTGTATTCCAGTCGTCCCTTGTTGCGGATATGCCTTTCCGACGGCCACGGGTCGCGAACCACGATGGACTCAATTTGCGGAGGAGTGGACCCGGGAACAATCTTGACGGCGGTGCAGACCACGGCATGATTCATGTTCGGACGGCTTTTGTACGAAAACAAAATCGGCCGCCCGTTGGATAGCTCGCGGATCAGCACTTCCGATGAAGGCGCGCCCGGCATCAAGGCCGAAACCACACGGTACTTCCGCCCTTTGCGGTCCACGCCCTCATAGTTAAGGTTGGCCGTCATCACATCCAATCCTCCTGGCTTATTCGGCAGGTTTCCCCAACGGTCGCTGCCAAATGTGCGGCGGACGATCATCTCCTGGCTAACATCCACCCCGTAAGCCTGAAAAATCATCTGGATGCTTGCAGCCCAGCACCACATCGGTTGGCGTTGCGTTGTCCAGCGATTGTTCAGATACTGCGACTTGAGTCCTATGTACATGCATTTTCTGGTAAGTGATACATCGTGGCATTTCTAAGGCCAGCGTTTATCGGTGGCAAGATTACACCGATGTCCGTTGTTAGTTTGCAATAGGTTGTCAAGTCAAGCCCATGCGGGGGGGGTGCCTAGAATTTATATCCAACCCCAACCACCCACTTCCGCAGCGTGAAATAGCCGATGGAGGCCTTCCAGCGGTTATCGGCGATGTAGCTTAGGTCTATCCCATGCAGGAAATGATAATCGGCCTGGGTGGCGTTCTCATACACCGTCTTCGTGACGTTATCTTCCACCAGCAAAAACTTCCGCTGCTGCGTTACGCCGGCGTTGTACATGGCGTAAAAGTTCCCATAGCTGACCCCGCCGCCAAGCGTCAGGAATAGCTCGGAGTTCTGGAACCACCCCAACGAGGTGACGTTGCTGTTCGGTGCGGTGGTGCTTTGGTGGGCCGGGCGTTTTGTTCCGTTGAACAGCCCGCCAACCTCCAACCCTCCAATAATTCCCGACGTTGTCACCACGTTCAGGTCAACGGAAATCCCCCCGGGTGATGCTGGCGAGTAGTTCACCCCCATAATCGCGCCGGGGCGCAAGGGGCGGCGCGGCTGCACGGAAGCCTCCTGCGCCAGAAGTAGATATGGAACCATGATTCCCAGCAATGCCGCAAGCCACGTTCGGATGTTCGCCATTGCTCTGGCGGTAGTTCTTTCCATCATCTTTTCGCTTCGATTTTTCGGCAAGATGCAGAATCGTTGGCCGTTGCTGCAAGGGGGCGGGGCGGGGATGAAAAAGAAAGGCGGGGGAAGGGACAATAGAACAAACCAATCACACGTCAGCCAACCGTGCCCCAGTGTTCCAGAACTTTGCGGGAAGAAAAAATAGAGTCTCCTTTTTTCCCTGAAACGAACGTATCCGAAGCAAGAAGCCGATTGTATGAAGCTACTGATAACGGGTAGTTCGGGATTTGTCGGCTGGAATGCGGCGCGGTATTTCGCGAACCATGGTGACAGCGTCGTTGGGACGTTCCATACGTTTCCTCACTACTTGCATCACGACAACGGCGCGGTTGCTGTCAGGCTGGACCTTGCCGACAGAACCGAGGTTCGCAAGATCATCCGCCGCTTCCAGCCGACCCATATTTTCCACTTCGCCGCGCTTGCCCGCCCACAGCTTGGCCACACCCCACAGCAACTTTTTTCCGTCAACGTCCAGGGGACCGAAACGCTGGCGCAGGCTGCCGAAAGTCGTGGCATTCCGCTCCTGTATCTCTCCACCGATCTTGTCCTTCCATCCAGCCTTGCGCCGCTTGATGAATCCGTCACCCCAAACCCACCCGAGCATTCCTTCTACGCCCAATCGAAGCTGCAGGCCGAGCAGGTGCTTCAGCAAAGTGGCGGGCGTTGGGCAATCATTCGGCCATCGGTGATGTTCGGCGATGGAACTTCCCACACCAACTCTTTCACCCAGTTTATTGATAGCTGCTGGGCGCGGAACGAACCCGCTCCGCTGTTCACCGACCAGTTCCGTTCCTTCCTGTTTGTTGAGGACCTTTTCACCGCCATTGAAGCGATTGTTCGCACCGAGTCGTGGGGAAGGATGTTCCATTGTGGCGGTCCCGAGTGCCTTAGCCGTGCCCAGTTTGGGCTTGCTTGGGCCGATGCTTGCGGCGTGCCACACCGGCTGTGCGACCTGATGGAAGCCCACCAAAAACCGGGGTATGTTGGCGGCGAAAGCCATATCCAACTGGATTGCCGCGCACTCCGTTCGCTTGGGTGGGAACCCCGCTCAATTACAGATGGATTCGAGCAGATACTTCGCCGTCGGGAGAAGTCGCGGTAGATTGTGGGCTGTTTTTCAACAACAGCAACCAAACGATCAACCGAGCACAGAGATATGGGTTTTGCCTGCGGCATTGTTGGGCTTCCGAACGTCGGGAAGTCAACGCTTTTTAACGCTATCACTTCGGCGGGTATCGCTGCCGAGAACTATCCATTTTGCACCATCGAGCCAAACACCGGAATGGTCCCGGTCCCCGATCCCCGGCTCGACTGGCTTTCGGGGGTGTTCAACACCAAACGCACCGTTCCCACCACCATCGAGTTTGTTGACATCGCCGGGTTGGTTCGCGGCGCGGCGCAGGGGGAAGGGCTGGGGAATCAGTTTCTGGGCCATATCCGCATGGTGGATGCTGTGGCGCACGTGGTCCGCTGCTTCAGCGACGACAACGTGATCCACGTTGACGGAAGCGTGGACCCAATCCGCGACATCGAGACGATTGAAACGGAGCTGATCCTGAAGGATATCGAGACGGTGGAGAAGCGGATCGAGGGGGCGCAACGGAAACTGAAAACGCAAGATAAATCGGCGGCTGATGAGATTGAGGTGGCCAACAAATTGCGCCAGCATCTGGGGAACGGGCATCTTGCCATCACCTTCGAACGCGACGACAAGGAGCGGGAAATCCTCCGCGAATTCCACCTGCTGACCGACAAACCAGTGATGTACATTGCCAACACCGACGAAGATGGCTTAATCAATGGCAACCCGCAGATTGAGCGCGTCCGCCAGTTTGCCGAGTCACGCTGGTTCAAGTGCGTTCCGGTCTGCGCAAAAATTGAGTCGGAGATTGCCGAGCTTCCGGCGGAGGATCGCGCAGAGTTCCTGGCATCGCTTGGGCTGGCCGAGCCAGGGTTGAACGCAATCATCCGCACCGGCTACGGGTTGCTGGGGTTGCTGACGTACTTCACCGCTGGCGAGAAGGAGTGCCGCGCATGGACCGTCCGCAAAGGCTCCACCGCGCCGGAAGCTGCCGGGGTAATCCACACTGATTTCCAGAAAGGATTTATCCGTGCCGAGGTCCAAGCCTACGAGGACCTGCGCCGGCTTGGAAGCGAATCGGCAGTGAAAGAAGCGGGTCTGTATCGAATAGAAGGGAAGGAGTACGTGGTCAACGATGGAGATGTGATGTTCTTCCGGTTCAACGTTTAGCAGTAGCAACGAAGCCCATGAGGTGCTCATGGGCTTCGTTGTTATGGATAGTGGATTGATCCTTTCTTACTGATATTCCTTTCCAGCAATCAACTCCCAATGAAACTCCTTCTGTTCGACATTGACGGGACCTTGGTTCGTGTTCAGCGTGCAGTGAATCGCGCAGTGGTTGGCGGGGTGGTGCGGCGGCTGTTGGAGTTCGATGGGGAGCTGCCGGAAATCGAGCTTCACGGAAAAACCGATCCACAGATTTTTCTGGAGATTGCCGAGTATCTTCAGCTGGAACGCCGCAATGCCGAAGCGTGCCTTCGCGACCTTGAGCCGGTCATCACCGAGGAGTGGGAGCGGTACTTGAATCAACAAACCGTAGAACTGCTTCCCGGGGTGGTGGAGTTGTTGGAGCGGCTTTCGCGGCTGCCGAATGTGCACCTTGGAGTGCTCACCGGAAACGTTGCAACCGGGGCCGCGGCCAAGCTGCGCCCGTATCAGCTTGAGCGATTTTTCTCTGTTGGAGCCTTCGGTTCCGATTCCGCGATCCGCAATCATCTTCCGCCGATAGCGTTGCGCCGCGCCGCCACGCTGCATCAGCATCCTTTCCAACCCGATCAAGCCTTAATCATCGGCGATTCACACCGTGATATTGAGTGCGCCCACGCCAATGGGTTGCGCTCGATGGCGGTGGCCACCGGCACGTTATCGCTGGAGCAGCTTCGCCAGCACGGTCCCGATTATGCAGTTTCCAACCTGTTTGATGAATCCCCAATCCATGACTTCTTGGCCCAGTAACATGGCCGCACGCCTTGCTTGCCGCTTGCTGTTGGCTTTGCTGGTGCTTCCCGCCGCTGCCGCCGCGCAGACGCTTCCTGGCATTGATGTTCTTGTTGCGCAAAACTTTGCTCCGGTGGCGGGCAAGCGCGTTGGCTTGGTGACAAACCAGACCGGGGTGCGGCGCGATTTCCGGCAAACAACCGTTGAGGCTCTGCTGGCCACCGACCGCTGCCAGCTAACGGCTTTGTACGCGCCGGAGCATGGGATTGATGGATCGGTGCTGGCAGGCGATGAGGTTGCCAACCGAAGCTACCGTGGGATTCCGGTGTATTCGTTGTATGGCCCAACCAAAAAGCCAACGCCGCAAATGCTGAAGGATATTGACGTGATGCTGTACGACATCCAAGATATTGGGGTCCGAAGCTACACGTTCATCTCAACGCTGATAAAAGTGATGGAGGGATGCGCCGAAGCGAACATTCCGCTGATTGTGCTGGACCGCCCCAACCCAATCGGCGGCGATGTGATTGACGGGGAAGTGCTCGACACCGCTTTCCGCTCCTTTGTTGGCATGGTTCCGGTTCCCTACGTCTATGGCCTAACCGTTGGCGAGCTTGCGCTGATGGCCAACGGCGAAGGGTGGCTATCGAACGGACTGAAATGCGAGCTTTCCGTGATCCAAATGGCGCGGTGGAACAGGGGGATGAGATGGAGGGAGACGGGGCTGCAATGGATTCCGCCATCGCCCCACATCCCAACGCCGGAAGCGGGGTTTGCCTATGCTGCAACCGGAACGTTGGGCGAGCTTGGGATTATCAGCATCGGGATTGGCTACACGCTTCCGTTCGAGCTGGTTGGGGCCACGTGGATGGACGGAGAAGATTTCGCGAAGCGGCTGAACAGCTTGGATATTGATGGAATATGGTTCCGAAAAACCAGCTACAAGCCGTTGTACGGATTTTCGAACGGGCAAGTCTGCAACGGCGTGCAGATCATCCGCTCGGACCTGCGCACCGCCCCGTTTACCGCCTGCATCGCAATAATGACCACGCTGCGCGATGCCTATCCCGAGCGGAAATTGTTCCCCCCCGACACCTCCTCAAAATGGGGAATGTTCAACAAGGTCTGCGGGGGGAATCGGCTGAAACAGCAGCTTCTTTCAGGAGCCTCCTTCAAAACCATCACCGACAGCTGGACCTCCGAACTCAACCGGTTTATTGGCAGAAGGGAGGAGTATTTGTTGTATGAGTAAGCGAATTATCGTTCAATAATTAACTGTTGAACGAACTTGCGCTTTGGTGTTGCAACCATTACATAGTAGGCTCCTGTTGGTAAATCGCTGGTATTAAAAGAAATCGAGTTCTCACCACCTTGTAACTCTCCAGAGTAGATGGATTTAACTTGCTGCCCAAGCAAATCAGCAATTAAAATCTTGACATTTTCCGACATAGATAAACTCACCTGAAGGCTTGCTTGGTTGAAAGATGGATTTGGCGATATCCGAATGCTGTTTTCTTCATCGTTGGTAGTAGGAACGCCAACGTAATCGCGAGGGTCTAATCGCCCTTTAAGCCTAATAATTGTCGGAGAGCCAATGCCATCATACTCAAATAACATCTGGGACAATAATGCAGAGCCTTGCGACACTGTAAACCTTACGTCGGTCTTCGCGGTATCTCCTGGCATAAGTACAAAAGGAACAGATTTGTTAAGTACTTCAAAAGTGAAATCCTGATAGTTATAAAGAGTGGTAGTACGTACATCTGTTATAGTAAGTGGTAAAGAATTAATGTTGACAACAGTTGGTATTTGGAGCGAGTCCGTTATCATTCCGTCCCTTTTTGTGCCAAAATCAATAACAGGATTAACAATAGCTAAATATGGGTTTATTCCAACCCCAAGCAACCTGACTACAATAGGAGAGCCAGCCCCTTCATATTCAAGGAAAAGTTGGCTATTCCTCAGATTGACATCTGAAGGCGTAAATCGAAGATCAATTTTAGCAGTATCGTTTGGCTTAAGCACCAAAGGAGAGGTAGAGATAGCACTGAAATCGGATGAATTGAAGCCACGAACCAGCCAGTTTGTGATGGTTATGGTGCTATCACTGTTGTTCCTAATCATGATTGCTTGAAGCGTATCTCGGGAAGTAAAGCCAAGAACTTGCCCAAAATCAATCTCTTTAGTCAATTGATGGAAGTACGGATTGATCCCTTCGCCAATGAGCTGTGCTGTTAGAGTGGCATCATCGTTTCCCACAATAAAGTGGAGTTGGCGGCTCATAAAGCCAACATCGGAAGGGAAAAATTCAATTGGAAAGTTTTTACCTTCGTTAGGCTGGATAGTTATGGGAAACAGGGAATCCGGAATAGAAACGACACTATCTCCAGCATCATCAATGTAAGCCCCAACAATGGTTTGTGGGCTTGGCCCAACATTTATTATTTGGATGCTATTCATAAGGGTTTTCTTCTCTCCAACTCGTACTTGACCGAATTCAATTACTAGACCTCTTTCAAAAGTAGTTTTCAAGGGAGTTCAAAATTATGGATGGCGGCGATGAGGTTGAATCTCACATCAAATCGCTTGCGACGATTTCGATACTTCTCCGCTATGATCTTGAACACCTTTAACCGACCAAACACATGCTCAATCACGATCCGCTTCCGCGAATGCTCACGATTCTCCTCCTTCTCCCAATCCCCTAATGCTCCCCCTTCCGCCGCTTGTGCGGCAACCATACGTTGCTCTGGATCTTCGATAACCCCAGATATCCCAAATCCGCCATCCAACAACTCCCACTCCCCAACAATCGCTTATACCCCCGACCCACACACTGCTTCAATAACGAGAAATCATGCTGGCTTCCAACCCCAAACTCTGTCTTGAGGATCCGACGACTTCCCAACGCCATGGCTACCTGCGTCTTGATTGTGTGGCATCCTTTCCCGCTTGTCCTCCCTTTGCTTTTTTTTTGGCCGTTCAATCGGGCTTTCTGTCGCATCGATCACGATCACGGCAAATTCTATGTCCCCGCCTCGCGGCTGCGGCCGCGGCAATTGAAACTCTTTGCTCTGGGGAGTTCATCCTCCACTCGCCGAATGATCCGGCCGAGGTCGGTTCGCTGATCCCAAAATCCGCTGCAAGGTGATATTGCGCTCGATACTCACGCCAATACAGCAGCGTCAACAACAGCTGATCGGCCAACACCAGTTTCGGTGGGCGACCAAACTCTCGCCGTGCTGCACGAATGACCTTGAGCATTGCCTCGAAGGTTGTCGGCAACACACCCGTTAAGCGTCGAAATTGTTCCGGTGAACGATCACAAATCTCTGCGTAGCGCATCCTTCTTCCTTATATTGGTTGACCCCAAACATAACCCGTAATCTAGACTTTTGAAAGAGGTCTACTGAATCAGCAAGCCTTAATGCCGGGGATATAACCTTACCTTGAATCTGCTGAATAATCGTGTCTGACTGAGTAATAATGCGGATCTGTGCTGAATTCAATCCGGTACTTGATTGGAGAAATCTAAGCTCAACTGGGTAAGAAGTATTAGGAGCAATAGTAAATGGTGGAGGTGGGGAAGTGATAGTAAAAGTCGCAGCCTGCTCACCAAGAATATCAATAGCGAGAACGCTAATAGGGTAGGAACCAATATTTCGGATGAAATCTTGAATCACGGTATCCTTTTGATAGCCAGCACCAACATTCCCAAAATCAACGTCTTTGCTCGCTACCTTTGATTTTTTTATTTGAAAAGAAATATTAGACAAAGTACTGTTGGCTGTAATATCCATTACTTGAGAAATGAAAACGTCCTCATACTTGACAGTGGTCATCTGGGAATCAAGAAAATTGCCAGTATTGTGAAACCCACCAGCAACGAAGATGTTATTCAAGGAGTCAAGTGTAATGCTTCTGCTAGTCCCAGATTCGCTACTGCCAATGACAGTGGACCATTCATACGTTCCATCTGGATGAATCTTTGAAACCAATGTGTTCCCTTCATAATTGTTTCGAGGTAATGTGTCAATACCAATATTGGTTTTGCTAATAAGAGAGCATATTAAAAATATATTCCCATATTTATCCGAAACTATAGAACTCTGTGGCGGGTATATTTCATGACGGTTTTGATAAAATCTTGAAGGCATATATTGCCCCAGTAATCTATCCCCATCTGTATTGAACTTCAGTAAATAACCTCGATAGTTTATTGAAACAGTAAGAATGATGTTGTTAGCTGAATCAATTGTCAATGCATCAAAAAATATCGGTGTACTGACACCGGGAATCCCATAATGATCAAGCCAAATTAACTCTCCATCTGTAGTAAATTTTCCTATGAAAACATCCTCTTCACTATGGCTGTAGAACAATGTTGTATCATACTTGATCCATCCATTAAAATTGCCGATCACTATTAAATTTCCTGAAGCATCCATGGAAATGCCGCCCCCATACACTGCATCACGTGATGTATTCGAAATGCCATCAAATTTTTTCACCCAAACAATCTTGCCGTCTTTTGAGTACTTGGCAACAAAGGCATTCTCGTAGCTTCGGAAGTAATTCGCGGTGTCATTTCTTTCGATTAGGGTATTTATCAACTCGTATTCACCAAACGAAGCCCTTTTAAAAAAGCTACCAGTGATGTATATATTCCCTTGCTTGTCAGTAGTAACAGCTTGACTTTGGTCGGGGTCAATTCCCCCAGCTTGGGTAGCCCATTGTAGATTGCCATCAGAATCAAATTTTGCTACAAAAATATCTGCACCGCCGACAGCAGTAAGGCTGGTGTCTCCAATATCCATTTTATTGAAAAAACGACCTGTTATTACCAGATTGCCTGCGTTATCAATAGCTATACCTTTCCCCGCATTCGAAGGAATACCAGTAAACTGTACTACCCAAATACGCCTTCCATCGGTGCTGTATTTGGCTACATAACCGCCGGAAGTTTTTAATGCAGAGCTTCCAAAATCTGTGATTTCCCCTGTTGAGTAACCAGCAATAAAAATATGGCCAGCGTTATCCGCTACAATCCCGCTAACGCTCTCGGATTTTGGGCCTCCTATCCTTTGAGGCCATTGGTGAGGTTGCTGAGAGATGCCGAATAATGCTTGCCTTGCGCGAAGCAAGCAAGAATTCGATTCAATATTCGGGACACGCCACAGATATTTCCCTCCCCTAGCATTCCTGACTATAGGGTTCCATGCCATGCCACTATCACTTGAATACTCAAGCGTAATTCCGTCATCTGGTGAGATATACTCGAAATAAAGTAGTTTGCGAAAAAGGGATGATGGGGTTACGTTAGGGAAAAGATAGTAGTCATTGAATAGATAGAGGGAAGAGATGATAGAACTTACGGAGGAATTACGGACACAACTGCGGAAATTGCAGCGAATGGAGAAAGAGAAGCGTCGGTATGTGAAGATCACGACGCTGCTGATGCTTGACGGGGGATTTAGCGTTGGCGAGACGGCCTTTGCGTTGGGTGTTGATAATTCGACGATATATCGGTATGCCGAAGGGTATCGAGCATCAAAGAGCTTTGAGGATTACATAGAAGACAAGTATGTGTGCTATGGTGGGAAGCTGAGCGGTGAACAGGCATCAGCTGTATCGAAGGAACTGGAGGGACATCTGCATCATACATCGAAGGAGGTGGTGGAGTTGGTGTGCGAGCGTTATGGTGTGCGATATACGGAGAGCGGGATGGTAGCATTGCTGAAGCGTCTGGGCTTTGTGTACAAGAAGACGAGTCTGGTGCTCCAGAAGGGGAATCGAGCGGAGCAGGAGGAATTTCTTGAACGTCTGGCGGGATTGCTTGCTGATAGGGGTGAAGGCGAGGAAGGTGGGGTAGTGTATTTCAGTGATGCGGTGCATCCTCAGCACAACACACGGAGCAGTTACGGGTGGATCAAGTCGGGGAGTCGGTATGAAGTGCGATCGAACACGGGTCGGGAACGTGTGAACATCAACGCGGCATTGAACGCGCATGATGTGGGAGATGTGGAGGTGGTGGAAAGCGAGCGGGTGGATAGTGAATCAACGATTGAGTTGTATGCAGCCTTAGAGCGGAAGCATCCGAGTGGAAGGATCAGAGTGATTTGCGACAACGCGAGATACTATCGGAGTCGTCGTTTGCGGGAGTGGTTATCATCATCGCGAATAGAGCAGGTATTTTTGCCGAGTTACTCACCGAATTTGAATTTAATTGAGCGATTATGGAAATACATGAGGAAGAAGGTAATAGACAGGAGGTATTATGAAACGAAGGATGAATTTCGTGGAGCTATCCGAAGATTTTTCAACGATATTGAGGAGTACCGCCCAGAGTTAGAGAGACTTCTAACCCTGAATTTCCACGTGCTCTGATTTTCGCAAACCTCTTTGCAGTGAGTATACCGTTCCAAGCAACTTCGGTATTGCTTCCGGCAACTAAAATATTATCAGTTGGCTTGGTTAATGAAAGCGTTGGTTGCTTTAGGCTTACTGATGGAAAACCTCCGCTTGCAAAATATGTGTAGCGGCAAACATCAGAATGTAATGTGAATTGGGTCCACGCATAACTGCTATCCGTTGGGGTATAGCTGACAACTAAGTTTTGGCCGATTGCACCATAAAGAGTGAGCTGCTTTGGGTTGATATCGAACGCTGGGTTTGAACTGGTTATCTGCGAAATAGCAATATTTATATTTCTTGCGGTGAGCTTGATGGTTGTGTCATATTTTTTACCGGGTAACTTCGAATTAAAGAACAACCCTTTCTGGTTGGGGAGGATGTGCGAACTCCCATAGTAATAAGAAACTGTTGCTGTCTTTCCATTCCATTGTAGTGAGGCCGTCCGTTGGTCGGTAAAGCATTGCGCACTACCAACCCATGATATTTCACAAGGTTGATGGCCTTGAGCATGGTAATATATTTCTCGATATGCCTTTTGTACTTGCTCTATTGAAGTGATGGCATCGAACCATTTGCCCCCTGTCTCCTTGCTGATCTTTTGCAGAGAATCGGACGTTGGTAATCCTATTGTTACTGTGTAAATAGTGCAATTTTGCCGTTTTGCTTCTGCAATAATCTCACTTGTATTCAGGTGGGGTTGATAGCTATCCGTTAATAGAATGATGATGCTTTTATAATTGGCGTTTTTTGTCAATTGCAATGCTGATACTCGGTTGCTTATCAAAGCCTCCTCAATATTCCTGTCGCTGCTTGATTGCAGCCGCTCAGTGGCTGCCAGCAGCTTTGCTTTGTTGAATGTGAAATCTTGATTAAGAGAATACTTCCTCCTGAATCCTGAAATTGCGCATTGGCTCTCGTATGGCACAATTTTATTGATCCATGTCTGGGCTGCTGCTTTTGCAAATCTGATATTGGGAATGCTTCCTGTATCGGTGACTGTTACGGTGGCAATATCAAACACAAGCACAGTGGAAAGTGGCTTGTAGGGGGTGGGGGAAGGTGAGACTACCGAAATCAGATTGACAGGGAGACCATCTTCAGTGATAGATACATCAGCTACTGTTGGGTATTGCTGTTTCCCAGCAGAATCATGTGCGAAAAACTTCGCCTTTTTAACCAGGTTCTCCCAGTGTGTGATATTAAAGAATGCTAAGTCTTGGGCATAGCTATGGGTTGCCGATAAGGCAAGGATACATAGCACGAACATCGCTCGCATGGTGACCTCCGACAGAGTTGTGTTGATGATGAGTCTTACCTAAGCGGGAGGGCAGGGAACAGGGAATTGCTTAACTGTAGTCAAGATAGTACAAATGCTATGCACCTTTGCAAGGCAATTCTAAGGCTCCAAAAAAAATATCAACCAGAGGTGGATGCGCTGTAACGTGCGGAACCTACCTAAAACCCCACCCCCACCCTCACCATCGGCACCATCTCCAGCTCTCCGTTTGGTTGCAGCATTCCTTTCAGTTCTGATTTGATTCTGATGTTGTGGGCGTGGGCGGTTAGGGCTGCGTCCAGCATGCTTACGATGTGGTTGATTGCCACAATCGTAATCCCCGTTTGGGCGTAGCTCAGCAGGTTGTTCGCATCAAGCCGCAGAAGGGTGTAGTCATGGTTGCGTTGGGTGACGCGGCTGGGGTTGTAGATGGCCGTGTCACCTTCGGCGATGTGGTCATCCCAGCCGGCGCGGTATTGGACGTACTTCCCAATCTGCTCGTAATACTGCTGCTCGCCATGGTTCGGAAGGGTGTGGGTGAAGTCATCCTTCACGGCCGATTCCAACTTGCGTAGTTGCTGGAAATCAACCCGCTCCCAGGGGGAAATCGTGGGGTCGTCCGAACGGTAGATGTTGGCCAATGCCTCCGCCGCCGCTGTTTTATCAATCTGCTGGTCGCTCCACTGCTGGTAATTCGCCTCAATCCAACCGATGTACCGCGTAACGTCCCAATGCTGGTCGGCGAACTGCTCGAACGCCGTTGTTGCGTCGTTCCCTTTTGCCTGATAAACCCCGAAGATGGTCCAGCCCGCCACCTCCGCCGCACCATAAACCACCGCACGCCACCACGGAGCTTCGGCATACACCTGCCCAGCCCCCGGAACCAGCAGCGATAACCCACCAGCAATCCACACCGATTTCCCTTCCACATTGCCCGCAAGGTGGGGAGCGTGTGGCGGCATCGCTTCGGCGGCATTGCCGATTGCAGGAATATCCAAACTCAGGTGGCCCGATAGCGATTGCTGCTGCGCAGAAAGTGGGCAACACTGAAAGAGCGTGGCAACCAGCGCCACCGCAAAAAGCTGATTTCTCATGGCCATAACATAGGGGAAGAATGGTGGGGGAGCAAGGGGGAAGTTAGGTGCTTGGATTGAACAACGCCGCGCCCCATCCCGTTCGGCGGATCAGCCAAATTGCTTCGCCAGCAAGCGCGGCCCCAACAATGTCGGCCACCCAGTCCATCACGTCGGCATCGCGGCCCGGGACGTAGGATTGATGAACCTCATCCAATCCGGCATAGATACAGCAGAAGAGCAGCCCCACGGTGATCCAACGTGCCAACGTCTTTCCTTCGGCAAACCACCGTGCGGCGCGGACGGCAAGCAATCCCATCAGCCCAAATGCCCCTGCGTGAACCACCTTATCCCCCCAATCAAAACCCAAGTCGGGGGTGGGGGGTGAGGGGAGCGAGCTGACGTAGTAAATCGTGGCGCAGTGGGCGATAAGGGGGAGCACAAGCTGCAGGAAATCCGTGGCGCGGCGGTTGCTCATTGAAGGGTGTTGTAGGCTTCTGGTAGATGTGTGATAAGGTCGCTGGCGATCATGCTTCGCTGGCCGATGGCTGCTGCGGCAAGGTCTCCGGCATGGCTGTGGAGAAACGTCCCCAGCAACGCGCCCGCAAGCGAATCGCCCAATTGAGCAATCAGCGAAGCAATGGTTCCGGTAAGAACATCGCCGCTTCCGGCGGTTGCCATGCCGGGGTTTCCGGCATGAAGAATCCACGCGGATCCACTGGGGGCGGCAACCACTGTTGGCGCGCCTTTCAGCACAACAATCGCGCCGGTTGTGGCCGCAGCTTGCCTGGCCGTGGCAATCGGGTTTGCCCCAACTTCTTCTTTCTTGGTTGCCAGCAGCCGCGCCATTTCGCCGTGGTGTGGCGTAATTACTAACGGGGCTTTTCGGTTGGCCAAGCCCGCAGCGTTTCCGGCAAAAGCGTTCAGCCCGTCGGCATCCAACACCGTGGGGATTGGGCTTGCTTCAACAAGCTGGCGCACGAACGTTGCCACACCTTCGGAGCGTGACACGCCGGGGCCAACCGCAAGCGTGGCAAAGCGGGGAAGATCGTTCAACAACCCCTCAATCCCATTTCCCGAATCGAACGCCCCGTTGCTGTCGGAAGGGAGCGTTCGCGTCATCAATTCCGGGGGAAGGGGGTGGGGGAGTGCGATCCCTTCTGGCATCCCCAGCACCACTAATCCCGCCCCGGCCCGCATCGCTGCTGTTGCGGTCAATATCGCCGCGCCGGACATCCCGCGTGCGCCAGCAATCGCCATCACGGACCCGCGGCTGTACTTGTGCCGCGCATGGGGAATAGAGGGAAGAAGGCTTGCCGCAAGCTGGCGATCCAGCAGCTGCAAACTGCTGTTGGCATACACCGCACGCGGCGCGCCGATGTGGGCAACCACCACCGCGCCGGAATGGTTGGGACCATCGCGCAGAAGCAACCCAGGTTTCCATGCTCCAAGCGTCACCGTCAGGTTGGCTTGCACTGCGGCTAAGGGGGCTTCGCCGGTGTCGGCATCAACGCCTGTGGGAAGATCCACGGCAACGATTTCGGCAGGTTGCTGGTTCATCCACTCCACCGCGCTGCTGATTGGCGGGCGCAGTGTGCCGCCGCCGCCGATGCCAAGTGCCGCGTCAACAATGATGTCGTATCGCTCCCTCATCCACCCTTCATCCTCCCAAGCAAGAGCGTGATTGGCCGCAATGGCGCGAACAATGGAAAGCTGGGCCGAAGCATCGGGGGAAAGTTGGTCCGGCGCAAACAGCAAAACGGCGGTGGCCCTGGCCCCGGCAATCGTGGCCAGCCGAGCAATCGCAAGCCCATCGCCACCGTTGTTCCCTTTGCCGCAGATAACCAAAATGCGCTTTCCCGATAGCGAGCCATATCGGGCGGCCATTGCATCTATCACCCCCCGCGCAGCATTCTCCATCAGCACAAGGCTGGGAATGCCGTAGCGGTGGATTGCCTTGGAATCGGCGGCGCGCATTTCGGCGGCGGTCAGGATAGGCTGCATGGCGGCAGGAAAGATTGAGAGCGGGAAATATCCATCTACGGGAACAGCAATTGCGAAACGTCGGTTTTGGGAGCGTTGAAATTGGCAACAAGGTCCTTGGCCGCCGTCGCCGCAACCACACGTTTCGCTCCGGCGGACAAAAGTCGGTCGGCGCAGATGTTCAGCGTTGCGCCGGTGGTGCAAACGTCATCGCACAGCAGGACGGTCCGCCCGGCCAGCGATTCGTTGCGTGCGGCAAATGCGTTCTGCACGTTGCGCTGGCGTTCTTTTGCGTTCAAGCTGGTTTGGCTGATGGTGTGGCGGCTGCGGTGCAAGCGGTCGGTCAAAAGCTCCACCGAAAAAGCGTGCGCAACGCCGGTTGCAATTGCCTCGGCCTGGTTATATCCCCGTTCGCGCCGCCGTGCGTGGTGCAGCGGAACCGGGACCACCGCATCAACCCCGTGAAATTCGGGGAACATCTTGATGGTTGCGCCCAATTCCTTGCCAAGCTCAACCCCTAAATCGTAGCAACCTTGATATTTCAGCGCGTGGATAATCCGCTGCACTGGCGAATCTTGCTCGAATAAATACAGCGCGCCGATTGCGAAAATCGCAAGGTGGTCGCTGTCAAAATGTTGAAGCAAATCCATGAATAAATCGCGAGGGAAAGGGGCGGGGGTAAGGGAGGCTCGGCAGGCGTAGCAATATCCAACCTTCTGCTCGGGTAATGGGTCGTCGCAGCCCGGGCATAAGGCTGGTGCTAAAAGGTGAAGAAAATCATTGCGCAGATGCATGATGGAACAAGGTTGCGACCGTACTCATCGGGAATTACTCGCGATTTTTCAGAATATACCCGGCCTCCAACGCCACAATATCACGCAGCCCCGGCAAAGGCTTCAGGAAATTTGCCCCAATTGGGTTCATCCCAAATTTCATTTTATACACCGGGCGGATAAGATAGAGCTTCTCGTCGGCAATGGAATAACCGGCAGCAGCGGCGGCCTTGCGCAGTTTATTCGTTGTCATCCGAATGTCGCGCAGGCGGCGCACCTCCACTTGGTCGGCGGGTCGTCCGCTTGCAATCATTTTTTCAAAAATCGGCTTCGGCAAAAGGTGCATAAACGGGACTTTGCTGGACCAATTCACCAACGTTTGCTGGTGCCCGCCAAAAGCAGAGTAGTAGGGGGGGAAGGTGACATATAAAACCCCGCCTGGCTTCAGGATGCGGCGGATATTTCGCAAGGCAATTTCGGCATCGTCCAAATGCTCGATAACGTCACGGAGCATGGCGATGTCAAAATGGCCAATCCACTCCGGCAGCGGCTCATCGTAGATAACGTCGTGCGTGCTGTAGGTGATATCAAGCCCTAATTTCTCGGCAATCTGCTTGGCGTGGACCAGCCGCGGCTCGTTGATATCGGTCCCCACAAGTTCTGCCGCGCCCCGCTCGGCCATTGCGCAAAGATTTCCCCCTTCGGCGCATCCAATCTCAATAATTTTTGCGCCCGAAATCGGAACGTTTTTCGACTCCAAATAATCAATGATATACTCCCGCGAAAGGCCATACATATACCCCCACAAATATTTATCGGTAGCATCAATAAAATCAAAAGAATTTACGGTTGACAGCATCATTGAAAAGCGGGAATCGGTGTTTGGTTACTGATGTTTTTTTTATCAATCGGGCTATCGGCGGGCGCGGAGTTATAATTTCCAAATGATGCTGAAGTTCACCCCCACAAACCCAATAATTGCTTCGGGGTCGCGGCGTTGGTTGTCCACTACCAATAAATTCCGCTGGGTTACGGGATCGGTATCCCTTCCGCCAATATTGAGCGCGCCGTAGCCGATGCTGAAATCAAGAAGCAATGGCTCGAAAAACTCCACTTGGGAACCAATTTCCAGATAGGCTCCGAACCGTGTTTTATTGGCTGTGTCGGGGTGGACGGTTCGTTCCACAATTACCGAGCCATTATCGGAGTAATAAATCCGTGAAAGAAGGTCCGAGCTTGTGATGAAATTGACTTTCCCTTGCCCGCTGACGTACAGGCTTGGCAGGCCGCCAACCAAATTATACGTCACCCCTGCGCCCACCGAATAGACCTCGGCAGAATGCCGGAACAGCCACCGCCGCTTCCGTTTGTCAACGTCGGGGGTTGCCGCAAAGGTGGTTTTTCCAACCAGTGAGAAGGCCTCAAGGGAGATCGGAAATCGGAACGAACTTTCGTTGGAGGGAAGAAGGTCCAGCTGCAATTGCAATCCCGGGTGGGTTCCGTTCATGCCCCCGCCAAGCGGAAGCTCGCGGGCGGTGCCGGGGCTGATTGGTTGGCGGATAGCGTTGTCGCCGTTGAACCACATTGTCTGCACGCCGATTGAGGGGCGCGCACTCCATTGGGCATTGCTGGCGGTTGCCGCGCCAAGCATCAGCAGCAGCGCACCAATCGCCAAGCGGCGGACGAGCAAGAATCTTTGCATACGGTTTATTCTAAAATTTCGCGAATGGAGTAGCGGGCGTTGTCCAGCGAGTTTTTTGCGATCATCTCGCCAATCAGCCCGATTGATACCAACTGCACCCCCACGATAATCAGCAGCACCCCCAACAACGCCAGCGGGCGGTTGGTTAAGGAGGTCATCCCCAGGAACCACTCGATGCTTAGCCAAAGGTCAATCAAGAATCCGACAAGCGCGACGATGGTCCCAATTGTTCCAAAAACGTGGAGCGGGCGGGTGGAGTATCGGAAGGTCAGCAGCAGCGTCAGCAAATCAAGGTAGCCTTTCAGAAACCGGCTTACGCCGAACTTGCTTACCCCGTGCTTCCGCGCATGGTGCGTCACCGGAAGCTCGGCCACCCGAAACCCTTGCCAGTGCGCTTGTGCCGGAAGGTACCGGTGCATCTCGCCATAAACGCTTAGCTGCGGCAGGACTTCGCTGCGGTAAAGTTTCAGCCCGCAATTGAAGTCGTGAATCTTCAGCTTGGTGACGGTTTGCACCACTTTATTGAAGAGCTTGCTTGGCATGGTTTTATGCCACGGATCATGCCGCCGTTTTTTCCAGCCGCTTACAAGGTCGTAGCCGCTTTCCAGTTTTTCCATCATGGCAGGAAGTTCGGCAGGGTCATCTTGCAGGTCCGCATCCATGGTGTACACGAACTGGCCGCGAGCCTTCGCAAACCCAACGGAGAGGGCTGCCGATTTCCCATAATTCGTGCGGAAACGAATGGCCTGGAAGCGCGGGTTTTTCCGGTGGAGTTCTTGGATCACCGAAAATGAGCCATCGCGCGAGCCATCGTCCACGAAGATGACTTCGTAGCGTTCGCCGGCCATCTGCTGCAAGGTCGTTTCCAGCCGTTTGCCAAGTTCACGCAGTGATTCTTCCTCGTTGAAAAGGGGGATCACCACGCTGATTGTGGGCAGATGCTGCTGCGGGTCGGCGTGCAAACTGGCTTGCATGGATAGGTTTTCTGAAGGGGGATATTCCCCTCTGGGTCTGTTCATGGCGGGCGAAGATACGGAAGCGGGATTGGCTGAAACAATTGCCGCACGTTTCACTCGGTACCCACGTTTCCCTGAATAGATCACCCTTTCCCCCGTGATGTCACACCGTAACAGAGGAATCGGCGGGATTGCTTAGCGGCGGCGGCGGGCGTTGGGTTCGGCAACGGAGGGGGATGCATCGCGAGGGTTGGGGCGCAGCTTGTTCATCAAACGGTCGAACAACCAGTTCGGCATCCATTGTAGCAACCGCACTGCCGCGCTAAGGCGGGCGGGGAAGCGATACTCCGATTTCCCCTTGGCAATCGCTGCCATGATTCGGCGCGCACCCTGTTCCGGCTCCATCAAAAAGGGCATGGGGAATTCATTTTTGTCGGTCATTGGGGTGCGGATAAATCCGGGGCTGATGGTCAGGAGCCGGATTGGCGTGCCAACCACTTCGGTCCGTAGGCTTTGCATCAGCGTGGTGACGGCGGCTTTGCTGGCGTTGTAGGGGCCGGAGCCAGGCATCCCGCGGTATCCCGCAAGTGAGCTGATCGCCACGAACGTTCCGCCCCCCTGGCGGCGGAACAGGGGGATTACCACCTGAACCATTCGGACAAGGCTGAACCAGTTCACGCGCATGGTCTGTTCGGCATCGGCGGCATCGAAGGAATTGAACCATTGTGGGCTGCTGGTTCCGGCGTTTGCAATCACCAGATCAACCCCGCCCCATGCTTGCACTGCCAGATCCACGGCGGTGGCGGCGGTTTCCGGTTCTGTGACGTCGGCAGCAAGAATAATGGCTTCGCCCCCGGCGGCGGCAACCTGCGCAGCAACCGATTCCAGCCGATCTTTTCGCCGCGCCACCAGCAGCAGTTTGCAGCATTGTTTGGCGTACTCAACCGCCAAGATTGCCCCAATCCCACTGCTGGCTCCGGTCAGAATAATTCGTTGAGTTGGCATACCGGCAAGATCGCTTCCCAGAAGGTTGCCCACCTTGACGAGAATCGTAAAAGTGCGTTCGGCAGCCCTTCTTTGCGGGATTTTCCCTGGCAATAGGGTTGCATGGGCCGCCCCGCAAAGCCTATCTTTGCAGGCTTTTCCTTGCACCAAAAGGTGCGAAAAGATAGGGAAGTGCCACCCCTGCTTGGGTTCGCCATTTGGGACATCCAACAGGGTGGCACTGGCTGCCGGATAACGATCAACAAAACATTCAACGTTAACCACTTTTGTTACCCGCCTCTCGCCAATGTCCGTGCTGGGACGCACGCATTAGCGAAACGGGGACTCGCTAAGGGAACGCCGCAGATTCCGCCGCCGCGTGCTTGCCATTCGTCTCATGGCAAGCCAAGCAACCGGCAGCCCGGCAACGGAAACCACCTGCAAGGCCGCAACCAAACGCGACGCTTCTAACCCCCATGCTACGCCATGGAATGGAAGTTTTAGGGGTATGTACCACATGGAAGGCACGATCATGGCTGAATCCACACAGAACGGGAAGGACCAGAAAAAGACCTTGCGCCACAGCTTCAATGCAAAGCGGAACGAGGCACGCTTCCGTCGCCACAGCGATTACTCGGCTGATGAGTATAGCGACATGATGAAGATGTACGAAGGCACACTCGGCGATCTTACCGAACATGAGATCATCAAAGGCCGCGTGGTGCTGGTGAACGATGACGAAGTCTCGATTGATATCGGCTTTAAGTCCGAAGGCATTGTCCCACGCAGCGAGTTCGCGAATATCGAAGACTTGAAGGCCGGCGACGAAATTGAGGTCTATCTCGAAAAAGTGGAGGACACCGATGGCAAGCTGCTGCTAAGCCGCAAACGGGCCGACTTCATGCGCATCTGGGATAAGATCATGAAGTCCTACGAAAACCAAGAAATCTTGAAAGCGAAGGTTACTCGCCGCATCAAAGGTGGATTGGTGGTGGATCTGCTTGGGCTGGATGCCTTCCTTCCAGGTTCGCAAGTGGATGTGCGCCCCGTGCGCGATTTCGATGCCTTGCTTGGCCGCGACCTTGACGTGCGTGTGGTGAAAGTCAACCACCCGAACGAAAACGTTGTGGTCTCCCACAAAGTCCTTCTGGAAGAAAACCTTGCCGAACAACGCCAGGAAATCCTTGCGAAGCTGGAGAAAGGCCTGGTGCTGGAAGGTATCGTCAAGGCTATCACCGACTTCGGTGTGTTCGTTGACCTGGGCGGGGTTGATGGCCTTGTCCATATCACCGACCTCTCGTGGGGCCGCGTCAATCACCCGTCGGAGGTTGTCCAGCTTGATGAAACCATCAAAGTTGTGGTGCTGGACTTCGACGAAGAACGCCGCCGCATCTCCCTGGGCTTGAAGCAGCTGACCCCGCACCCGTGGGAGCAGATTGATGAGAAAATCGCTGTTGGCAGCAGGATCACCGGCAAAGTGGTGTCGCTTACCGATTACGGTGCATTCATCGAGATTGAACGGGGCATCGAAGGCCTGATCCATATCTCCGAAATGTCCTGGACCCAACACGTGAAGCACCCATCGCAGGTCGTCTCGTTGGGCCCAAAATATCGAGGTCCAGGTCCTGAATATTGACAAGGACGAGAAGAAGATTTCGCTGGGAATGAAGCAGCTTGAGCCGGATCCATGGAGCGAGCTGATGCAGAAATATCCGCTTGGCTCCATCCACAAAGGGATTGTCCGCAATCTTGCCAACTTTGGCGTGTTTGTGGAGCTTGAGCCAGGGGTTGATGGCCTTGTTCACATCAGCGATTTAAGCTGGACCAAGAAGCTGCGCCACCCAGGGGAAGCACTGAAGAAAGGGCAAGAGCTTGACGTGATTGTGCTTGGTGTTGAACCGGATCAACGCCGCATCAGCTTGGGCCACAAGCAGCTGAACATGAACCCGTGGGATGAGTTCGCCGGCGACTACTCCGTTGGCAGCGAAACCGCAGGAACGATCGTTCGGATTATTGACAAAGGGGTGGTGGTGGAGCTTCCGCAAGGCGTTGATGGCTTTGTCCCAACCTCGCAGCTTGCTTCGGCACCGGTGAAAAATATCGCCCAGTTCTTCCGCGTGGGCGATGAACTTCCGCTGAAAGTGATCGAGTTCGATAAGGAATCGAAGCGGATCACCCTTTCGGCAGCAGAAGCCTTGAAGAACCGTAGCCAGGAGCAGCAGGCCGAGTATTATCGCCAGCACCCGGTTCCGCAGTCGGAGCCAGCAGGGATGATCATCGCTGAAGCACCAGCCGCCGAAGCACCAGCCGCCGAAGCGCCAGTTGCCGAAGCACCAGTTGCCGAAGCACCAGTTGCCGAGGCACCAGCCGCCGAGGCAGCCGTTGATGAGGTGGCCGCAAGCGAGGAAAATCAAGGGTAAGGGAGCGGAAGCCAGCAGGTTTATGCAAACGGCCCAATCGCCAATCGGCGGTTGGGCCGTTGCGGTAGTTGGCGCAACCGTTCCTTCCTTTGCTTCATACCATTACCGTCCCGCAGAGTGTTTTTGAAGTATCTTCGCAGCGGTCAACATAGCCCGATTGTGCGGGATGCCAGGGTGGCATCCGTCGCGTGAGTATCCAACCGTTTACATTGATGACCTCCAAACCAACCAACGCCGCCTCCAGCTTCCTGATTATGGCTGTTTTCAATCTGCTGGCAGCCATTGTGTTTATCGTGCTCTATCTTCTTACAGCTCCGTCGGAAGACTTCGATAGAATATGGTTCCTGGTGGCTGGAATCATTGAGTTGGTGGCCACGGTGGCCCTCTTCTTTGCCTATCGCCACTTCAAAGCCAAACTGGCCGGGCTGTAAAAAAACAGGTGATGGAAAGCGAGGTTCTACTCTGGAGCATTGCAGTGCTGGCGGTTACGCCGGCAGTGCTTGTTGCCAGCGGCTACTGGGAGAGTAGTGGAACCTCCATCGCTGCGGCGATTGCAGGGGGGGGTGTTTCTGCGCTGCTGGCGTTGGGCGGATCGGCCATTGCTGCGGTGGCGGTGCTTGCGCTGGCAATCGCAGGCTTGCAGTGGAGAAGGCCAAGCCAGCCAGCAGAGGATTCCAAGCCTGTTTCTTGGGGGAACAGTTTGATTGCGGTTCTGTTCTGCGGAGTGGTTGGCGGCGGCCTGTTGGCGGTGATTGGCAGCGTGAACAAGGGGAGCAGCACGCCGTTGGAAGGAACCCCCACCGATCCCTTGCGTCTATTCGACGCCGATCTGCTGCTGCTCTGGATTGCCGCTGCCGTCTCGGTTGCGGTGTGGCGGGTGGCGATTCCCGCCGGCGCACACCAGAACTCAATTTCTGTGGCCCAGTCGTCTATCCATCCCACCTCCCATCACACAGCCCAATGAGCACCGCTCCTCTTATCCTCCTTTCCGTTGGCCTTCTGCTGATTGGCGGCTGCTGTGCGATGCTGCGCCAATCCGCGCCGCAGTTGATGCTTGGGCAAGTGCTTATGACGATTGGCGCGGCGGCAATTCTGCTTCATCTGCTTGCCAGCTTCCGGCCCTCTATCGTCTGGGCTGGGCTGCCGTTGTGCGTGTTGCTGGTGGCGGGCATTGGGCTGTTTCGCCACGTTGTTGCGGATCGCGCCTCCCAGCGTCCGTTTTCGGAAACGGAATCCCAGAATCATTAACCCCTGCACACCCCACCGCGTACCATCCTGTTCTGCTTATCTCCAACTCAACTATCAAACACCAACATGAGAACGCTTTTCCTAACCCTAACCCTCACGTTTGCTTTGGGCGGCACGCTGCTGGCCCAGCAACCACGCGGAACCACGCCTGCGCCAAAATCCGCAGGGGCGCAGAAGCAGCCGGCCAAAACGGCAAAACCAGCGGCCAAGCCGATCACCCAACAAATGGATTTAGTTGACATCCGCAACGCCTTCAGCGCGTTGGGAATCGAGGCCTACAAGTTCCCGATTTCTGGCGCGGCGGGGCAAGTCTTCCAGATCAATTATCTGGTGGAGGAGTGGGAGAGCGGTGCGTTGAAAGGAACGTACAATTGGCTAAACGTTCTGCAGGAGCAGCTTCCGGAAGGAACGAACACGCTGCCGTACATGGATAAAGTTGCTGGCCCCAAACCGAAGTTCATCCGCGTCTATGCCCAGACAAATCACCCCACGCATTTCATCTTCCGTTTCGGGACCGATGAGCTGATGCGCCCTGCGCCGTTCACCATTGACACCAACCGTTGGGGGGCTGGGGTAAGCTACGCGGTAAACACTGCGCCCTTTGTGATTGGCAAGAAAACTCCGCTGGTCTTCCATTGCTTGCAAGTGAAAGGGAAGCCATTGGCTCCGTTTAAGGGGGGGCAACCGATGGATATCGTGAAGGCCTATCCTCGCGTTTTTGTGGTCTATGCCCAGCCGATGAACGTTGCCGCGCAACAAGCCCCAACGCCATCGGAGCTGCAGGAGCAACGGATAAAACCGCAGCAACCCGCTTCCAGCAAGTAACGCTAAAGCAATAGCCGTCCCGAATCCACAATCGGGACGGCGTTGGTAATGCCCGCAGCCCGCCCGTTGCCTTCTCCTACTTGACCCACGAACTGCGCCGATGAATTCCTCCCAACTTCTTTTCAGCCTCTACGGCTTCTTGCCGGAGTTCCTGCTGATTGCCACGTTTGTTGCCGGAGCAATTGCTGCCCGCCGCCAAGCCTTTTCGGAACAGCTTCCGGCAGTGCTGGCGGTGGGGTATGCCGTTGCTGGCGTGCTGGTGTTGCTGATCCAGCTTCCGCTTGCCGACAACGCATTCAAGGCCGAATGGCTGTTCAAAGGGCCGGACCAACCGCTGGGGTATGGGATGGTGATGATTGACCCAATGGTGGTGGTGGCCAAGCTAACGCTGCTGCTGCCGCTGCTTGGTGCCGAGCTTTCACGGTGGCGAGCCGGGGCTGCTGTGCAGAATTTCCCCGCCTCTATTTTCCATTGCAGCGGGCTGCTTGGGCTGTGGTTGGTGGTTGGTTCCGATGATTTACTGACGCTGGTTGCCGGGCTTGAACTTGTTGGGCTTTCCGCGTGGCGGATGCTTCAGCAAACCGGGGGGAACTCCCGCCGGATCGTGCTGCTAAGTGCCGCCGCCACCCCGGCCATGTTGGTTGGGATTGGCCTGATTGCTTCGTTCACCGGGGCAACCAACTACGCCACCATCAACAACATCACCACGGCGCAAAACAGCGCGCCAATCCCACTGCTGCCATTCGTTGGCGGAAGCCTGTTGCTGCTGGTGGGAATCGCGTTGCGTGGCGGGTTGTTCCCTTCGTTCACGGCGGCCCCGAACCTCCCCGATTCTGCCCCGCTCACGGTGCGGATATTCCTTGCGCTGCTGGCCCCCACCGGGGTGATGGTTGGGGTGATGCGATTGCTTGGCAGGGCTTGGCCAACCCAGCTGCCGGAACTCCAGTGGCAGCCGTTCGTTGGCGGGCTAACGGTGATGGTGATGCTGCTTGCAACGGTGGCGATGCTTCGCCACGTGCGGTTGCATCAGGTGCTGGTTCATTCCATCACCGTTTCTGTGGCGTTCCTGTTCCTTCCCATTCTGCCACTATCTGGCGGCGTTGGCGGCGGCGGCCACAATGTTGTGGAAATGCTGATTGGGGTGATTACCTCCGCACTGGCCTTGCTGCTGCTGCTATCGCCCAATGGGAACGCCGCCCCGCCCCGCACCATTGCCGACCTTCAAGGCATTGGGCGGGGGGAAAGGATGGATGCGCATCTGCTGTTTGCCGGGTTCATGCTCCTTGCCGGATTGCCGTGGGGAATCCTTTTCCGCACCCGCCCTTTTTTATTGATCGAGCTTGCCGAACAGGGCTACCATTGGATTGCCGCCATGGGCGCGTTGGCCATGCTTGGGATGTGGGCTGTGGCCGTGCGGATCGCAATCGTCGGCTACCGGAATCGCCAATCCCCGGGGGCCAGCCAGCCGCCGCAAACTCCATCACTTGCTCCATCGCTCACTCCATCACTCACTCCGCCTTCCGTCGGCATCTCCATCAATCGTGGGCGTTTGGGTGTTGCGGCTGTGTTGCTGCTGGCCAACGTCGTTAGCGCGATTCCGCCGGTGTTCGATTCCTTGCGGCTGTGGCTCCATTCGTGGTTCGGCTCCGTGGCCGGTGGGTGGTGAAGCCTGAGCCGGGCATCGTCATCGTTTCAATTCTCTTTCCTGTTCTCTTTTCTTCAAGATTCCGCTGGCTTCGGCTGCCGAACTTCGCGCAACCTTCTCTATCTTGAAGCGGAAATTCTTCCTGACCGAGACCTTCTTCTATGCCAACAACTCAGCCTCCGAACGCGCAATTTCTTGCCGCCAGTTTTGCACATCCATCCAGCCATGTGGCCGAATCCCTGGGGGTGAATCTTGAGCAAGGGCTAACCGATGGAGCCGTTGCCCAGATGCGCGCCCAGTATGGAAGCAACGCACTTCCACAACCGAAACAGAAATCGAAATTGCTGCTGTTCCTGGAGCAGTTCAACAACCCGCTGATCTTTATCCTGTTTGGCGCGGCGGCCTTAACGATTGTGGTAAGCGATGTGGGGGAGGCCATCACCATCTTCGTTGTGGTGATCTTCAACGCGATTATCGGGTTTGTGCAGGAACAACGCGCAAGCCAGCGGCTGAAAGCCGTGATGAACCTTACCGCCCCCACCGCCCGTGTGGTCCGCAACGGAACGCAGCTATCTATCCCCGCCGAGGAGCTTGTGGTGGGGGATTTGGTGATGCTGGAAAGCGGCGTGCGGGTTCCCGCGGACCTGCGATTGGCCGAGACAATTGAGCTGACGGTGGATGAATCTATGCTGACCGGCGAGTCGCTTCCGGTGCTGAAAAAAGCCAACCAGCAGCTTCCCGAACGGATTTCTTTGGGGGATAAAATCACCATGGCCTTTGCCGGAACCACCGTCAGGAAAGGGCGCGCAAAGGGGTTGGTGGTTGGCGTGGGGGAGTTCTCCGAGATTGGAAAGATCAGCAAAGGCGTTGCCGAAGCGCAAGACACCAGCTCGCCGTTGCAGGAGCGGCTGGAGAAGTTCGGAAAAGTGATGGCCATTGCGATTGCTGCGGTCATCGGGACCATCTTCACCGTTGGGCTGCTTCGTGGCTACGAGACCACGCAGATGCTGCTGACCTCGATTGGCCTTGCTGTTTCGGCAATCCCGGAAGGCCTGCCGATTGCGGTGACGGTGGCGCTTTCCATTGGCGTTTATCAGATGGCACGCCAGAAAGCAATCGTCCGGCGGATGCGTGCGGTGGAGACGCTTGGCTCAACCACCGTCATCTGCTCGGACAAAACCGGGACCCTAACCCGCAACCAGATGACCACCGTGGCGGTTGCCACCGACGACCGCATCTACCAACTGACCGGAGGGGGGTATCAGCCCGATGGAAACTTGCTGGATGATGCCGACGAGCCGATAACCCCAACCCCAGGGACCCCGCTCTTTTGGGCGTTGCAAATCGGACTGCTTTGCACCGAATCCTCCTTTGCCACCAACAGCGACGGAAGCCGCGAACTGCTTGGCGACCCCACCGAAGGGGCAATGATTGTGGCTGCCGAAAAAGCCCGCATCGCCAGGTCAATCCTGGGCACGTGGGCTTCGCAGACGGCGTTGCCGTTCGAGTCGGAACAGATGTTTATGGTGACGCAGATTGATGGCGCAGAAGGAAGTTTTTATCTGATAAAAGGCTCGGTGGAAAAGGTGCTGGCGATGTGCAGCCGTGAGCTACGGAGCGAAGGGGAGAAGCCGTTGGAGATGGCCTGGATTGAGGAACGCCAGAAGCAATTCTCGCACCGTGGATTGCGGGTGATTGCCACCGCCTATCTTCCGATTGACCCTGCTTCGCCCCCCGACCCCACAACGCTTGGCGGTTGCGTTTTTGCCGGGCTGCATGGAATCGAGGACCCCCCGCGCGACGAAGCCCGCACGGCGATTGCCGATGCCCACAATGCCGGAATCAAAGTGGTGATGATTACCGGGGACCACGTGGCAACTGCCGTCTCGATTGCACGCCAGCTAAACATCAAAACCGGGCAGCAAGTGCGTGCGGTTCCTGGGGTGCAGCTGGAGGAGATGAGCGATGATGACCTGTACGAACGGGTGAACACCACCGATGTCTATGCCCGGGTTGCGCCGGAGCATAAGCTGCGGATTGTCCGGCAGCTTCAGCGTCACGGCCATGTGGTGGCCATGACCGGCGACGGCGTGAACGACGCGCCCGCGCTGAAACAGGCCGACATCGGCGTGGCAATGGGGAGCGGAACCGACGTGGCCAAAGAAGCATCGGCACTGGTGGTGCAGGATGACAATTTTGCCACCATCGTCTCGGCAATTCGCTACGGACGGGTGATGTTCCGCAATCTTCAGCACATGGTGCTGTACGTCCTTTCCACCAGCACCGGCGGCGTGCTGACGCTGACCGCTGCGGTCTTCCTTGATTTCGCGCTTCCGATACTGGCCGTCCAGCTTCTGTGGATCAACCTTGTCACCGACGGGACCAGCACCATCCCGCTGGCCTATGAGAAAGAACACGGCGACACGATGAAGGAGCAACCGCGCCGGCGTTCGGAGGGATTGGTCAGCGTAAAAATGGCCGAGCGAATTTTGGGAAGCGCGCTGATTATGATGTTCGGCACGTTGATTGTGTTCGAGGTGGTGCTGGCCCAATACGGCTACACCGCTTTGTCGAAAGATATTTCCGCCGACGCGTTGGCCTACGCCCGCACCGCCGCGTTTACCACGTTAGCGTTGTTCCAAATCTGGAACGTTCATAATTCCCGCGCGCTGGATCACTCAATATTCCAGATTGGATTTCTTGCCAACCGCCCGCTGTTGGCCGTAACGATTTTGGCATTGCTGCTGCAGGTCGCGGCCGTCCAGCTTCCATTTATGCACAGCTTGATGAAAACCGTTCCGCTGCAGGCCGAAACGTGGCTGTTGTGCGTTGGCACCAGTTTGTCGTTGATAGTCTTGGTGGAAATTCGGAAATGGGTGGGGCGGTTTGTTGTGCGGGTGAAGGAGGGGCATGGCGGCGCGGCAGCTGCTCCATAAGCACGTGTCATCCTGCCTTGCCCAATTTGCCAGGCATATTCAAAAAAAACTCTGCAATCCGGTTGCTGTTCTGCTGCAATCCGTGGTTGGTTTCGCCATAAACTCTGGCATATTGCCCAAGTTGGCGGCACTCATCGGGGTGAGTAAGCAGGTGGCGTACGTGGCGAACAAGTTCGGGAAAATCCTTAGCAGCAATTCCCGCACGGTGCCTTGACAATGCCTCCGCAGGGTCAATGCCGATAGAGAGCGTGGGCGTTTCCCGCAACCACGACTCGATAAAAACATTGGAGAAACCTTCATACTCGCTGGTATTTACCAGCATCCACGCCGATCGCAATATTTCATCAATGTGCTGGGGTGTGCATTTTCCAAAAATCTGAAGATTAGAAATTGCCGCAGCTTGGTTAATGAGGTGGGCTGTGTATTGCTGGCGTGCGTTTCCCAGAATCATAATAAATGTGGCATTAAGGTCGCTGCATTGTTTTGCTAATTGGAGAAATAATTCCCCCCGTTTTAATGGGCGATAATTGCTGATCCATGCAACGGTGGCCCCGGGCGGTTTGGTGATTGTTCCCGTAATTTCAGGATGGAGGTTCGGCAAAATTACTCCCTTGTGGTGAAGCGAGGGGGGGAGCAGTTCAAATTGATGGAGGTGTTGCGTGATGATCGCATCCGCAGATCGTAAAGTCTGCCGCATTTTCCAATCGGACCATGCCCCATACGGAATAATCGCCGATTTTTTTATCAACGATTGCTTGGCTCGGGAAAGCTGAGTTATTCCATGCAATAGCTTTGTGTCGGCATCGCTTGATAATCCAAAAACGTACGGAATATTCTTGCGTTTGCAGTAGCGAATTACCGCTCCGCTTTCTTGCAAAATGCTCCGCCCACGTTGATACACCACATCGGGGGTAATTTCTTGGAGGATTTTTTCGATATGAGAATTTTCAATTTGGAAACCATAATTCGGCTGCTGGAATCCATACACGCCGATGCTTCCATCATCCAATTGCCAGCCAAGTTCCCCACTGGTGGGGCACAAATACACAACCCTCCAGCCACTGCGTGCCATTATTTGCCCGATCTGCCACGTCTGTGTTTCCACGCCCCCTTGTTTTTCGGTGTGGAAGTAGGAGCCAGCAATGCATAGTGTGGGCATAATTCGCGTAGGTAGAAATAATGATCTGTCAGCTATTTCTCCCTGCAATCAACTCATTGATTTCTCAATAGCCAGAACAGGGAAATGGAGCGGCAAAACTACAACTTCTGGGAAGCAAGGTTTGACGATCCAGAGTTCAGGTGGCTGCGGGAAATTGTAACCCCGTGTTTTTCTGCAAACCGTGACCATGATAAACGACGTATTCCAGCATCAGGGTAGGCTATCTTCGTTGCGTGCTTTACCATAGATTGTTCCCAGCCATTGTACATCTTTCCCACATCGCGCATGACCTTTGACGAACGCTACCAACGCTACCGCGCCGAAGCCGACCGGCGCATCATCGAACTTCTGGAACGCACCGATCCGGCATCGCTGTACCAGCCAACCCGCTACGTGCTGGAGGCGGGGGGGAAGCGCGTTCGGGCGGTGCTGGTGATGCTTGCTGCCGAAGCCGTTGGCGGGGAATCAATGGCAGCATTGGATGCCGGCGCTGCCGTGGAAATCCTCCACAACTTCACCCTTGTCCACGACGACATCATGGACCGCTCGGCCACCCGCCGTGGCCGCCAAACGGTGCACACCCGCTGGGATGAAGGCACCGCAATTCTGGTGGGGGATGTGATGATTGGCATTGCTTACCAGATCATCCTTAAGGGCGTGCAATCGCGGCAGCCGCAGGTGATGGCCGCGCTTTCGCAAGGGCTGGTGGATGTCTGCGAGGGGCAGATGCTTGATAAAGATTTCGAGACACGCCAGAGCGTGTGCATGGACGATTACTTGCAGATGGTGACCATGAAAACCGGGCGGCTGCTGGAAACCGCTGCCGAAGTTGGCGCGCAGCTTGGCGGGGGAACACCCCAGCAGATTTCTGCCTTGTGCCGCTACGCACGCCAGCTTGGTATCGCCTTCCAAATCCAGGATGATTTGCTGGACATCACCGCCGAAGCTGCCGAGCTTGGGAAGCCGATTGGCGGCGATGTGGTGGAAGGAAAACGAACGTGGTTGGTGGTGCGGGCGTTGGAGCGGGCAACCTTACCAGACGACCGCCAACTGCTGAACCGATTCCTTTCCGCCAAAGGGTTTCCGCCGGAGGAAGTGCCGGCCATGCGCAGCTTGTTCCAACGAAATGGAGTGATAGAAGAGGCCCAGCAGGAGGTCCGGCTGCATACCGAGCGTGCGGAGCAGGAGCTTCAGATGCTTCCCGACGGTGAGCCGCGCCAGATGCTTCTTTGGTTCACCCAAATGCTGCTGAACCGCCGGTTTTAACCGGATCCGAATTATCTCACGAATATCTTCTTCACAACAGAAAAACGGGCGGTGGCTTTCCATGCCACCGCCCGCTTTTTTTTACTTCGGTGCCAATCCCGCGAATTAATCGTTCGGGATCACCTCGATGGTGACGCCGCGATTGTACTGGCGACCTTCCGGTATCGTGTTGTCGTAGCTAAGCTGCGATTCTTCTTCGCCGTAGCCCACAACTTCGTAGGTGACGGTTTTCCCCGCTTTCCCGGTTTCCCCTTTCAGCATATCGCGAACTTCGCCAGCGCGTGACTTCGACAAACGGTAGTTCAGATCGGCGTTGCCAACAGCATCGGTGGTCCCGATCACATACACCGTTGATCCGTCATCAATGCGTGGGGCAACGACGGTCTTCAGGAAGTTATCATACAGGCGAACCGGATCGTCCGAGCCGTACGGGAAGACGATGGTGAAGCGGCGTGCCGGCTTGCTTAGGCCATCTTTCCGAACCAACTCAAAGTCCTTCGTTTGGCGGATCACTTGGCCGTCGGTTGTGGTTGCGATCACTTCGGCGGTGTACTTCCCGTTCTTCAGCGTGCTCATCATCTCGCGCGAGTCAATGCGCTGGTTTGCATGGTTGAATGGGCCGTAGGTGAGTTCTTTCCCTTCGCCAGTAATCACCACTTGCCAGCTTGCAATTTTCCCTTCGTCAACGTTCAGCACCAAGTCGTTCTCGATTGAAGATTCCTCAACCGAGGTGATGCGAACCGGAGCGTTCAGTGGGGATGGAGCCGTGAAAAGATCAACACGGCGGTTTTCGGCGTTGACCAGTGGGCGGTCCTCCGCCGGCGTGCGTGCCGATCCCGATGGAGTTACCGGAAGCTCGCGATCCTCGATGGTGATGCGCCCGGCATCAATGCCAACAGTGTTGACCAAGTAGTTCTTGACGTTGGTGGCAAGGGTTGCTCCGTCCTTTGCTCCGTAGGGGCCTGCCGCGCCCGATAGCTTTATGCTGGTGGATGGGTCGGCTTTCATCCGTGTTCCGATGATGTTCATCACGTTGTGGTAAACATTCATCTGGACTGCACGGCGTTGGTTTAGGTCAATTTTGCCAGCTTTCGTGGAGTCCATCAGGTTGTTCTCATTGAACGTGGCAATGTCGCTGCTGCTGATTTGGGCGTAGCGGCCTGGAATATCCGAGGAGGTTGAGTCGAAGAAGACCGAGTTGATAACCGGGAAAAATTCCTCGAACTGGCGTTGGCGGATGTACCCGCCGGCAGGGGTTGCCAGCGCAAGGTTGATGATTCCGCTGCCATCTTCCATCGCCACTTTGTCCAGCGGCGGCATGATCCCCATTTTCAGCGCGATACCCGCACGGATGTTCGGGGTGCTCCAGATATCATCGAATTTGTCCTGGTCCAGATCAATAATGGTGATGCCGCGTTGGTGGAGCATCCAGGAGCTTTCAATCCAGGGAGCCAAGTACCAGCGCAGGTCCGCCATGCGGTCGTTCAGCACAAAGTCGTAGCTGAAGCCACCGCCAAATCCAACGGTAAGGGAGTTGATGTCGGTGATGTCCTGCGTGGCCGCCACCGGTTGGCCGGTTGGGTTCGGGTCGGTGAAATCATAATCGCCGCTCATGTTGATTCCGAACAGCGGACCAAAGGTCATGTAGAAAGGGGATTTGTCAACCAAGTTCAAGCGGAGCATCGGCTCGATGGTGACGTAGCTGCTGCGGGTGTCGAACGTCTTGTCGTAGCCGAATGTTGGGTCGGTAACTTTTGTGTTGCGGACGTCGAAGCTGGCACGCAGTTGCGCACCCCACCACCCTTTGGAATTATACTCGGCCATCAACCCGATATACGGGCCGATGCCGGTTCCATCGTTGGCAACGAACGGGGCAAAGTTTGCGCCGCCGCTTGGCTCCAAATTCTGATAACCGAACGCGCCAAAATTGTAATTCAATCCGGCGTTTAGCCCAATGCGCCACGGGGCTTCAATCTGGGCACGGCTTTGCGATTGCGCTGCTGCGGTAAATGCCAGCAAGCCAAGCGCAACCAGTGATAACTGCTGTGCAAGGTTCCGTTTCATGGTCAACAGACTCCTGTAAGTTGTATGAGTAGAGTACATGTGATTATCGGTTCGTTCAGGGGAAATTGCGTATGCCCAGCGCGGAAAATACATCGAAAAGAAGCTATCCACGCCACCACAACGGCACAAACGGAGAAAATGTTGGCGCGAACATCGGGCAGATTTCCGAAACCTTGAGTTTGGAATTGTAAGAGGCCGGCGGACGGATGGGACTTCTGCCCGTACCTGAGCAAAAAATGGAGTGCCTTCTGCTTACTTCCCACGCTGGCGTTGGACCACTTCACGCAGTGCGGCTGCTGCGGCCTGAACGTCGTGAGGTGTGGTAAGTCGGCTGAAGGAAAAACGCACAGCCGCACGCGCTTGCGCTGCCGGAAGCCCCATTGCCAGCAGCACATGGCTGGGCTGCTGGCTTCCCGAGGCGCAGGCCGATCCGTTCGAGACGGCAATGCCGGCCAAGTCCATTCCCACAATTAAGCCTTCGCCGTCCAGCCGCTCGGCATCGGCAAACGTGGCGTTCACGATGTTCGGCAGCACCCCGTTGGCGGGGGTGATAATCCGCAGGTCCGGAATGGATTGCAGCAACTCCCGAAGCTCGTTGTTCAATTGGCGGAACAATGCAGCGGATTGCTCCAGCTGGCTGGCGCACAATCGCGCTGCGGTTGCGAACCCCGCCGCAAGCTCGGGCGATTCGGTTCCGCCGCGCCGGTTCCGCTCCTGCGCCCCGCCATGAATCAACGGCTCAAGCTCAATCTCCTTGCGTAGATACAACGCCCCAATCCCTTTGGGGCCATGGATTTTATGGGCCGAAAACGTGGCCATATCCACCCCTGTGTCCCGCACGTTCAGCGGCAGTTTCCCGAACGTTTGCACCGCGTCGGTATGGAAAACCCCGCCGGCTTGGTGGGTGATTTCTGCAAGCTCGGCAATCGGGTTCAGGGTTCCTGTCTCGTTGTTGGCGTGCATCACCGAAACAACCGGGCAGGCGTTGCTTCCGCCGGCTTCCGCCAAAGCGTCCCGAAGCTCCTGCGGTTCGGTGCGCCCTTCGTTGTTCACCCCAAGCATCCGGATCGGCGCGCCGATCTGTGCCAAAAACTGCGCAGGATGCAGCACGGCGTGATGCTCGGTGCGGGGAACGAAGAACGTTGGCCAAACGCCTCGGTCAGCCTTCTGCCGAAGCGCGATCCCTTTCAACGCCAAGTTGTTCGCCTCGGTCCCGCCGCTGGTGAAGATGATCTCCTTCGGCTCGGCCCCGATAATCTCCGCAATCTGCTGGCGCGATTCTTCCAGAATCACCCGCGCCATCTGCCCGCTTCGATGCACCGAGCTTGCGTTGGCCTGGGTCCGTGCGCGAACTTCTTCCATCCGTTGGATTACTTCGGGGGCAAGGGGCGTGGTTGCGCTGTTATCAAGATATGCCGGCATAGTTGGTGCTTGTTGAAGAATGTTGAGTTTGAAGGCCATGAAACTAACCGACGCTCCCGAACGATCGGCCTGGCCCAAAACGTGAGGTTGGAGGTTATGGAGTTTTTGCGAACCACCGTCTTCCGGTTTTGCCGATTGCTTTCAGGACCACCTGCGCGGTGTTGCGCCCGCTGGCCGCAAAGATACCTCCGCCGGGGTGGGTGCTGGCTCCGGTAAGAAACAGGTTTCGGATGGGCGTGGTGTAGTTACTCAGTTCGGGGGTGGGGCGGAACAGGAACATCTGGTCGAACGACATCTCCAGGTGCATCACGTTTCCCCGCAGCATCCCGTGCTTCCGCTCAATATCCAACGGGGTCTGGATGTAGATGTCGGTGATTACCGATTTCAAATTTGGCGCGTAGCGGGCCGCAACATCAATCAACTTCTCGGCCTCGCGCTGGCGGATGTTGTCCCAATGCTCGCCGTTGGAAAGCTGATAGGGGTGATACTGACCCCAGATGAAAATGGTGTGTTTCCCCGCCGGAGCCAGCGTGCCGTCAATGGCGGAGAAGGTCATCAGCAAACACGCGGGGTCGCGCGCGGGGATTCCGCGAAGGTAGTCGGCGTAGGCGTGGTCCAGATACTGCATGCTGGGGCAAAGCAATTGCAGCCCGGTGTGGGAGTGATGCGGATTCGCTGGGGAATGCTCCGCCGGGTTGTGGGGCATGGCCACGTAGTTCGGAAGCTCGGTGCTGGCGCATCGCAGAATCATCCCAAAGCCGTTCCCGATCCGTAGGTCCTTGATCCGTTTCACCAACGCGGCCGGAAGGTGCTCGGCACCAACAAGCGTCAGCATGGTGGTGACGACGTGCGCCCCGGAAACCACTGCCCGCCGTGCGTGCAATGTGGTTCCGTTGGCAAGCTCCACCCCAACGGCCGTTCCGTTGTTGATGATGATCCGCTTGGCCGGTTCCCCGGTGAAAATCGTCCCGCCGTCGGCTTGGAATCGCCGCGCCATTGCTTGGGTCAGCATCCCGCTTCCGCCGCGTGGCCGCTTGGCCCCCGACACGTGAATCATCGAGTGCCACCCCACAAAATCGGCTGTGGCAAGCTCCGATGGTGGCGGTCCCGATTGCGCCGCCAACCAGTTCATCGAGGCGCGCACCGGCTGGCTAACGAACGATTCGGTGATGACTTGGCCATAGCTGGAGAATATCTTCCGAAGGGTCCCCGCCACGTCTTGCTTCTTCCCGAACTTTCCGCTCATCATCGTTCGGAGCAATCGCCCCGGCGTTGGCGGTTGCAGGAACGCATCGAACACCCCTTCGTTGATTGCCCGCCAGAACTTGCAGAACTGGTGGTAGCATTCGGCATCCTGCGGGCTGATTTGCGCGATTGATTGGCAGGTGCGTTCAACGTCGCGGTAGTACGCAAGCCATTGGCCGTCATCGGTGGGGTGCCAGGCAAACGGGTCCATCTCTAGATACTCCAGCCCGAACTTCTCCAACTCCAATTCACGCACCACCGGGGTCAGGTGGATCATGATGTGTGCCGATCCGCCAACGTCCATCTGGTATCCGCCGAACATCTCCTCGGTAGCAACCGCCCCGCCAACCATGTCGCGCCGCTCAACCACCGCCACCCGCAGCCCGGCTTTTGCCAGGTAGCAAGCGGTGGTCAGCCCGTTGTGGCCGGCACCAACCACGATGCAGTCAAATTCTGATTCAGTCATCTTGGTGTTGAAGTCTTTCCGTTGATTCGGCAGAGTTGCAACGGAAGTATATTCCGGCACAACAACCGCAAAAGGATAGCCATGATACCTCCATATTTCCGCCCCGTGCTGGTTGCCGCGATGCTCACGATGCTGGCGTGCGTTCTTCCAAGTTTTGCGCAGCCGCTGTTCCGCTGGCCATTTGTTGGCAACGTCACCGACCGCGCCGCCACGGTGTTGGTCTGGCGCAGTGGCGGGCAGCCGGTCGGCATTGAATACGACGACGATTCCACCTTCGCAACCCCCCAACAGACGGCCCAAGTTACGCCGCAGCAATCGGAAGATTTTGTGTTGAAGATTACGCTGCAAGGATTGCTTCCTTCCACCCGTTACCACTACCGCGTTGTTGACGCTGCTGGCGGAAGGATTTCCCCCACGCAATCGTTCACCACGTTCCCCGTGGCCGGCACCGACGCGCCGGTGACGTTGCTGTTCGGTTCGTGCAATCGCGCATCGCAGGGGGCCGCCGGAAAAACGTTCGACGTTGGCGGGGGGCTTGGGGGGGATTACTTCATCCATTTGGGAGATTGGTCCTATCCTGACGTGCTGGTCCCCGGGTTCCCGAACGTGCCCGGCACAATCCGCCAATCCTACGCCACACGGCTGGACACGACCTACCCGCTCACCACAAAAATTCTTTCGCAGATGGGGATCGCTTACGAGTGGGACGACCACGACTTTGCTGGAAACAACGGCGACGGCTCGATCCCCCCAACACTAAAAAATGAACTGCTGCAGGCTTACCAGCGATATCAACCACACTATCCATTGGCCAATCCGCAGGGGGGAGTGTGGCACTCCTTCCGGGTTGGAAATGTGGAGGTGTTTATGATGGACAGCCGCACGCAGCGCAGCCCGGTGGACTCCGCCTTCCGCGACGGGAAGTTTGCCCCCGCAGCGGGGCACTCCATGCTGTCCGGCTATCCGGTTCCGGGGGTGGACCAGCGGACCTGGCTGCTGCAGGCAATCCGGAATTCGACGGCACGTTGGAAGGTGTTGGCCAGCCAGGGGCCGTTCAATCCCGGGCTGGCTCCGCTGATCCCCGCCGCGCTTCTTGTTGGCCGCCCGAACATTGCCCGCGAAACCGCCGAGTACTGGGTGGGCTATCCTGCGGACCTTGACTCGCTTCGGAAGCTGCTAAAAACCGAGGCCGGGCGGAATTTTTTAATCATCACCGGAAGCGTCCACAACAACCTGTTCGATGATGGTTCCCATTCGGTTGTGCCGGAGTTCGTGGCGGCCAATCTGGATGTTCCCAACAGTTTTCTGTACGATACCCTGCGGCGGTATGGATTCAATGTTTTTACCGGAGGGCAAACCAACGGCAAGTCAACAATCGGGCGGCTGCGGGTGGAGACGGTTCCGGTGCACCGGCTGATTGTGGAGTCGTTCGACGAAGATGGGGAGCTATCGCTGCGGTACGAGATGGCCGATAAATCGAGCGGGGTGGCCGCCCCGCAAGCGGACCGCTGGCCAACGGTGGAAACCATCACCTTCGGCAGCGACGGGCGCGAGGTGATGGTGCAGTTTACGGCTCCGCTTCCCAGCAACGCCACGGCCACCATCACCGACCTTCAAGGGAACGAAGTTGCGCGCTGGCAGATTGAGGAAGCCACCAGCGTGATGCGGCAGCGGTTCCCGGCATCGCTTCCAAGCGGCGCGTATCTTGGGAAGATTGTGGGGGAGGGCTACACGATGGAGTTTAGGGGGGAGGTAATCAAGTAATCAAGGAAACTAATTGATGCGAACTTGCCCGCGTGGAACCGCTTGCGTTGGCCCCCTCAGCGGCTATATTTGCAGCCCCTTACTTCTGGCGGCAACGCCACGAACGGAAAGGGCGCTTAGCTCAGCTGGTTCAGAGCGCCTCGTTTACACCGAGGAGGTCGGGGGTTCAAATCCCTCAGCGCCCACGGTGCAACGCGGGGAACAAGCGGCGCAGCAATGGCGGAGTAGCTCAGTCGGTTAGAGCAATGGAATCATAATCCATGTGTCGGGGGTTCGAATCCCTCCTCCGCTACCAAAAGCGGCAATTCTTTTTCAGAATTGCCGCTTTTTTTTGTTGGGAAATAGCATGAAGAGCAAAAGGTTTTTTCTCCCTACGCCCCTTCCTCCTTCACCATCCGGTCAATTTTTGCGGCAAGGATGAAATCGCTTTCTACCAGCCCATCAATCTTGTGGGTCCAGATCGTCACCACCACTTTCCCCCACGCCAGATAGATGTCAGGGTGATGGCCTTGCTGCTCGGCAAGCCCTCCAACGCCGTTGGTGAACGCCAGTGCCTGCGCAAAATCAGGGAAGGTGAACTCCTTCCGCAAGTGGTGCTCATTCACCACTTCCCAATTGCCACCAAGCCGTTCATGGATCAGTTTCAGGTCATCCCCTTGTAGCGGGGGAACGCCCCCTTTGCAGGGGATGCAATCTTGCTGGAAAAGCGGAGAGTCAAGGTTCATAGTGATGCGCCGAATAGCAGTGTGAGGAAATAGAGTTGTTGCCCGGAAATCCACCGCAACGTTAGCGAATTGGGGGGAGAGGGCAATGGGTGAGAACATTGGCCATGATCATTGTCTTTATCAAGTAAGCCCGTTGGCGTAAGTTCCTGCCAACCAACCCGAGGATCATTCGATGAACACCAGAACCACCATCCAGACTCTTCTTCTGCTTGCCGCAGCAAGCCTACCCTTGTATGCCCAACCCGTTGTTGAACCCATCACCCAAAACCCCGATGCTGTTCTGCTCAGGCGCATCTGGACAATTACTGGCAACGATGGCGACCGCGTTGGGCAAGGCTGCGGCCCGGTGGGGGATATTAACGGGGACTCGATCACCGACTTCGCGGTGCAGTTCGGTCTGGCCTCCCAATGGCGGGTGTATTTGGGTGGAAGCCCGGTTCCAAGCACTGAGCCAGTGTGGGTTGGTGATAGCTTGCTGGCTGGCATTGGCTACCCGGTGTATGGGGACTTCTTTGGGAATGGGAATCTGATGATCGGATTCAATGATCTGGTTCCGATTAACAATGGTGCAGCGTATTCTTATCGACTGTTTCTGTTTGGTGTGAAGAACAATGAACTATCAACTACCGCCGATGATACGCTTGATCCATACACGCGAACGAAATCCAGCAAAGAGTACATAGGGATTTATCCATACTACATTTTTGCTCAAGACCTTGATGGGAATGCAGGTGAAGAACTGATTTTGGCTCATTTGGGTGTCCGTCATGGAGATAACCTTGTCACGAAAGCGCCGGAGTATTGGTTTTACCGAGGGGGGGCAGGGTTCCAGATAGATACGCCGGATTATGTGGTACGTGATCCGGAGGAGGCGACCGATGCCCAGTTTTACACGGCGAAGCTGTTGGATCTTGATGGAGACGCACATCGGGACCTTGTGACGGTGGCGAAGTATTCCGAGGGCTTCAAATTGAAGATGTGGTTTGGCACCGAGACCTCCCCCTGGACATGGACCGAACCCGATCGGGAGATTCTCCTTGATGACTCCAGCGGGTTGAACTACCACATGACAGTGGGGGATTTTGACGGGGATAAGGTGATGGACTTCGCCGGAACCGCAGGTCGCGATGCCACACGAGGGACCTACATCTATCGAAGTCGCTCGGGGAAATCGGTTCGCAGCCGAACCTTCGCTCGCTCCGATGCCGAGCAATGGTTCCCAAACCTTGACCAATACACCAGTAATTCCGCTGGCTCAATCTTTGGTTCGATTGGTCATCTGAATGATAGCACACAGCGAACAATGATGTTGCGGTTGATCGCTGGTGGAAATGAGGATACCTATATGTCATTCTTTTCAGGAAGTCGTAATGGCCCTAATGGAGCTTACGATGGGTTTTACTCGGCTGGGCTTGACGGATTACGGAATCATGCGGTGAACGGGTTTGGTGGCAGGCTTCCTGACTGTAATGATGATGGATGGGAGGATCAGATACAAAGTCATCCTCGTTGGCCAGGGGACTATTCTGGCATCGCAGTGATCCTCGCTGGTGGCCCGTACATCCCACTGGATCAACCCACCGTCAGCGTTCGCACCGAGCCGATGGCTAACCACCAACGGGGACTCTACCTCTGGCCAAACCCCGCCACCACCGAACTCAATCTCGCTTGGCGTGGCGACCTCGCAATCATGCCAACCCGATTCTCCATCCACGACATCGCTGGCAAACTGATAACCGAAAACGAGATACGCCCAGAGCGTGGCGCCGCTCGATGGTCCACGGCTGCGGTTCCATCGGGAACGTACTTGCTAACGGCGTACGACCGTTCGGGGCAGGTGCTTGCCAGCACGCAGATTCTTGTTCAACACTAATCCGATCAATCCACGTCACCGTTTCGGGTGGCACTTCGTTCAATACTATCATGGAGAGAACCATGAAGACGATCACGATCAAGGGAGGAAGATCATTGAAGTCACGTCATACGATGGCGCGACTACTGACCACGTTGCTGTTGATGTTGCTGGCTGGAAGCCAGAGCTATGCCCAGTTTCTTCGGGCAGTGGATACCACGAAGCCACCGCTTCGCCCGATGTATGGTGTTGGTAATGATGAGTTCTACATCGCCGGCACGTTCCAGAAATGGGGGCCGGTGCATAAGTCTTCGCGCAACCGCGACTATTACGACTTGTGGAATCATGCGGCATGGATGGGGATACCGATTGTTCATGTTCAGATCAACCAGAACGACAGTACGCAGAATGACCGTTTTTTGTCGAGCAATGCTCGACAATCGAACCAGCGAGCATTGCTGACGCTGAAGCCGTTGAACGACATGGGATGGGGACAAGCGATTGAGTTTTATGCGTTCGACTCGGTGCAAAGCCAGTTGTGGCCAACAAAGTTCTTGCATCGGCAAGGGGGGGATACGAATGGAAATTATAATAACCCCTATCCAGATCAACCGAATGTTTTTGTCCAAGAAGAGTTATACACGACAAACAACACAGGGGCGAACGATTCAATTTTGTGGGGGGTGGTCTATGGCTACGATTCGGTGTTGCAGAAGTACCGGTGGGTGAAACCCTGGATGCGCCGCTCGTTCTACAGCAACGACAGCGTCCAGAAGACCGATGCCTTCCTGAAAGACCGCCGCGACCGCCCCGTCTTCGAGGACTCCATCAACTACCTCGTCGTTACCGGACATCTCCGCCGTGATGTTGACCAAAACTCTGCGGTCAGCAACGACTCTGCATTGCTTCGGATAGACATCGTCTATGAGCTACCAACCTACATAGGTGTTGACCCGAACGACAACCACAACTCCTACTTCAATTCCAGCGGCCAGAAAATAGATGTCCAACAGGATATGGAGTTCGTCTGCCGCAGCTACTACCTCCGCAAGCAAGACCTGATAGACAACAACCTCGCCTGGAACGAGTACAAGGAAGCGGTGTTCCCGATGTCGCTCCGCTGGTGCAGCGACGAGGTGACGCGAGGTCCCGCCCACCCCGACGCTGCCTCAAGAAGCATAGACATCCGTGTGCATTGGCTTGGGGTGAATGAGGATGTGTACTTGCGTTCAGTAAGCCTGCGCGACTACCGAGGGCAGATGGCATTGGGCCGAACTGCCGAAGCGCGGAAGTATCGGTCCGATGTGCTGATGAAGACGATGAAGAAGCTGATGTATGGAACGAGCATCAACGTGAACAACCGTGTGGAGACCTATCCGGTGGATTCGCTTCGCCGCCATGTGATCGGGTTCCAGTGTGGCGAGGAGCAATTTCCGAACGAGTATGGAGCCTTCAACGGGATTGCGAAGATGGTGGCCGATAGCTTCAACCTTGCCAGATACAAGGGAACCGCACAAGTGAAAGCTGGAGACAGCTTGCTGTTGTTCTCGCACGACTTAGGCCAGCGATCGTTTGCCGAAGTAAGTCGGAACCCGCAAACGGGGAGTTACCTGTACATCAACTCCACGAACGACACGATGGCGGTGTTTCTTGGTCCAGATGACATTCGGCCCGACACGTTGTTCGAGAGCGAAGTACACCAGATTCCGAGCATCATTGAGCACAACGGTGGGCGTGGTCATCTGCCATTGCTGGAGCTAACGGCTGATGGGGTGGAGAAGTACAACACGGCATTCCAGCGGTTGTTTGTGGGGTATTACCACCCTGGGCAAGCGCAGCTATACACAAACCGGAACCGCTATTGGCCAGGGATGTTGGGCTATCAGGATTTTGGATGTTGCTTTCGTTGTTGCTCAAAAGCAATGATTAATTGCGACAGCGGGAGATCGAAAGCAGAAGCAAGCTGAACTATGGTTTTAAGGCAAGGTTCTTTCAGGCCTCGTTCGAGTGCTGAGATAAAGGATTGGTCAACGTTGGTGCGCCAGGCAAGTTGTTCTTGAGTAAATCCGTGTTGGAGTCGAAGAGATCGTATAACGGCAGCAAAAGCAGGAATGATAGTCTCATCATCAGGGGAGGATGAATGGAGATAAGATGGCTGTCGCTGCATAGGGTGGTAAAGGTATGCGGCGATAAAAAGGGTTGTTATTTCTATAGAAATAATTCATAGGTTTGATGAAGTAAGTATGCAAACCGTGGTCTTTACTAGTACCCATTGTTCGCGTAAGTTCCCAGCGAACAGACACCGATTTCTGGAGACCAAGCATCATGAACTCACGCACCATTCTATCTCTTCTTCTGCTTGCCGCAGCAAGCCTACCCTTGTATGCCCAACCCGTTGTTGAACCCATCACCCAAAACCCCGATGCTGTCCTGCTCAGGCGTATTTGGACGATTACCGGCAACGATGGCGACCGCGTTGGGCAAGGCTGCGGCCCGGTGGGGGATATTAACGGAGACTCGATCACCGATTTTGCGGTGCAGTATGGCATAGAGCAATGCTGGAAGGTATTTCTGGGAGGCTCTCCTGTCCCTTCACCTGTACCAATTGCTTCGATACCAAGCCTTGCTCCATACCCTGCATTTCCGGTCTATGGATACTTCTACGGTGATAACCGCCTTTTGGTAGGGTTCGGTTCACATACCTTCAAAAGCATGAATGGCACGAGCATAGGGTTCTATCAATTGAAGTTGTACCAGCCTGATGTTGAGCATGGGTTGTCGAAGGAGCCAGTGATGATTGTAGAGCCAGACCCTGATATGTCCGTTCCCCTGTTGTTGATCGCCCCATCAGCGGCAATAGCAATGAACATAGATGGTCAAAGAGGGGATGAATTACTGCTTGCGTTAAATGCCGTTCGGCGTGGGGATAGTGTGTACAAGCGGCCGGAGTACTGGTTTTACCGAGGCGGGAGTGGCTTCCAAGTAGATACGCCAGATTATGTGGTACGTGATCCGGAGGAGGCGACCGATGCCCAGTTTTACACGGCGAAGCTGTTGGATATTGACGGGGATCGGTATATAGATTTGCTGAGCGTGGCGAAGTATGCCGAGGGATTCAAATTGAAGATGTGGTTTGGCACTGAAACCTCCCCCTGGACATGGACCCAACCCGATCGGGAGATTCTCCTTGATGACTCCAGCGGGTTGAACTACCACATGGCAGTGGGGGATTTTGACGGGGATAAGATGATGGACTTCGCCGGAACCGCAGGTCGCGATGCCACACGAGGGACCTACATCTATCGAAGTCGCTCGGGGAAATCGGTTCGCAGCCGAACCTTCGCTCGCTCTGATGCCGAGCAATGGTTCCCAAACCTTGACCAATACACTGTCGGTATCGCTGGATCACTCCTTAATACGACGGCCTACTTCAATGACAGTAGCCAACGAGTAATCATGCTACGGCTGCAATCAGCGATAGATGGACAAACCCGAATGTCGCTGTTTTCAGGAAGCCGTATTGGCCCGAATGGAGCGGTTGATGGATACTACTCATCCGGTATAGATGGTTTAGCCAATAAGACGGTGGAAGGCTATGGCGGAAGATTGCCTGATTGCACGGGCGACGGATGGGATGATCTGATTACCAGCAGTCCTCGTTGGCCAGGGGACTATTCTGGCATTGGGGTGATCCTTGCTGGCGGCCCATACATCCCACTGGATCAACCCACCGTCAGTGTTCGTACCGAGCCGATGGCCAACCACCAACGGGGCCTCTACCTCTGGCCAAACCCCGCTACCACCGAACTCAATCTCGCTTGGCGTGGTGATCTCGCAACCATGCCAACCCGATTCTCCATCCACGACATCGCTGGCAAACTGATAACCGAAAACGAGATACGCCCAGAGCGTAGCCGCTCGATATCTACGGCTGCGGTTCCATCGGGAACGTACTTGCTAACGGCGTACGACCGTTTCGGGGAAGGTGCTTGCCAGCACACAGATTCTTGTTCAACACTAATCCGATCAATCCACGTCACCGTTTCGGGTGGCACTTCTTTCAATACTATCATGGAGATAACCATGAAGACGATCACGATCAAGGGAGGAAGATCACAGAAATCGCGGCAGGCCATGCCGTGGCTGCTCACCACGTTGCTGTTGTTGTTGCTGGCTGGAAGCCAGAGCTATGCCCAGTTTCTTCGGGCAGTGGATACCACGAAGCCACCGCTTCGCCCGATGTATGGTGTTGGCAATGATGAGTTCTACATCGCCGGAACATTCCAGAAATGGGGGCCAGTGCATAAGTCTTGGCGCAACCGCGACTACTACGATTTGTGGAATCATGCGGCATGGATGGGGATACCGATTGTTCATGTTCAGATCAACCAGAACGACAGTACGCAGAATGACCGTTTTTTGTCGAGCAATGCTCGACAATCGAACCAGCGAGCATTGGTGACGCTGAAGCCGTTGAACGACATGGGATGGGGACAAGCGATTGAGTTTTATGCGTTCGACTCGGTGCAAAGCCAGTTGTGGCCAACGAAGTTCTTGCATCGGCAAGGGGGAGACCCGAATGGAAATTATAATAACCCAGACCCTCAACTTCCTAGCGTTTTTGTCCAAGAAGAATTATACACGACAAGCAACACAGGGGCGAACGACTCAATTTTGTGGGGGGTGGTCTATGGCTACGATTCGGTGTTGCAGAAGTATCGGTGGGTGAAGCCCTGGATGCGCCGCTCGTTCTACAGCAACGACAGCGTCCAGAAGACCGATGCCTTCCTGAAAGACCGCCGCGACCGCCCCGTCTTCGAGGACTCCATCAACTACCTCGTCGTTACCGGGCATCTCCGTGACCTGATTAATCAAAACTCTGCGGTCAGCAACGACTCTGCATTGATTCGGATAGACATCGTCTATGAGCTACCAACCTACATAGGTGTTGACCCGAACGACAACCACAACTCCTACTTCAATTCCAGCGGCCAGAAAATAGATGTCCAACAGGATATGGAGTTCGTCTGCCGCAGCTACTACCTCCGCAAGCAAGACCTGATAGACAACGACCTCGCCTGGAACGAGTACAAGGAAGCGGTGTTTCCGATGTCGCTCCGCTGGTGCAGCGACGAGGTGACGCGAGGTCCCGCCCACCCCGCCGCCGCCTCAAGAAGCATAGACATCCGTGTGCATTGGCTTGGGGTGAATGAGGATGTGTACTTGCGTTCAGTAAGCCTGCGCGACTACCGAGGGCAGATGGCATTGGGCCGAACGGCTGAAGCGCGGAAGTATCGGTCCGATGTGCTGATGAAGACGATGAAGAAGCTGATGTATGGAACGAGCATCAACGTGAACAACCGTGTGGAGACCTATCCGGTGGATTCGCTTCGCCGCCATGTGATCGGGTTCCAGTGTGGCGAGGAGCAATTTCCGAACGAGTATGGAGCCTTCAACGGGATTGCGAAGATGGTGGCCGATAGCTTCAACCTTGCCAGATACAAGGGAACCGCACAAGTGAAAGCTGGAGACAGCTTAAGGATAGCAACTGCGCGATTGTTTGGCAGCACACCACTGCTGCCGGGGCAAACACCATTGCATACTGGCGTCTGCAAGCACTGGAAAGCGTGGGCGGCTTGGTAGCGATTGGAGGTGCCGGATGGAGTGGTGTGCAAGACATTTCGCAAGGGGGATCGAACTTTCATCCTTCGATTGACCAAACCCAATTCTACTTGGGAACCGTGCAGGAAGGAGTAACCTGGGAGAGTGTGGATTGGAGCCCAACCTACATTAGCCCAAACGACGACACCACGTTTATGAACGTTACCTCCATCAATTATATAGGCATGGCAACCGAGACACGGCTTCGCCAGGACACCATTTACCCCTGGGAACCGCAGCATGATTGGATCCAGTTTTCCTATCCGGTTGGGGCGATTCAGAAATTCCCAGTACTCTTCCCAAACTGGTGGTACACCACTGTCCAGTACATCTACAGCGCGTGGTTCGCTTGGCCGAATATCGGCTCGGCAAATGAGTCGGCAACGCAGGATCACCAAAGCGACACAACCCGATTTAGCATCGTTGGAAACACGATGAATGATGAGCCGCGAATACTCTCCGTTGAAGGGATGCAACACGTCTCGGTTCCCTTCGGTTTTGGCCAGCCAACGGCATTGCGGAAGTTTGTGTACAGCGGCGCGTGGCCCCAGGCTTCCTCATCGCCACTACGCCAAGCCGGAAGGCAGGGAACACTCTACGAAGCCTACAAGCCAACGCCTGACAGCCTGCTGCAAGCCACGCGGGAGTTTATGGCACGCCAGCGCCCGCAGGAGTACATCGCCACGGGGCGGGAAGTGGAGGTTATGGTGGATGACACCGCACGGGCGTTCTTAGCTGTTCAGATGGCCGACCCCTGGGTGGCAACCGATAGCGCAAGTTGGGGCTTGGGGATGGTCCAGCGCGACACCGCCCACCTACTCACCAACAGCATTGCAAGCGTGCAAGACCTGTTCCGAAGCAACGTGTTCTTCGCCCACGATACCGCCGTGATTGGCTGCGAGCTACGCGGAATGTTCCGTGGGGACACGGCCTATGCCCACGGCTACAGCCTGTGTTTGATTGCCGAAGTGGTCAACGCCAGCAACCACCAAGCGGTGGCGCAGTTGGATTCGTTTTGTGTCTCGAAAACAGATACGGCATACAACGCCCAGTTGCAGGACACGCTGGACCTTCTTTCCGGCAGCTACTACGTCCGGTTGCGGATTGAGGCGGACTCCTTCCCAGCGATCTCCCGTTGGTGGCAGCCGTTGTCGCTGGGGTCCATGTATCCGGTGACGGAGGTCGCAACCTATGTGGAAGCCCGTGGCGGCTTAGGAAAGCTCCGCCGGGAAGGAACAACAACCACCGCCCAGGCTCGCATCTCGGCGCAGCCGAACCCGTTCACTGGGACCACGGAACTCCGGTTCAGCATTCCGAAGCCTGGGTACGCAAGCGTGCGGGTGTTCAATCCCGTGGGTCGGCAGATGGCGGAAGTGGTGCCAAAGCAATGGATGGAGATTGGCCGCTACGCTGCGGAGTTCAACGCCGCCGAACTTCCCCCAGGAACCTACCTCGTAGAGTTGATGCTTGGCCAGCAACGAGTGGTGGAAAAAATTGTGGTGGCGCGGTAAAAGCACTGCAAGGAATAAGCATCCAATAATGGCAACGGCAGGCTCAGGTAATGGGTTCTGCCGTTGCTTGCTTCATGCCGATTCTTCCCCCCACTTCTTGCACACACCACCCCGCTTCTCTACATTGCGGCCCGCAATTCTATGGCGTGGGATTCTATCATCGGGCAAACACGGGCAAAAAACCTTCTGCGGGCAGCAATTACCGGCGGACGGGTTCCCCATGCCTACCTGTTTACCGGGGCCGAAGGGGTCGGCAAAGATGCTGCGGCCATTGAGCTTGCAAAAGCCCTCCGCTGCCAACAGCTTGGCCCGCAAGCAACCCCCTGCGGCAACTGCCGCAACTGCCAAAACGTTGCCGCATTGCAACACAGCAACGTCCGGTTTGTGTTCGCGCTTCCAACGGGGAAAGGGGAGGATGGCCGCGCCGATTCCCCATTGCTGAAACTGAGCGATGGCGAAATCTCCCAAATCCAAGAACAAGTGGCTCTGAAGGCTGCAAACCCGTACCACAACATCACCATCCCGCGTGCCCAGCAGATCAAGATCAGCAGCATCCGCGAGGTGAAACGGGACATCGCCTTTGCCGCCACCGAGCCGGGCTGGAGGATCGTCATCATCAGCGAGGCGCACCAGATGGGGGAGGAGGCCGCCAACGCCTTCCTGAAAACCCTTGAGGAACCCGCGCCAAACACCTTGCTGATCCTTACCAGCAGCCACAAGGAGCAGCTTCTGCAAACCATCCTTTCCCGCTGCCAAGAAGTTCGGTTCGATATGCTGACCGATGCCGAAATCGCCGAAGCATTGGTTGCCCGAAACAACATCCCCCGCAAAGATGCCCTGCTGCTAAGCAAGCTGGCCGAAGGAAGCTACAGCCGTGCGGTGGAGCTAACCAACAGCGACCTTCAGCAGCTTCGGTTCGATGTCGTCTCCTTCCTGCGTGCCGCGCTGAAACGTAGCCCCATGGCGGTGTTTGCCGAGGTGGAGCGGCTTACCACCGGAACCGACCGCCGCAGCCTTGAGCGGACCCTGATGCTTCTGCTCCTTTGGTTCCGCGACGCAATGCTGCTGCGGCTTACCGGGCGCGAAGAATCTGTGGTGAATCAAGATCAAGTGAAAGATATTCAGAGCTTCAATAGTAAGTTTGCCAACGCTTCCACCGACCGGTTGATCCGTTCGGTTGAGGAAGCAATCGGGGCGGTTCGTGGAAATGCCCAGTCCCAGCTTGCGTTTATCGTGCTTGCGCTCCGTATGGAATCAATCTGCTACTCGTGATCTGTCCTTCGTACTGTTCATTCGGAACAACAGTGGTTCCCGCTGTTGGCTATCATTTTCAGCTTCACTCACTCTGGTCCTAACGCCTTCGCCCACGCTCTTCTGTTCACATTTTTAACCAGTTCATGGGACAATCCAACGCTCCCCAGCATACAACCCCAACAACCGAACGGCCGGAAACCCTGGCCGAGCAAAAAATCGCCCCCGGGCTTCGCGGAAGGGAATCGCACTGCACCCACAATTGCGGAAAAGGGGAGAATGGCTGCGGCGATTGCGGCGCATCGTGCGGAACCGGAGGGGTGGAAGGGGTTCAGATTATCCAACTGATTGCCAACCAGTTCAACTACAACGACTCGCGCCGGATTATTGAAGTGGAGTTCCGCGGCGCGCGGCGGGAGTTTATCGAGGTCCAGGATGAAACCCCGCTGAAGGTTCGCGACCTTGTGGTGGTCCAAACCGAACGCGGCCTTGATGCCGGGTTCGTCTCGATGACCGGGTCCCTGGTCCACGTAAAACGGAAAGCCAAAAAACTTTCCGGCGAGCCGCTTCCCACAATGGTTCGCAAGGGGGATGCCAGCGACCTTGAACGCCACACCAGCAACCGCAAGCAGGAGAAGGAAGCACTGGCACTTTGCCGCGCCCGCGTGGAGTTCTTCCGGCTGCCGATGGAGCTTGTGGATGCCGAATGGCAGTTCGACCACCACCGCATCACCTTCTTCTTCCTTGCCGATGGCCGTGTGGATTTCCGCGAGCTGGTGCGGGACCTTGCCGCAAATTTCCACACCCGAATCGAGCTTCGGCAGATCCCCGCACGCGACGAAGCAAAGCGGCTGGGGACCGTGGGCATTTGCGGGTTGCAGCTGTGTTGCACAACCCACTTGGGCCGGTACGAGCATATCACCCTGGACCACGCACGCGCCCAGCATATCCAGCCAAATCCAACCAAGCTGAGCGGGCAATGTGGCCGCCTGAAATGCTGCTTGCTCTACGAAGTGGACCACTACGTGGAGGCCCTGAAACGCTTCCCCCCGATTGAGGCCACCGTCAAAACACATAAAGGGGAAGGGGTGCTTCACAAGATTGACATCTTCCGCGACCAGCTGGTGATCCATCACCCCGACGGCTGGGAGACCATCACCCTTGCCGATTTCATCGAACAGCAAAAAACGCCCCCTCCGCCCCCAGCAACGCCGCCAACGCCGGCGAACGCCAGGAATGAGAAGCAGGAGAAAAAGGAGAAAAGGGAGCAGAAGCCGAACGAGCAGAAATCGCACGGCGGAAAGCCACGCGGCAAGGAAGAACGAAGCAAGGAAGAACGAAGCGAAGAACGCGCGCAACAGCAGCAACCGCCGAACAAACAACGCCCGCAGCAGCCGCAGCAACGCCCGGCCCAGCAGAAGCAGCCGGGCCAAAACGAACAACGCGCCGCGAACCAACGGTCCAACAACCAACAGCAACAGCGGCCAGCGCAGCAACCGCAACGCCAGCATCAGGGGGAGGGGAAGAAAGGCCAGCAAAATCCTGGGGGCCAGGCCAAAAAGGGGGAGCGTGGAAACAGAGAAGATCCGCAGCCGGTTCCGCAATCAGTTCCGCAGCCGGAAGCCGAACCAACCGTGCAATGACCGTTCCCGAAATGGCAGCAGAAGGTGGCCGATCCCGATTGATCGTCTTTGCCAAGTATCCAAAAGCGGGGGGGGTGAAAACGCGCCTTTCGCCGCCGCTGTTGCCCGATGCCGCAGCGGATCTGTACCGCGCGTTTTTGCTGGATGCAATCAACGCCTACCGGGGCATTCCCGCACCGATTGAGGTGGTGATCTATCTGGGCGCAGAGGCTGATATTCCGGCAATGGAGGCGTTGCTTGCCGCCGCCGGTTTCCACGGGTTGGCGGTCCGCCCGCAGCGTGGCGCAGGGCTGGGGGAACGTCTGGAGTTGGCGTTGCAGGAAGCGTTCAACGAAGGGATTGCCAGGGCCTGCGTGGTTGGGACGGACCACCCCACGCTTCCGCTCCGGTTCTTGCTGGAAGGCTTCGCCAGCTTGCGCGATGCGCCAGCCGTGGTTGGGCCGGCAACCGATGGCGGCTATTACTTGATTGGGATGAACCGGATGATCCCCGAACTTCTGCGCGGGATGCCCTACAGCACCAACCAACTGCTGCGGCAGACGTTGGTGGCCGCCAGGCTTCATCACATCTCCGTTGCCCAGCTCCCTCCGTGGTACGATGTTGACGATGCCGCATCGCTTGCCCAGCTTGTTGCGGACCGGGGATTGCTTCCCGAAGGCTCGCACACGGCGCGGTGGCTGCTGGCCCATCCAATTCCCCCGGCCCCGGCTGCGCCAACTTTCTGAACAATCAGCCCGAACTTCAACCATGATTTCCGAACCTCACCTTCATCAGCCCGCCGTGCCGGATTGGAAAGAATCCTTGCGGCCCCTGTGCGGGCTACGCTCGGTGGGGGTGTTTGGCGGGACGTTCGACCCGGTCCACACCGGCCACCTTCTGCTTGCCGAACGCGCCTGCGACGAGCTTGGGCTGCAGGGGGTGCTGTTCGTTCCGGCAAAGAAGCCGCCACACAAGCAGCAGGGGGTGATGATCTCCCCGCCGCAGGACCGTTTGGCAATGTTGCAGCTTGCCGTTGCCGATAACCCCCGATTCTTTGTCAGCGATCTTGAACTGCAGCGCGAAGGAGTCAGCTTTACGGTGACGACGTTGCAGCAGCTTCGCCAGGTGCTTCCCGGCACCGCGCTGACGTTGCTGATTGGCGGCGACAACGCGCGCGACTTTGCATCGTGGTGGAAGCCGGAAACAATCGCACAGCTTGCCGACGTTGCGGTTTGGCTGCGCCCCGGGTTCCAGCATCCGCCGGAGCTTCTGCCGGGCGTTCCTTACCGGACGGTTCCCGCGCCGCTGATGGAGATTTCTGGAACCGAGATTCGCGGGCGCGTTCGCCACGGGCATTCGGTCCGATACATGACCACCGACACGGTGATCCATTACATCAACACGCATGGCCTTTACCGGTAAATCCCCGCTCCTTTCCCGAATCCTGATCCACACCACGCTGGTGGTGGTGCTGCTTGGGATGCTCTTCCCGCTGTTCTGGATGATCGCCATTTCGCTTCGGGAAAGCACCGCCGATTTTAGCTCCATCAGCATCTTCTTCAGCGGAACCTACACGCTCCAGAACTATCTGGATGTCCTCTCCTCCGGCCCGTTTGGGCGGTATTTCTGGAACTCGACTGTGGTGGCGTTGGCGGTGATGGCCGGGAACGTCCTGTTCTGCACGATGACCGCCTACGCCCTTGCGCGGCGCCGCGTTCCGCTGAAAGGGTTCTGGCTGGTGACGGTGGTTGCGGTCCTGATGATCCCCCCGCAAGTGGTGATGATCCCGCTCTACCGAATGATGGTGAGTTTCGGCTGGATCAACACCTACTGGGCCTTGATTGTGCCGAACCTTGTCACCCCGTTCGGCATTTTCCTGATGCGCCAGTACATCATGAATTTGCCGGTGGAGCTTGAGGACGCTGCGCGGATTGATGGGACCTCCGAGCTTGGCATTCTCTTCAAGATCGTGATGCCTTTGTCCAAGCCGATGCTGGTGGTGCTTGCCGTGTTCCAGTTCCTGACCACCTGGAACACCTTCTTGTTCCCCTTCCTGTTCACCAACGAGGAAGCGATGCGGACCCTTCCGGTTGGGCTGACGTTTTACTTGGGGAATCAATCCATTGATTGGGGGCATCTGATGGCAAGCTCCGGCATTTCGGCAATCCCTGTGATCGTTCTGTTCCTGCTGTTCCAACGCCAGATCATCCAGGGAATGACCGCAGGGGCGGTGAAAGGGTGAGATGCGCAAACCAATGCCCAGAACCGATGCCGATATCTAAAATGAAATTCTTCGACCTCTTCTTCCTGCTGATTATGGTGGGGATTGGAGCGATTACCCTGTTGGGCGGGTGCACAAAAAAAGAATTGGCGATTCGCCGCTCGGCGGATGTTCCAAGCGGTGTTGATCGTGAGATTTGGGAGAGGATCAACCGGCATCGCAAGGGGATGGGGCTTCCCGAGCTTCGGTACGATGCGGCCATTGCCCAGCAGGCGCAACTCCATTCCGAAAACATGGCAAGCGGGGCGGTCCGGTTTGGCCACGAAGGCTTCGATGAACGCGCCGAAGCGATTGCCACGGTTGTGCCGTTCAGCGGTATCTCCGAGAACGTTGCCTGGTGCTCCGATACCAAAGCGATTGCCGACACCGCCGTCCGGTTGTGGCTTGCCAGCCCCACCCACCGCAGCAACATCGAAGGGGATTTCACCACCACCGGAATCGGCGCGGCGTTGAACAGCGATGGCGTTTGGTATTTCGCACAGATTTTTGCGAAGCAGCGGTAGCATATCCGTTGCGCGATTCGTTATTTGCTGCCGCTTCCGTTCCGCCGGTCATCATTCACGTTCTCAAACACGTTCTCAAACTCAGAAAAAACTATGGACCTCGTTTTTACGATTCACTCGCACACACGCTGGTTGGTGGCCATTGCGGCGGTGCTGGCAATCGTCAAGCTGGCAATCACGGCAATGCAAGGGAAGGAGTATGGCAAGGGGGATCGCGCCTTCAGCTCGGCGTTCATCGGAATGCTGGACCTTCAGGGAACAATCGGGCTGGTGGTGCTGATTTGGCGGCTTGCCGCAGGGGTGACGATCGCACGGTTTACGTGGGAGCATTTTGCCACCATGCTGATTGCCCTTTCGGTTGCGCACATCATGAAGGGGCGCGTAGATACCAAAACCGCGCCCGCTGCCCGCGCCCGCGTGATGCTGCTGACGTTCTTGGGGGTGGCGGTGCTGGTGTATGTTGGCATCGCACGGCTGCCACAGGGCGGGGCGCATATGTTTATGCCGTAAGCCTGGATTCCAGCTGCAGGCGATTTGCTGTTTCCAGCAATTATTCAATCGCGCCCCCCTGCTTCGCCGCAAGCGGCTACGCGTCCCCCCAATGCTGGGGGGAAATGGGTCTCTACTTTTGTGTCGGCTCCCTCTGGATTTCACGCTTCCGCTGTGGTCTCCTCCCCCAGAATTGGGGGAGGCGGGGAGGGGGCTACTACGTTGGCGGGGCCCAGCTGCTGGCGATTTGCTGTTCCCAGCGTTCAATCAGCCCTTACGGCCTCTATCAATTTCCGTGCGCGCTCGGTGATGGTGGCAGGTGGGCTTGCGCTGCCGTTGGGTTCGTGAGTTAGCCAGCTTCCCACATTCAGCATTGCCGCGCCGGCTTGCAGAAGTGGGCGCGCTGTTTTTTCAGTGATCCCGCCCGACGGCGCAAACCGAATATCGGGGAAGGGGCCGCGGAGCGTGGCGATATGCTTCACGGGGTCGGGGAGCATTGGGAAGAGCTTTACAAGGTCCGCACCCGCACGCCAAGCGGCAAGAATTTCCGTGGGGGTGAATGCCCCGGCCATGCTCACCAACCCGTGCCGCTCGGTTTGGTTGATAACCTCTAGATCAAGCATCGGGCTTGCAACAAACGCGGCCCCGGCGGCGGCGGCAACCCGAGCATCCTCCGCTGTCAGGATGGTCCCTGCGCCGGGGATTACTTCCGGGATTTGGGAGATTTCTTGCAACATCGCCGCAGCGTTCGGGGTTGTCCATGTGATCTCAATAATGGAAATTCCCCCTTGCAGCATTGCTTCGATTGCCCGCGCTGCCTGCTGCTGCGTTTCCATCCGAACCACAGCAATCACGCCGTGGCGAAGCATCCGACTTAGTGTGGGTTTCATTGCCAAAATGGTTGCTAACAGATCGTGAGATTCCTTCCCGATACCCGCGCTGCCGCCGGTGGATCACGCAAGCAGTGATGTGCCCGAACCTTCAACAACACGTACCGACGCAAAAGCCCAGATGAAAAGCCTTCTTGCCAGCCTGATATTCTTTGGAGTTCTAACCGTTGCCGCGCAATCGCAACCGGTTGCGGCCTACAACACCACGCTGTTCGGCACGCTCGATCCCGATATCCAAAAGCAAGGGACCTACTCCGCGCTGACCGGCTACGCCGCCCCCGACGGGCGCGAGTACGCACTGCTTGGCGGCTTCACCGGAACGTATGTGATTGATGTCACCGAGGCTCCGCTCAAATTAGTCAGTTTTATCCCCGGCCCAACAAGCCTTTGGCGCGAAATGAAAACCTGGGGTTCCTACGGATACGTGGTAAGCGAAGGGGGAAGCGGGCTGCAGATTATTGACCTTACCCAGCTGCCGCTGAAAGCCTTCCTGCTGCGGGCCGACACCGCAGCGTTCCGCACCGCGCACACGATTTCGGTGGAGGGGAACCACCTGTACGTGAACGGAACCAATGTGGAAGCCGGGGCCAACCAGGGGACGCTGATCTTTGATCTTTCGGTGGACCCAACCCGGCCACGGCTGGTGGGGAAATGGACCGGGCGGTACGTGCACGATTGCAGCGTCCGCAACGACACGCTATACGCCGCCGCAATTAATGATGGCCAGCTGGACATTGTCTATCTGGGAAAAGACCGCAAAAGCCCGGTGCAAGTGGCCAACATTCAATACCCCGGCGCCGGAACCCACAACGCCGAAGCCACGACCGATGGCCGCTACATCCTGACCAGCGATGAAGTTGGATCCACCCCAAAAACCTTGAAAGTGTGGGACCGCACCAACATCCAAAGCATCAAGAAGGTTGCCGATTGGACCCCGGTTCCTGGGGAGATCATCCACAACGTCCATATCAAGGGGAACCATGCGTTTATCGCCTGGTACACCGCCGGAACCCGTGTTGTTGACATCACCGATCCCGCCAACCCGGTGCAAGTTGGCTACTACGACACCTACCCCGAAGCCGGAGAGTTTTTTGCCGGGAACTGGGGGACCTACCCGTACCTTCCCAGCGGCAAAATTTTAAGCAGCGATATGCAAACCGGCTTGCACGTGTTCACCTTCAACGGCGCAACGCCAGGGCGGATCAGCGGGCGGGTGATTGATGCCCTTACCAACAAGCCAATCCCCTTTGCTCGGGTTGATCTTACCGACCTGAAACTTCGCCTTATCACCGACTCGCTGGGGCGATACACTTTTGCCGGCGCAGCCGATTCGTTGAATTGGTCGGCATCTATCCAAGATTACCTTCCCCGCTCCGGCAAATTTTACGTGGACCCTAAGGGGGCGCAGTTCGACATCTATCTATCCAAGCTGCCGCTGGCCGATCTTACCCTTCGCGTGGTGGATGATGCCACCAACCAGCCAATCCCCAACGTTGGCTGGCGATTAAGCGAACGCTCCTTTGCCGAGGGCGTTTCCCCCAATGGATTCCAAACATTTTCGCTCCCGTCCGACAGCACCTACCAGTTGTTTGTGGGGGCGTGGGGATACCGAACCAAGCTGGTTCCGTTCAGTTCGAAAATGGGAACCACGCAGGAGGTTCGGCTGAAGCGTGGATACCACGACAATGCCGAGGTTGACCTGGGCTGGGCCGTTGGCGACGCTTCCGACGACGCGGTTTCTGGGGGATGGGAGCGGGGCGTTCCAATCGGGACCGTTGCCGATATTCCACGGCGCGGGAAAACCCAAATCCAACCCGATAGCGACCAAACTGCGGACCCCGGCGACCACGCATTTGTTACCGGCATCACCGGAACCGAAGGGACCAACATCGGGGCCGCCGACGTTGACAACGGAACCACCCGCCTGACCTCGCCAACGTTCGATCTGTCGGGCTGGTACGACCCCTACATCACCGCCAACATCTGGTACTCGCGCGGGGGGAATCTGCAAGGAATTGACGACACGCTGCGGGTGTTTCTTTCCAGCGACAACGGAAAAACATGGAGCCTGGCCGCCGAACTCACCGACTCGGCAGACGCGTGGAAACGCTACGAGTACCGCGTCCGCGATTATGCCGAACTAACATCGCAGATGCTGTTCCGCATAGAGGTTAGCGATCTGGAGCGGCCATCGCTGGTGGAAGCGGCGATGGATGAATTTGAGATTGAGGAGCGTGGCGACCCAACCGGAGTTGAGGCCACGCCAGCCACAACGGAAATTGCTGCCACGCTTCAGCCGAACCCGTTGGTTGCAGGGGAAGGCCAGGTGGTGGTGCAGCTTCCGCACGCGGCCAGCGAGCTTCGCGTTGAGTTGTTCGGGGCGCAGGGCCAGCGGGTGCTGCAATTGTACGCTGGCAAGGCCGGTGCCGGGGTGCTGAGCTTTCCGCTGAACGCCGCATCAATCCCTGCCGGCAGCTACCAGCTTACCATCACCGCCAACGGAAAAACATGGAGCAGGGGAGTGGTGGTGGTGAAATAGGGAACGATGTGAAAAGGGGGGCTACGCCAGTGAAATTACCAAGCCGTGGGTGTGGTGGATTTCGCAAACGCTTTTCCTTTATTGCCTTTCCGCCATAACCTTCCCCAACCCTTCCACCACTTGCCGAAACGGGATTGTGGAAAGCTCCGCCTCGGGCGCGGGCATCAGCACGGCCTGGCGGTCCGATAGCGGGCCGAACGTGGCCAGATTCCCGTGGTTCGGCGGGTACAACCCCACCACCGGACGGTTAAATGCCGAGGCAATATGCACGATGGAGGTGTCGGGGCTGACGACCGCACGGCTGCGGGCAACAATCGCTGCCGCGTCAAGAATGGTGTTGGTGGTGACGGGGCGCGCCTGGCGGCTGGTGGAGCAAATGGCATCGGCATGGTGCCGATCCTCCGGCGAGGAGATCACCGCAACGCTGTATTTCTTGCTTACCTCATCAATCAATTCTTCCCAATGCTCCAGCCCCCAATGCCGCGATGTTGACCCTGCGGAGATATTGATGGCGATTGCCCCATGCTCCCCGGGAAGCATCTGCCCGTCGGCCACACGCAGCGATTCGGTTGGCACGCCAAGCAAGGGGCGGCGCGCGAAGCTCCGTTCGGGATGAAGCAGCTGCAACGGGCGGAGCATCCTGTCAACGTAATGAAGCGGCTGGTCCGGCGGCTCGAACGTCTGGTCGAACGTCTCCCGCCCGCCGTTGGCGCGGCATCCAACCCGATGTTTGGCGCGGATGAACTCCGCAACCACGCGGCTTGTTGAGGAGCGGTGGTCCTTGGGATCAATGTACAGATCGAACGATTTCCGGTGAAGCCGCCGCGCAAGTGTGGGAAGCTGCAGAATGCCGAACGGCACCGAAACCACCGCATCCACCGAAGGGTGATGCTGGGCTATCAGCGCGGAATGCTCAAGGGCGATCACCGTCAGCGCGGCCCCGGGCCAGCACTCCTTCACTGCGCGAAACAGCGGCGTTGTCAGGATCATATCCCCCAGCCTTCCAAGCTGAAGAATGGCGACGGTGGCGGGGGGGAGGAAGGATGGTTCACAGTGTTCCAATATCCAAAAGGGTGGAGGGTTATTTCACCAGCATCATCTGCCGCGTTTTGGTCCAATGGCCGCTGCGGAGCCGGTAGTAATAGAGTCCGCTTGGGAAACCGGCGGCATTCCACTCCACTTCATACTCCCCAGGTTTCAGGCGTTCATCCAGAAGCCGCGCCACCGTTTTGCCGGTGATATCCAGAATCTCCAACATGGTTTCCCCCTCCAGCCCAATCGAGAATTGAAGCTGGGTGGCGGGGTTGAACGGGTTCGGGCGGTTTTGGTCCAGCGCGTAATCCACCGGACCCCCTTCAATCAGCCGCAGGCTTAGCCCACACATCGAGTCCAGCCGTATCAGCCCTGCGGATGGAACAACTTCCACGCAGTTCCCAGCATTCAGCTCCAGCGCGAAGGGGAGTTCGGAAAACAGGACGTTGCTGACAAAGCCCCGAACGTGCAGCCCAATCAATCGCCCCGCTCCGCTCAGATATGCCCCGTTGGGCGCGCTCATCCGCACGCGCACGATGCCAGGAACGCTGCCGCTTTGATCCAGCGTCCAACCATCCACCAACGTTTGCTTCTGGACCAACGTGCCCAGCCGCAGCAGCGACGCGTCGTAGTTGACGGTCAGCAGCAGCGTGCTCAGTTGCAAGGAATCCAGCGGTTCATCCAACAAAATTGGAACGGTGATGGTGTCGCCCGGGATAACGCGAAGGTCGCGGGGGATGCGCGCCGCAAACTGCCGCACGGTGTTGCCGACCGTGATCGTCACCGAGTCGCTGCCAACGCAGCCGGCGGTTGTGGTGACGGTCAGCCGGTAGGTGGTGGACTCCGTTGGCGTGGCCGTGGGGTTCGGGCAATCGGCGCAGCTTAGGCCGGTGGATGGCTCCCAGCGGTAAAGCGGGTTGGCTCCCGCCGAATCAACCGTTGGCATTATCGGAACCGATTGGCCGATGCAGATGGTGGTGTCCGCGCCGGCATTCACAACCGGGATGCTCCCCGCAGCAATGGTGATGGTGTCCGACACCCCAAAGCAGCCGTTCGCGCCACGCACGCGGACCCAATATTGCCCAATGGTTGCAACGGTGATGTGCGGCGTGGTTTCGCCGGTGGACCACAGGTATTCGCCAAAGGGTTCATCGGTCCGGAGCAGGGCGCTTCCGCCAGCGCAAATCGTTGCCGATGGGGAGGCGGAAAGGGATGGAGAAGGGGGGGGAAGGAAGCTGACCGTCACCGGGCGCGAGGTCCCACGGCAGCCGTTGGCATCGGTGATGGTGACGGTGTATTGGCCGGCAGCTTTTGCCATAATCACCCGCGTGGTTTCGCCGGTGGACCAAAGGAAGGCGCGGTAGTTGCTTCCGGCATCCAACATCACGCTGTCCCCTTCGCAAAACTCGGTGCGCCCGGCGGGGATGATGATTGGGATTGCTGGGGTGTTCATCACCACCGTGGCGGTGTCGGAAACGCCGTTGCAGCCGCCGCTTCCGCGAACGCTAACAAAGTATTCCCCGGCCTGCGTCACCCTGATCGTTTGCGTGGTTTCGCCGGTGGACCATTGATATTGCGTGTATGGGCCGCCAGCATCCAACGTGATCGTATCCCCCGGGCAAAGCATCAGCCTTCCCGATGGAGTAAGGCGTGGGAAGAGTTTGTCGTTGATGATAACCTCAACCGTGTCGGAGCTTCCGGCGCAGTTCCCCCGGTTGGTTGCCACCGCCCAGTATCGCCCTGGCTGGCTGACGGTGATGGAGTTGCCGGTTTCGCCGGTGGACCATTGGATCAGCACGATGTCGGGATCGTTCGCGATGCTGAGCGTGGTGGATTCACCGCTGCAAAGGCTAACAACCGGGCCTGGAGTGATCTTTGGTTTTGGGGAGGCTGCAACCGTGACGTTGATCGTGTCGGAAGAACCATCGCAGCCGTTGGAGTCAACCACGGCGGCCCAATATTTCCCTGGCGTTGCAACGGTGATGGTTGGGGTGATTTCCCCGGTGGACCAGCGGTAGCTTCGCATCGGGCGGTCCACCGAAAGCCGCAACGATTGGCCGTCGCACAGTGGGTTCCGTCCGTTCAGCAGCAGCCGTGGGTTCGGGCGGTCGTGGATGGTGAACTCCACCGTGGCGTAGGTTTGGTTGCAGGCGGGAAGCGGAAGGTCCAGCGTGTATTTCCCCGGCTTGCGGGCCGTGATCGTGCGTGATGTCTCGCCGGTGGACCAGTTGTAGGCGGGGAATCCGGCGGGGGCGGTAAGCAACACCCCTCCCGGGCGGAAGCAAAACGTGGCGGGATCGTTGGAGGTAATGGCCAGCGGGCGGAAGCTCCATTGCAGGATGTCGTGGATTTCCCACGCCGACCCGGTGGCCGAAACCAGCCCAACCCAGGCGCGCCCATTATCCAGCACAAGCCGCTTGGAAAGATCAACCCGAACCTCAAGCAGCGGGCGGTCGCAGCGGTCCAGATAGACCTTCATGGTCCCGGGCGTGTACTCGATAATCGCCGTGTGAATTCCGCCATCGGAAAGCAGCCGGGGCGAATCGGCCTGGGCCAGGGTGAACGGTTGGGTGGAGTAGTTTTGCTGGAATCCGTTGGTGTTGATGGCAACGTGGTTACTGCTGATGTCGTAGGAGTTGCCGTTGTTGTAGGTGTCGAACTCCACCGCCAGGCTGTTCGGTATTCCGGCGTAGCCAATGTTCCCGCCGTCGTAGCCTTCGGCGTTGTCGGTGGCGTTTTGGATCACGAACGCAATGCCATCGCCGCCGTTCAGGCCATCTTCATCGGGGATTCCGCCGGTGTCGGTCATGCGGAACTGAAACATCGTCACGAAGCCGTTGGCCACATCTTGCCGTTGCTGCCGCCAAACCGCCCCAACCTCCCCGGGCCGCGCCTCGGTCAGCCGCAGCACATTCCCCACCAACTGCGCCGTCCCAACCGGAACCAGCCCCGAAAACGAAGCAAACCCTGGATAGTCGAACTGCGCCACCGCTGGCGTGGCGGCAACAATCAACAGGAGAAGAATGTGAGGTTGTAGTAATCGCATGAAAGGATGGTTGCAGGCTGTTGTTGGCCCAAACGCCACAACTAAACACCGCAGTTGCGGAAAAGGCTACAGATCAGCCAACACCCGACTCGGCCATGCTTTCCCGTTTCATTCCGGCATACATCGCATGGGCAAGCCCGGGGGATTGATCCCGCTCGGCAGCAGGTTTGTGAAGGGGGATTTGCGCGGTTCCATGCTTCTCCAACTCCGCCAACAGCACCTCGCCCGCGCTGGCCAGCCGTGCAATTCCGGCAAGAAGGTGGCCAATGGAGCGCACGGCAATGCTGGGTTTGTTCCCCCGGGCAATCACCTGTGCAATCCCTTCCGGCAAGGCCACCGTTCGCAGCCGTCGGACCGCGAACCCGGAGCGTGTGGCGTAGCGTTCAAGATGGTGCGAGGTAAGCAGATGCGTAAGCGATGCCCCCCGCTGCCCCATCCAGGAACGCCGCCAAATGGCTGAAAGAAGGGAAGCAGAGTTGTCGGCAACCAGCAGAAGCGAACGCCCGGGTTTCAGCCACAGCCGCGCTTTTTGCAGCAGCAGGGAAGGGGGGATTGGCTGGGCAGTAACGTCGGCAACCACCACGTCGAACAGGTCGGGGATGAACGCTGCTTGCTCGATGGAAAGCACGTGCCGAATCACCCCACGCGGGGCCGGCGTTTCCAGCTCCGTTAAAAGATGGATGGTCAGGTTCCCTTTGTTGATGAACGCATCGGCAAGCCGCGCCGCCGATGCGCCCACCAGCAAAATGGTGGCATTCCGCTCGGGAAGTTTTTTTAGGTGGCTTTTCAGGCTGCGCTCCAACGCCGCGCACTGCTTCCGGTTGGCGGGGACCAAGCATTGCTCATGCGTGGAATCAACCCGCACCAGTCCGCAGTTTTGGCATCGGTGGACCTGTTCCCCACCAATGGTCAATGCCTGGGACCGGAAGCCGCCACACAGGTCGCATGGCGGAAGGAATCGAAGATGTTCAGGGTTGTTCTTCATGGAACCAACAGTCTGATTGGCGCGCGTGATTGCTGCGGCACGTTACTCGGCGATTGCCATCTGCTCCATGTTGCCGGTGCCGCGCACTTCTTGATAGTACATCAGCGAGGCCATGGTTGGCAAGGCGGTCCATTTGCCAGGAATTTGGGCGCGCAGAATGTAGCTGAACTCATACTCCCTTGCCTCCATTTCGCGGGCAAAGAATGCCACCTTCTCATCCCGAACCTCGCGCCCGCTGAACCACCAGTACCAGCCCCAAATATTGTTGGCCCGGCGGTAGGCTTCGTCGTAGTCCCGTTCGCCAGGGATGGTGTAGCCGTCGGTGTTGGCCACCACTTCGCAGCCGGCGGGGATTGGGTCCTCCACCATGCAGAATTGCGAAACTTGATCGGGGCGGACCTTCACCTTCACCAGCAGCTCCTCGCCACTTTTTACGCTTCCGCTGAATGCCCGCTTCTGGTAAACATATTTTTCCCCCACTTTCTCCTTGCTCAGCACGTAGTATTCGCGGCTGACTTTGAAGCCGGCACTGCTGGCAACCACCCCGGGCCCTGTGGCGAAGTAGTTGATTCGCGCCGCGCCGAACATCGCCCCGTTCCCCGATTTCTCAAACGTGATGGTGTTCGCCCCGCTCCGTAGCAGGTCCTGCGGGACCTTCACCCGTACCGCCTCTTTGAAAATATCAGCGCGGGTGATGCGCCCGCTGTAGGCCTGGCTTCCGTTGACCTTCACGGTGATTGCGTAATCGGGCGAAAGGTCGTTCGTGAGTTTAAGATAGTCCGTCAGCGCGTAGATGACGGTTGCGGTCTGGCGCGTGTTGTGCCAGCCGTCGTCGCGGCGGCGGGAAAGAAGCCAGCGGACGGTCGCGTCAACCACCTCGGTGCGGCCACGCAACGCCAGGATTGCTTTGGTGGCAAAGGCCGATGCCTCAACATCGTCGTTGGCCCAGGAGTAGGGGCGCGACTCGCTTTCCCAGAAGGTCAGGTTCCCCTGGGTGGATTTCCCTTTCTCCAAACGGTCGGCCAGCCCCCGCGCCAGCGTTGTTTCCCCCTGGTAGCTGCTTGCCAGCGCAAGCAACGCCAGCGTGTAGTTGTTGATCTTGCTGTTGGCCGCAAGCTCCTGAATCCGGCTTACCACTTCCTTCTGCGGCTGGCCACGTTTAATGAAGCTCATTACGTACAGCATGTAGCCTTGCTCGGTCCAGGTTAGCGGGTCCTTGGCGGAGTTCCGGCCATGCTCAATCTGTTGTTTCAGCGAGTTCAATCCGCTTTGGTAGCGGTCCTCCATCACCTCGTAGCCCGCTTGCTTGGCGATTGTCAGGCCGTACATCACGTAAGCGGTCATGTAGGGGTGGGTTTCGTCGTTTTCCCACCAGCCCCAGCCGCCATCGTTGTGCTGGAATCCGTACAGTTTTGCGAACGATTTGTTCACCATCTTCGGCAACGCTTCCTGCTTTTTGGGATCCAGCGAAAGGTTGAAATCCTTCAGAAGCTGCGCCACGACGATGGTGGGAAGGAACCGGCTCATCGTCTGCTCCACGCAGCCGTACGGGTAGCCGATCAGCTGATCCAGCGAGCCGATAATGGAGCTTGCCGCCGATGGAGAGATGGTGACGTAGGCCTCCCCAGTCCCCGGCTGGGCAGATTCCGGAAGTGAAAGATTCAGGGTTCGGGTCCCGTTGGCTTCGGGGATTTCGGTCATCGCGCCGTCGCCGGTTTTCACGCCGCGTGGGATCACCGGAACCGAAAGCTCCATTGCGTCCGATTCCTCGTTGGTCAGGGCCTTCACCGTCAGCTTGGCGGTGCCGATGCTTCCCGGGGAGACTTTCCAATCAATCCGTTGCTCGCCATTTGCGGGGATGGTGATGGTCCGTTGGCGGTCGGCAAGGGTCACGTTTTCCCCGGCGAACTCCACCTTCGCCACTTTCTCCCCTTTCAGGTAGTTGTGGATTGTTGTGGCAATCACCATCTGGTCCCCCTGGACCATGAACCGTGGCGTCTCCATCCGGACCAGAAGCTCCTTCCGTGAGATCACGCGGGCAACGGCTTGGCCAACGGCGGTGTTGGCCGTAACGCCGCGGGCGGTGATTCGCCACGTGGTGAGGTTGTCGGGGAACTCCACGTTCAGGGTTGCCCGCCCGTCGCTTCCGGTGCGTGCCGAGGGGGTCCAGAACATCATATCCTTAAAGTTCCGGCGGACCGCTGGCTGCACGAACATCTCACCTTTCACATCTCCATAAGCAATGTTGTGGCGGCCACGGTCGGCGGTTTGTTTGTAGCTGCGTGCTTCGCCAAAAAGATCATCCCCCCGTGCGGTGCGCGCGGCGCGGGCATCGCCGTAGAAGGAGAAGTCGAGCGAGGCCGAGGTCCAGATGCGGCTCCAGCGTGGGCCGTAGAAGAACCGTTGGATGTCGGGAGCCGATTCGGGCCTGATGGAGTAAATGGCCTCATCCACCATCCCAAGCGCAACATCCACGTTGCTTACCGGCGTGCCGCTTTCGTCAACAGCGCGGACCGTGACGGTTCCGCGGTCGCCCGGGCGGTACTGCGATTTGTCGGTCTCCACCTGCAGTTTTATCAGCTTCCCACGCGGGACCACGGTGATGCGGCGGCTTTCGGTGTACAGTTGGTCGTTCACCAGCGCGGTGGCCTCAAGGAAGAACATCGGTGCATGGGCATCGGCAATCGTCAGGTGGATGACGGCGGAGTTGGTGGAAAGGCGTTCCACCTGCTTGGTAAGGATGTTCTCCCCCTCGCTGGTAATCAGCGCGTCAATGCCGGCGGCGGGCATAATCACCATGGCGTTCATCGTCTCGCCTGGTTGGTACGATTCTTTGTCGGGGATGATCTGGATGTCGCTTGCCCCTTCGCGGTACCAGTTGGCGTAGGTGTTGTCGCTAACGTAAATGTAGTCGGTCTCGCTGATTGCCGCGCCGCGGCTGTCGCGTGCGTTGACGGTGATTTTTAGGTAGCCAGGCTTGGTTGCTTCGTAGGTGATGGTCCCTTTGCCATCGCTTTCGGTTTCGCCCGATCCTTCCCACACTTTCTCCTCGCGGCGGTCGTAGCGGTAGTTTGCAACGCCGTCAACGCTGTCGGTGAAGACGCGGTCCCAGGAGATTTGGGTGACGTTTATCCGAAGGTCGGTGGCGATTGGCTTGTCGCCATCGAACGTTGCTGCCGCAACGGAGATGGAGGCTTCGTCGCCGGTGCGGTACACGTACTTGTTGGTTCGCAGCGATAGATAGAACTCACCCCGGGTCACCTCCACCGATTTTGCTCCGCTGATGGAGCGGCGGCTGTTATCCACCACGTTGGCTTGGATTCGATAGACGTAATCGGCATCGGAGGAGTCGTCGGTGCGGTAGCGGAAGGTGAAGCTGCCGTCGGGGGCAAGCCGGCCCGTGTCGGATTCGATCATCTCCATCCGGTAGGTGCTGTAGTCGCCCCCTTCTTCGTACAGGTATTCCCATTCCGAACCTTTCCACCAGGGTCGCCAGTAGCGCGAGCGATAAACGAAATACTCCACTTCGGCGTTGGCAACGGGGCTGCCAAAGAAGTAATCGGCCTGGACCGTTGCGGTGATTTCATCGCCACGGGTGTACTGCTTGCGGTCGGTGCTGACCACAACCTTGTACTCCGGCTTCTTGTGTTCTTCCACCGAGAAATTGAACCAGTAATCGTTGTCGTCAACGGTGGCTTTGATGGTGTAGTAGCCAAGCGGGATTTCATCGCCCAGGGAAATCTGGCCGTTGAAGGTCCCCAAATCGCTCAGGGCCAGGGTGTCGCGGCGGATCGCGCCGTCGTTCGCATCCTGAATCTCGATGAACACCGGGGTTGCGGTGTAGTTTTCGTACTCCCCGTTCTTGGCAATCTTCCTGACAATCCCCCGGTAAAAAACGCTTTGCGCGGGGCGATAGATTGGGCGATCGGTGTGGAGATAGACCTTGAAGCGGGAATCGCCACCATCGCTGTAGCTGTAGGGGTCGTGGATGAAGAAATTCCCATCCTTTTCCCCCATCACCACCAATTGGCGGCGGCGGTACTCCCAGTACCAGTCGTATTCTTCCTCATCGTCCTCGGCGTTGGCAACTTTCGGGAGGGGGGGAAGCTCGATGTTGAGCAACCCATCGCCATCGCTTTCGTCGTCGGCGATTTTTGTGCCGCCGCGCAGGCAGGTGATTGGAACGTCGGGGATTTTCTCGCCGGTGCGTTTGTTCACCACCCATGCCAGAACCGCGGCATCGGATTGCTTCACCACCAGCCCGTACTCGCTGATAATCAGGGCCGTTGTCGCCTTCTTTCCACGGATGCTTCCTTCAATCATATACACCCCTTTCTCCCGAAGTGGGGCGGTGATGCTTTGATAATGCCAGTCGGTATCCTCCGGCTTGATCTGCACTTCCCATTCGGCCACCACCTCGAACCGTTCGGCCTGCTTCGGAAGGTCCTTGGCGTTGGCCGGGGGTGGGGTGGTTTTTGGGTCGTTCTTCCGGGCTTTTGTTCCGTTCAGATCGGTTACGTCGCGAAGTGCGCGGCGGCTCCGTTCCGGCATAACGTCGCGGGCGGCGTAGCGAAGGTCCCGCTGGACCTTCTCCATCCCCAGCCCGATCATGTCGAAGGTGTTCGGGGCTTTTGCTCCGTTCATCTGGGGGCTGTGGGGGTCCTTCTGCTCCATGAAAAACGCCACCGGGTCCTTCACCCGATATGCCCGAAACCGGATGGTGGCGGCGGCCAGCCCGTTGCTGCTAAACTGGATGCCGATGTCGGCATCGCCGGGGCCAAATACCCGTTCGGTGGAAAGGCTGAAACTGAAAGAAGTGCTGTCGGTGTTGAACGCGAATCCGGAGATAATCGCGAACAAAATCAGCAAGCGTGTCGGGAGCGAGCGGTAGTTCATGGTGCAGGTTATCGAACGGTCAAGAACATCGTGAATCGGTTACGGCGAACTTACGGCAAACACCAATACCATGGAAAGGGGAAAGTGAAGAAGAAAGAGGAGAAAGTGAGGCGGAGGGGATTGGAGATAACCGCCCCGACGAAGGTCGGGGTAGTCGAAGGTCTTTAGCCTTCGCGGGGACACCCGCGAACACCGCGTCACCTCGCGAATCTCAGGATCAGCACTTTGGCGGATCAAAAAAAATCAACCGGAGATCACTTTTCCGCAAACCGATAACCGTTTCTGGGAAAACCGACAATCGTTCCCGATACCTTTATCGCAGGTGCAGCCGTTGGTGGCCGCAACGCATTCGGGAAACTTCCTATTTCCAACATGACAGAGCATCAGCACAACAGCCCCAAAGCCGATTCGGCAGGAACAACAACCGCAATCGCACGGTGCTTGGTGTGCGGTGCCGCTGGATTCCCGGAGGATCGTTTCTGCCCCTGCTGCGGCGCGCCAATGAACCGGCATTGCCCCCGGTGCGGGGTCGCCATCATCCACGCGCTTTCATTGTTCTGCACCAGCTGTGGCGCGCAGATCCATGATGAGGAAGCCAGCAGCCAACATCCAACGCCAGAATCGCCAACCACATAACCAGATCACACAGATTAAAAAGGAGCAAGAGAACCACGATGAGCACTTGGAACAGATGGAGTATCGCGCTGGCAATGCTGGCGCTTGCCGCAACCGGAGCAACCGCCCAAACCGGCATTAGCAACTACGTGATTGGGAGCGGGGCAACCCGTTCATCCGGCAGCGGGATGGTCCTGCACGCAACGTTGGGCCAAGCGGTGATTGGGCCGGCGCAAAGCAGCACGGGGGCGGCGTATCAAGGATTTTGGTACACGCTGCCGCTCCCAAAACAATCATCGTCTGTTGGAAACGAGGGGGCGGTGGCTGGGGCATCGGCGATGCTCCGCCAAAACACCCCGAATCCCTTCAGCCTAACCAGCCAGATCACGATTGAGCTGCCGGCCAGCACCGTTGCCACCTTGCGGCTGTACGATGCCATGGGTCGCGAAGTGAAAACGCTTCTGGAAGGGGAGCAACCAGCCGGCACCATCCGCGTGACCGTTGACGGCGCAGAGCTTCCCGCCGGACGCTACCTGGCGCGGCTAACCACCAGCCACACCCAGGAATCCATCACGATGATCGTTGTGAAGTAGGGAATCGGAGGCAACCGCCCCGACCTCCGTCGGGGCGCGGGGACACCCGCGAACTGGGCGTCACCTCGTGAATCTCAGGATCGGGAATCGGGGGTAGTCGTCCCGACTTTCGTCGGGACGCGGGGACACCCACGAACACCGCGTTGTTCCACGAATCTCAGGATCAGAGAATTGGAGGCAACCGCCCCGACCTTCGTCGGGACGAGGGGACACCCGCGAACCGAGCGTTGTTCCGCGAATCTCAGGATCAGCAGATACGAGGCTCAGAGGCTTCCGAGGCCAACGGCAAACTCCGCTTTTTCCATCGTTTCCCCGAACCCACCCCGGCCTATCGGCCACCCCTCCGTGGGAGAGGGACGCTTCGGGGCTTCTGGAGGAATTGAGACTGGCTCCGTGCGCGGCCTTGCGGGCTGCTCCCCCTCTTGGGAGGGGGTTGGGGGTGGGTTGGGGACACCCGCGAACTGGGCATTGCCTCGCGAATCTCAGAATCATCGGCTTTTTTAGAGGCTCTATCAGCTGTTTGCTGTTGGAGCCTCAATTTTTTTTTGAGGTTGGAGGAAGATTTTTTCGTGGCGGTGCGGCCAGATAATCGAATTCTGGAAAAGTGATAATCGTTCCCGATAGATTGATAGCAGAAGATCAATCAACAACAACGCAACCGGAAAACTGCCATGAATATCACCGTTACCGCCACCGCACCGAACGCCACCACCACTGGCCGCCGCAGCAACCGTTCGCAAACCTCCAACTGGACCATCCACCACGTAAACATCCCGCAATCGGGAGTGCTGGGGAAGGGGAAATAAGATTTGGGGCAAGGGGGCACGGCGTGCTTTTGCTGCGGCAGCAGCCAAAGGGTGCCGGCTCTGCGCCTGATTGCCGTGGAGACTTAACGATAAGGATGCAGGGAATTTGGGAAGGATTGTTGTTGACTAAGGTCCATCTCCGCTGCCCCCTGTTCCCCGCCCCCCTGGGTTCCCACGCTGGAGGACAATGCACAGCGAAAATCAATAGGATGTGGAAGCGAGCGAATGCGCCCGCCGTAGGTAGGAATTTCATCCTTTGGTGGTGGCTTGAAGAAATGAATCTTCTCGTCGTACCGAACAGCAAAACTGGGTACACCGCTTCCATCAATATCACCAAGTCGTGTCATCGTATCCCAGAAATCGCCAGGGACTCGAGCCATGACATCAATGAGGGAGTCAAGGGTTGGACCAGTAGTGTAGATGAGGATGAATGGTGTTGAATGGGCAACGATCTCCGAACGGTCGTCGCCGTTAATGTCACCCAGATCAAACAACACAAACTCTGACCCATACCATCCATCATGCAGCACCGTTGGTGTTGGCATACTGACCCAGGGGCGGAGTGGGAATCGTCCGTTGGCACGGTCGGCACTGTCGGTTCCTGTGCCGTACTGTTCTTTCAGCCTCTGCCCAGCCTTTCCGGCAAAGACTTTGATGCGTTCACTCTCAAAGTTCCCCCCGATGGTGACAATATCAAGGAGGTGATCGCCGGTGACATCCATCAATCGTGCGTAGGAGCTATAGGATGTTTTGAGGTTAATGGCCTCAATGTCGGAGGTATCAATCCATTGGCCGTTGTCATGCTGATAAGCAACCATGATTTGATCAATGTCATCAATAATGCCACCATAGAAGATGAGGTCATTGTCTCCGGAGCAATCGTGGTCACGGTATTCCACTGCTTTGTTGCCTGGTGGATACCACCATCGTTGAACGGGTGAGTGGTCTCTACCATCGCGTCCCCATCGCTTGCCACGTTCGCCAGCAAAGATGTGTCCTTTAGGAATTCTCGCTAATGCTCCATCAGCGAATCCCCACCCGGATCCACGAATGAACAAATCATCAATGTGATCACCGTTAAAATCACCACTAACTCCTTGTTTTGGAGTAATCCAGATGGGAGCATCGCAGGGGAGTTGGGTGGTGTCGTTGGTGGAGTAGATACCATTGGGTTGTCCCCAGAAGACGACGGGGATACCGATGTCATACTCTCCTCCACGTTCAGTAGTATCCCCATAGAGATGGATGCCACAAGCGATGTCGAGGATGCCATCGTCATCAAAGTCCCCGGCGCAGAGGAAGTAAGTAGTGGAACCGATTTCAGAAGGTCCGATGCGGATACCATCAGCAGGGGTAGGGAGTGAGTTTTTCTTGCCGTAGAACAGCAGGAGTTCATATCCCCGATTGGTTTTGTTTGCCCCAAAGGCGGAGTCACAACGGGATCGCTCGATAATGTAATCGGCCATTCCGTCGTTGTTAAGATCACCAGTTGGGATGATCTGTCTTCCAAAGAGTTCTCCAGTTTCACCAACCCAACCGGGCAAGCATTGGAGAGTGGTTCCATCCATGGTCCCCCATTCTTGCATATAAGCAAAGGAGGGGTGTCTGGGATCAATGCGGTTTTGTGCGTGGGTGAAGGTTTGCCCAAGCAGGAGCAGTGCTGTGGTGAGCAGCAGGAGGAGAGGTGGTTTTTTGTTGGTTTTGTTCATTAGACCTCTTTCAAAAGTAGCTTTCAAGGGAGTTCGAAATTATGGATGGCGGCGATGAGGTTGAATCTCATATCAAATCGCTTGCGACGATTTCGATATTTCTCCGCTATGATCTTGAACACCTTTAACCGACCAAACACATGCTCAATCACGATCCGCTTCCGCGAGTGCTCACGATTCTCTCCCTTCTCCCAATCTCCTAATTCCACCCCCTTCCGCCGCTTGTGCGGCAACCACACGTTGCTCTGAATCTTCGATAAGCCCAGATATCCCAAATCCGCTATCCAACAACTCCCACTCCCCAACAATCGCCCATACCCCCGACCCACACACTGCTTCAATAACGCGAAATCATGCTGGCTACCAACCCCAAACTCTGTCTTGAGTATCCGACGACTCCCCAACGCCACTGCTACCTGCGTCTTGATTGTGTGGCATCCACGCTTCCCGCTGTAGTACTCCCTTTGCTTTTTTTGGGCCGTTCAATCGGGCTTTCTGTCGCATCGATCACGATCACAGCAAACTCTGTCTCCCCGACTCGCGGCTGCGGACGCTTCGGCAATTGAAACTCTTTGCTCTGGGTGAGTTCATCCTCCACTCGCCGAATGATCCGGCTGCAGGTCGGTTCGCTGATCCCAAAATCCGCTGCAAGGTGATATTGCGCTCGATACTCACGCCAATACAGCAGCGTCAACAACAGCTGATCGGCGAGCGTGAGTTTCGGCGGACGACCAAACTCTCGCCGCGCTGCACGAATGACCCGAAGCATTGCCTCGAAGGTCGTCGGCAACACACCGGTTAAGCGTCGAAATTGTTCCGGTGAGCGATCACAAATCTCTGCGTAGCGCATCCTTCTTCCTTATATTGGTTGACCCCAAACATAACCCGTAATCTAGACTTTTGAAAGAGGTCTATTGTTTTTATCTCCTATGGTTGTGATCTATGAATGAAATGTGGAGCCAGTGCAGTTTTGTTGGCTCGATAAGAATCTGAAGAAGTTGCGCTAAGGTCCATCTCCGCTGTCCCCTGTTCCCCGCCCCCCTGGGTTCCCACGCTGGAGGACAATGCACAGCGAAAATCAATAGGATGTGGAAGCGAGCGGATGCGCCCGCCGTAGGTAGGAATTTCATCTTTTGGTGGTGCTTTCAGGAAGTGGACGTTGCCTTCATACCGAACGGCAAAAGTTGGCTTACCGCTCCCATCAATGTCACCAAGCCGCTTGATAGTTCCCCAATTGTAGTCATAGCCTCCAGGAACTCGAGCCATGACATCAATAAGAGAATCAAGGGTTGGTCCGGTGGTGTAGATGAGGATGAACGGTGTTGAATGGGCCGCAATTTCCGAACGTCCGTCTCCGTTAATATCGCCCAGATCGAACAACACGTGTTCGCTTCCAGTCCATCCATCATGGAGGACAGTGGGTGTTGGCATCTTGACCCAGGGTCGGAGTGGGAATCGTCCGTTGGCACGGTCGGCACTGTCGGTTCCTGTGCCGTACTGTTCTTTCAGCCTCTGCCCAGCCTTTCCGGCAAAGACTTTGATGCGTTCACTCTCAAAGTTCCCTCCGATGGTGACAATATCAAGGAGGTGATCGCCGGTGACATCCATCAATCGTGCGTAGGAGCTATAGGATGTTTTGAGGTTAATGGCCTCAATGTCGGAGGTATCAATCCATTGGCCGTTGCCATGTTGATAAGCAACCATGATTTGATCAATGTCATCAATAATGCCACCGTAGAAGATGAGGTCATTGTCTCCGGAGCAATCGTGATCACGGTATTCGACTGCTTTGTTGCCTGGTGGGTACCACCATCGTTGAACGGGTGAGTGGTCTCTACCATCGCGTCCCCATCGCTTGCCACGTTCGCCAGCAAAGATGTGTCCTTTAGGAATTCTCGCTAATGCTCCATCAGCGAATCCCCACCCGGATCCACGAATGAACAAATCATCAATGTGATCACCGTTAAAATCACCACTAACTCCTTGTTTTGGAGTAATCCAGATGGGAGCATCGGAGGGGAATTGGGTGGTGTCGCTGGTGGAGTAGATACCATTGGATTGTCCCCAGAAGACGACGGGCATACCGATGTCATACTCTCCTCCACGTTCAGTAGTATCCCCATAGAGATGGATGCCACAAGCGATGTCGAGGATGCCATCGGCATCAAAGTCACCGGTGCAGAGGAAGTGAGTAGTGGAGCCGATTTCGGAAGGCCCGATGCGGATACCATCAGCAGGGGTAGGGAGTGAGTTTTTCTTGCCGTAGAACAGCAGGAGTTCATTGCCACGGGTGGTTTTGTTTACTCCAAATGCGGTATCGCAGCGATCACGCTCGATAATGTAATCGGCCATTCCGTCGTTGTTAAGATCACCAGTTGGGATGATCTGTCTTCCAAAGAGTTCTCCAGTTTCACCAACCCAACCGGGCAAGCATTGGAGAGTGGTTCCATCCATGGTACCCCATTCTTGCATGTAGGCAAAGGAGGGGTGTCTGGGGTCAATGCGGTTTTGTGCGTGGGTGAAGGTTTGCCCAAGCAGGAGCAGTGCTGTGGTGAGCAGCAGGAGGAGAGGGATGGTTTTGTTCATCATGGTTAGCTCCTATCAATGCTGTTGAACGATTGCTGAATCATCGCCTTATCGCCTGCGAGGCCTGGCCATGCCACACAGGCGATTGCATTCTGCTGGGGGAAGTCCGTTGCATTGCCCCCTTTACCACACCTTCACAAAGCTAATCACTGGCGCGACTGGGATGGAGGGGGCTTCGCCGCCGCCGGTGGCGATTCCTAAAAATCCAATCCCGGCATCCAACGCCCACGTGTGGCCAAACCAACGGGCGGTGGCCGCTATCGGCAGATAACCCAACGTCTCCATGCTCAGAAATTCCACCGCAACTTTCCACCGCTCGCCAACGCGGTAATCCCCTCCGCCGCTGATAATCAACGCGTTTTTGTCGAACGTGCCGCCAATGCCGTTGGTCACGTGCTGCTTAAATCCGTAGCCCGCCAGTATGCTGAAACGGCTGTCGTCGTTGCCGTAGCTAAGGGAGAAGTAGGGGATGCTGACGGTGATCTGCGACTCCAAACTTTCGGTCACGTCCTGGTCGTAGATGCTTCGCGCCCACTGGTAGCCGCCGGCAATGTTCAGCTGTTCCGTAATGGGCAATCCGGCCTTCACCCCCGCCGAGTACGCCCCGTACATCGTGCCGTTCAGGCCGAACCAATCATCTGGCAGGGGAACGCCGCCGCCAACAAGCACCATCACGTTATCGGTGATGGAGTAGCCCGCCACCAACCCCAGCAGATCATAGCTTCCCACATATCCATCTCCACCTTTCGGCAACACCGCGTTCGGCGCGGCAATGGTGCGGAAGGTTGTGGGGTCCACATACCGCTCGCTGATGCTTGGCTCGTCCGGCTCGGTGCTGGTGGTGCCGATTCCGTTTCCGAACAAGCGTGCGGTTACGTCGCTGCTGTCGTCGGTGCGGAAGCTCAGCCGGGTGCTGGTGCGCCCGCTGCGGACCGGGGCAAACCGAAGCTCCATCCGGTGGCCGCTGTTGGGGGGGATGGTGAACCGCCCGCCGCCATCAATCACGCTGAACTGCGTGGTGTCGGGGCCGGTGAATTGCGTGCTGGTGATGGTCAGCGGGGTGGTGGTAAGGTTGCGAATCATCACCGGAACAACCGTGTCGCGGCGGCTGCCAACGGGGATGTCGCCAAAGTCAATCTCCGGCATATCAATCGCCAAATCTTCCCGAATCCCTTCCCCCTCCAATGCCTGAATCATCTCCTTCCCGCCAGCCATGATGTGGATGTTGGACCCGCGCAGCCCACGCCCCGACGGGCGGAACCGAAGCTCCATCGCATGGTTTTCCCCTGGCGCGACCGTGAACGGGGGAATGCCGTTGACAATCCCAAACTCGCGCGCGTTCGGCCCGGTGATCCAGATGGAGTCAACCACAAACGGAACCGCCCCGGCGTTGCGGATCATGTTCGGCATCACGATGTCGGTGACGGAGCCGATCCGCCGCCGGCCAAAGTTTAGGCCGATTGAGCGCGGGTCCGTGTCCAGAATTGCCCACAGCGAGTCGGAGCGGTCCTCCTGCAATCGCAACGCGCCAACGGGGCGCACCACAAGGTTTGCCGATTCGCTGGAAGCAATCCGTTCGCCGTTGGGGCTGAAGGTCGCGTACGACATCTGCGAGTCCCACCGATTGCTCGACATCATTCTTCCGGTGGCCACATCCCAAACGTTGACGCTTCCGTCCACCGTCACGATATGCTGGCCGTCGGGGCTGAAGTTTGCGTAGCCGATGGAGCTTCGCGCGCGGAACTCCTTCCCGTCGCGGTCGAAGTTCATCTCGCGAATTTTTGCGCCGGTGCGGAAGTTGTACAGCGTTGCGGGAATCTCGGACCCATGCCAGATCAGCAGGCTTTCTCCATCGGGGCAAACATTGCCCGCAGGTAGGAGGCCCCGTACCGTTTTCCCGGGCGAATCTTCTGGGCAAGCGCGCCAGTGATGGAGTTAAAAATCCGAACGGTGTCGTCGGTGGTGACGCTGGCAATCCATGCGCCGTCGGGGCTGAAGGTTGCCCCTTCGGTTTTCCGCGCGTGCTTGATTTTTTGAAGCTGCGTTCCGTTGGCGGCATCCCACACCCGCACCGCGCTGTCGGGTCCCGCCGTCAAGATTCGCGTGCCGTCGCTGCTGAACATTGCGCTGGTGACGATCTCACCATTTTGGGGTTCGCCAAAGGTCCTCAGTTTTCGCCCGCTGGAAAGGTCGAAGAGTGCCGGGGTGTAGTTTTCATCCATCAACAACACTTTCTTTCCGTCGGGGCTGAAGACGGGGCTTGGGGTTACGTCGCCTTCGGTGCTGGCGGAGTTCCACCGCTCGGTTTTGTTGTACGGCTTCCCTTTGAACTTGGCAACCTCGCGCCCGCTGGCCATATCCCACACGCTGACGATGTTCCCTTCGGCGGCGGTCAAGGCTTGCCTGCCGTTTGGGCTGAACTCCACGTAGTAGGCGCGTGCCGGGCGGGGGCCGTTCATCCCCACGGAGATCGTTCGGATTTTCTTCCCCGTTGCCACGTCCCACACCGGAACCACACCGCTCCAGCTTGCCCCCGCCACCATCGTTCCATCGGGGCTGAATGCGCTGGTCAGGATCACTTCGCCGGCTCCGGTCAGCCGCATTCCGGTGTCGGCAGCGGCGGTGGCGGCGGTGTCAATTTCGGCGACGCGGGCAAGGCAACGCTCGCTTGGCGTTGCCGGAACCTTCCAATGGAAGCTCCCGCCCGAGGTCCGCTCGGTGATGGTTTTCCATGTTGTCCCGGCATCGGTGCTGTACTCCAATTGCACTGGGGTTTCGGGGGCAACTCCATCCCAGGAAATCGTGGTCGTGGACCCGGCAATAAACCGCTCGCCTCCGTTCGGGCGAATCAAACGGATGCTTGGCTCGGGGCGTGCGCGGGTTCCTGCGGCGGCAAACACCACCGCCCCGGCGCAGGCATCGTTGGCGATTGCCCAGCGTGCAAAACGGTAGGCGGTGTCGGCGGCGGAGTAGCGGATTGCCAGCGTCCGGCTGCTTCCGGCCGAGATGGTGAACGGCGTTGCCGGCGCGTCCAATTGGAACTGGCCTTTTGGGGTCATCGGTGTGATGCTGGTGATGGTGACATCGCGCCCAACGGCCCGCAGCGTTAGCTCCTCCTTCTCCGTTCTTCCAATCGCAACCGCGCCAAAATCAACCGATGGAGGAAGAACCTCCAGCCGGGGAACGCTGCTCTGTGGGGCCTCGTAGCGCATGGCCGCCGCAAGCCCCTGCGATGGGACTTCAAGGCTGACGTTCCGGTTCACGTTGCAATCGGGAAGGCTTTCCCACGTGACTTCGCACGGTTCGCCGCCAAGCGCGCGGTACTGGATTGCCCGATACACCGCCTGGGCCTGCGGAACCGTGGTGACGTATTCGTAAAACTCGCCGCCGGTAGCGCGGGCGATATTCTTCAGGATGTCGGGCGCGGGCATCCCCAGCGTGACGCAGAAGATGGCGACGTTGTTCTGCTGGGCCAGCGCGATGATCTTTTTCTCATCGCCGCCGCCAAGCCCGTCGGTCAGGAAGATCACCACGCGGCGGTGCTTCCCCTTTTCGGCCACCACCAACCCGCCGGCGGGAGGGTTGCGCAATCCGGCATCATACTCGGTCCCCCCTTGTGGCCGCAGCGATTCAATGGCCGATAGAAGGTCCGCACGGTCGCGGGTGAAGTCGCGGATAATCTGGCCGTACTGGTCGAACGTGGTGACGGCGCACTCGCTTCGCCCTTCCGGAAGCCCCTGTATCCACGCCTTCGCCGCCGATTTTGCAAGCTCCATATTTGGCGTGCCGGCGCGTCCGTCGGGGGTGTTGGCCATCGAGCCGGAAACGTCAATCGTCAGCACGGAAGAGAGGGCATCAACCGGAACCGGAGGGGGGCAATCAATCGCGGTGACGCGGCGTTCGGTTCCGTTTTCGCGAACCTGAATGGTCCGCGTGCTAACGTCGCGCAGCGGCTTCCCTGCGGCATCCAGCAGATAGACCTTTGCGGTGATCGTCGGGAATTTGCTTGCGTCAAGGCTGGAGACCACCAGTTGCTGGGCGGCAAGATTCCCGGCGCAAAACGCCAGCGCGGCCAGCAGCAGAACGGAGGAGCGGAGCAGTGAACTCTTCATCGGCAGATGCGATTCCAATAGTTGCGAGTGTGTGTGCGTGTCGCCCGAAAGATGCGACGATAACCGGAGATGGGAAACAGCGAAGTGGTGTATTTTTACCGAAGCCCTTCGCGGGGTAGATTTTTGTTTGGGGAGGGGGGGCACCAAACCATCACGTATCAACCACAACCACGCCGATGCTAACAACACCACAAATCCTTGCTTTGAACTTCCTTCCTGGGATTACTTCCGCGGCGGTGCGGAGCTTGGTGGAGACGGGGGAGGAGTTCCAGACGATTGTGAACGCCGCGCCGGAGGACCTGGCCGCCGAAGGGTTGCGGCGCGCGGCAATCGAGGGGATGGCCACCATGGATATCCTCCTTCGGCAGGCGGAAACGCAGACCACGCGGGCAAAGGAATTCGGCGGGGAGATACTCCATTTTTGGAGCGATGATTACCCGGCACGGCTGCGGCAAATTTATGCCCCGCCAATCGTGCTTTACCTGCGTGGCCAGCTGCTGCCGGAGGATGACCGCGCGATTGCCATTGTTGGAACGCGGGCCGCAACGATGTACGGGCGGCTAACCGCGGAGAAGTATGCCGAAGAATTTTCCGCGGCGGGGGTGGCGGTGGTAAGCGGGCTTGCACGCGGGATTGACCAGTACGCCCATGCCGCCGCGCTGCGTGCCAACGGGCGAACAATCGCCGTGATTGCCAGCGGGTTGGATGAAATCTCGCCAAGCCTTTCGGCGCAGATGGCGGGGAAGATTGCCGAGCGTGGCGCGGTCATCAGCGAGTATCCTTTTGGCGTGAAGGCGATTCCGGCATTCTTCCCGCAGCGCAACCGGATCATCAGCGGAATGACCGCCGCCACGCTGGTGGTGGAGAGCGATGAAAAAGGGGGGGCGATGATTACTGCCAGCTTCGCGCTGGACCAAAGTCGCGAGGTGTTCGCGGTTCCCGGGCCGATCTCCTCGCCGAAAAGCCGCGGGACCAACGGGCTGATCCGCACCGACCGCGCGCGGCTGACGCAATCGCCAGTGGATGTTCTTGACGCGCTGGGATACCACATCCCAACCCCCGCAATCGCCGCCGCCGCCGCTGCGCCCGCCGATCTTACCCTGTTCGAGCGCGCAATCTTCGACACCCTTGACGGCGAACCCCGCCACGTTGACACCCTGTGCGAAGCCACCGGACTAACCAGCAGCGAAGCACTTGTTGCACTGCTGGCATTGGAGTTCAAAGGCCTGGTCCGCCAAATGGCCGGAAAAATGTTTTTGCGGCGGTGATGAACAGGTAGCGGCCCCGCCTCAGTCGGGGTAGCGACCCCGATCTTTATCGGGGCCGAGTCGTTTCTCAGAATTAGCCGCCGAAGGCTAAAGACCTTTTATCAATCCCGACGAATGTCGGGGCGGCTACCGGGTGAACGGGTAGGGGCAGGTCTTTAGCCTGCCCAGTGTTCTTTGAGAGATAGCCGCCGAAGGCTAAAGACCTTTTATCAATCCCGACGAATGTCGGGGCGGCTACCGGGTGAACGGGTAGGGGCAGGTCTTTAGCCTGCCCAGTCGTATCTCAGAATGAGACGCCGAAGGCTAAAGACCTTCGGCTACCGGAGGTCGGGGCGGCTACCGGGTGAACGGGTGGGTACTGAAAACAAAAAGCGGGCGGGCATCATTGCCCGTCCGCTCTTTCTTTTTTTGCAAGGGTGGGATTACCGCGCAATCGTCACCGCGATTGGTTGCCCGCCCCCTTTCACGAAGTACGTCCCCGAGGAGCATTGCGACAGGTCCACCGGGGTTGCTGCCGCAACGGTGTTCCGCCACACCACTTCGCCGCTGCTGCGTATCACTTCGGTTGCCACCGCCACTTTTGGATCCACGTTCCGCACGATCAGTTGATAATTATTCCCCGCCGTTGGTGCCGACTCAATGGCAACATCGGTGTTGTTTTTGATGATGTAGAAAAAAATCTTGTCTTTGGAAAGTGCCTCAACCACGGCAATTCCATCATTGCCGTTGGCTCCGTAATTCCGGTCGAAATATTCCTGGCCTAATTGCCCGCCGGGGCTGTTTTCGGTTGGGCGGTTGCTGATAAAATCATTCAACGCCTTGGCTTCGGCATATCCACCAATCCCAATATCTGGCTTCAGCGTTGCAAGCGCAGGGTCGTTGAAGAATTCCCGCGCCACCGCCTCGTTCCCTTCGGCACGTTCCTGCTCATTCAAGCAATTGCGGAATCTAAATTCCTGATTATTTGCGTCCAGAATCGTCACCCCCAAATCGGCACCGGGCGTTGTAATTGCTTGGGATGCGGCGCACTGATCGGAAAAATTTGCGGGCACGGTAATCGGGCCACTTGGAGCTGCGGAAACCGTTTCCAACGGATCAACCCGTGAGGTCTTATCGCTCCATTCGCGAATTAGCCACCGCTTTCCTGTGGCTTTGTCGTGAATTACCAGATACGTCACGGTATTCCCATTATCGCAGGGATACCGGTGCATAATTTCCATGGTAGCGTTCGCTGCCGTGGCCATCGAAAGCAGACTGGCGGTCGCCATGATCGCAGTCTTCGCAAGGTCTGTGAGCTTTTTCATCATCATTCTCCTGATTGCTTTCATTAAATGGAATTTCCCCACCCCCTCTATCAGCAAAATAGCATTTGTGTTGAGCCAATTGCTACTCCATTTTTGCGTTTTATTTCACCACCATCATCGCTCGGGTCATTGTCCAGTCGCCGCTGGTTAGGCGGTAGTAGTATAGGCCGGAGGGATGCGCGGTTGCGTCCCACGTGACGGTGTAGCGTCCGGCGGCAAGGCGCTCGTTTAGCAGCAACGCAACGCGCTGCCCAACGCCATCCAACACCTCCAACCGTGTTGGGCCATCCAAGCCAAGCGAGAAGGTGATGTCGGTGAGGGGGTTGAACGGGTTCGGGCGGTTTTGGTCCAGCGCGTAATCGGCGGTGGTTAGCTCAATTAACCGCAGGTTCAGCCCGCAGATGGAGTCTATCCGAACCGCGCCGGGATCCGTCACCACGCTCAGGCAATCGCCCATCGGCGAAAGGATGCTGAACGGCAACGGCGAGCTGCTGTTGGCCCCCAAATATCCAATCAGCTGAATCCCCAGCAATGCTCCGCTCCCAACGGCGGGGCTTCCCGTGGGGGAGGAAAGGAAGTAGATTGCCCAGCCCTCGCTGCGGTTCTGCTGGACGCTGTCAATCTTCCATCCATCCAGAATTCTTCCTTCCAACAGTGCGGCGTTGGCGCGAAGAAACGTGGGGTCGTAACTCAGCTTGATGGCGATGCTGGTAAGCCCCAGCGGGTCCATTGCGGAGTCGGCCATCACCTCCACCACCACCGTGTTCCCAATCCCCACCTGATACTCCTTTCCGATATGGAGCCGCACCGTTCGCGGGTTCACAATCACCAGCGCGGAATCACGGGCCACGCAGCCGTTGGCATCGGTGATGGTGAGGTGGTAGCGTGTGGTTGCGCTGGGGTTGGCAAAGGGGGCGGGGCAATCGTCGCAGCTTAGTCCATCCGGAGGGGTCCAGCGGTAGGCCACGGTGTTCGGGGAAGCCGTTGCCGTAAGCTGTCCGGAGCAGAACAGAGTGTCGGGGACCACCGCCACCGTTGGCAACGGAAGCACCGCCACCGTGACGGTATCGCTGCCGCCGCAGGGGAGAAGGGAGCGGACGGTATACACCTGCGTGCTGCTTGGCGATGCCCACGGGGCGGGGCAATCGGTGCAGCTAAGCCCCGTTGCTGGGCTCCATTCCACCGGCCCGTTTCCGCCAACGCTCAGCTGGACGCTATCGCCAACGCAGATTGCCCGAACGGAGGGAGCCTCAATCCCCCGCGGTGGCACGATGCTGACGGTGACGCTGGCGCTGTCGCTGCAGCCGGCAGCGTTGGTGGCGATTACCTTCCATGTTGTTGTTGCGGTTGGCGTGGCTTGCACGGTGGCGCAGGTGTCGCAATCCAGCCCGGACGAGGGAACCCAACGGAACCGCATCGGGCGCGGCACCCCGGCGGAATCGGCAATGGCACTCAGTTGAACGATTCCGCCAGCGCAGATGGAGGTGTCGCGGGTTAGGCGAACGGCTGGCGGCGGAACCACGCGGACCACCACTGTGTCCTCCGCCGTTTCCCTGCAAGCGGGGTCCCCTTGTCCGGTGACGATGTAGGTGGTGGTGGCGGTTGGCCGGGCAATTGGGTTGGGGCAGGTGATGCAGCTTAGCCCCGTTGCTGGCCGCCACGTGTAGGCCACGCCACCGGTTGCTTGCAGCTGCGCCGCGCCCCCGGCACAGATCGCCGTGTCGGGGCTGGCAACGATTGCGGGGCGTGCGGTAACGAACACCGTCACCGTGTCGGTCCCCGTGCAGCCGTAGCCGTCGGTGATGGTGACGCGATAGGTGGTGGTGGCCGTTGGCTGGGCGATTGGATTCGGGCAGCTGGTGCAGTTAAGCCCGGTTGATGGCTCCCACGTAAACAGCGTTCCCCCCGTGGCTTGCAACTGTGCCGAGGCTCCGGAGCAGATATACTGATCCTCCCCCGCCCCCACCGGAATCGGGCGGAAGGGGGGGACGGTGATCTCCATCACCAACGAGTCGCGCGGGCATCCGGCATAGAGCCTGACGGTATAATTCCCGGGGGTGGCGTAGCGGTGGCGGGGGTTCTGTTCGGTGGAGCTTCCGCCGTCGCCAAAATCCCAGAAGCGTTCTTTGGTGATCGGCGCGCCATCGTCCCAAATGCAGAGTTCGGAGCCATCATGGAACTGCACAACCCCGCACGACGTGGTGTCGTACCGGAATTGGAGCAGTTGGTAAGGCTTGAATTTTAGCAGCACTGGTTGGTCCTCAAGTCCGTTATCAACCTCGTTTCCTTTTCGGGGTTGGAACGCGCCCGGGGTTGTGGGGAAATTGGGGGAGTGGGTGGTCATGCCGATAACGGCTTCCACGTTGCAGCTATCCCCCATCAGCCGGATTCGCGCCCGCCCGTAATTGTCAAGGCTGCCGTAGTCGTTGTTCACCCCGCCGATCATCGTGGAGTACATCACCCGGCTGGCGGTTGGGCTTAGCTTGGTTAGGAAAAGGTCGAAGCCGCCACGGTTCAGTTGGTCGTAGGCGCAAGAAGAGATTGGGAAGAATGTTGGCTCGAAATTTCCGCTGGCGAAGGTGCTCCCAACAACAAAGATGTTTTCCGATTGATCCAGTGCCAGGGTGTTTGCGCGGTCGTTGTTGGTTCCCCCCAGATAGGTGCAGAAATTCACCCCGGTAAGATCGGCGCGGAAGCTGGCAACGTAGGCATCGCTGGTTGCAGGGTTCCCCGGGCGGGTGTTAAAACTGCGGTCGAATGCGCCCGGGGTGGTGAAAAGATCGGGGGAGTAGGTGATGCCAACAATCACTGGGTCGCCAGCGGAGTTCAGAACTATCCCTTCCCCAATATCGGTGCCCGCGCCGCCAAAGTAGGTTGATGCAAGAAGCTGGGAGCCATCGCGGCTTAGTTGCAGAAGGAAAGCATCGGCGTTCCCGGCCGGGATTTCCTGGAACGCGCCGGTGGTGGTTGGGAAATCGGCGGAGTAGGTTGTCCCCAGCACGAAGGCTTCATCGGCATTGTTCAGCACAATATCCAACCCAGCCTCGTGATCGTTTCCGCCAACAAGGGTGGAGTAAAGGATCGTTTGCGCGTCGGCATCAAGGACCGTCACCAGCGCGTCGGCGGTGCCCAGTGGGCCGGAGTTGGTGGTGCTGTACGCCCCGGGGGTGGTGGGATAGTTGGGGGAGGTGGTGTTTCCGGTGATGGACAATTCGCCCCGGCTGTTCAGCGCGGCGCGGTCAAAAAAATCGGAACTGTCGCTGCCGAAGTAGGTGGAGTAGATCAGCGAATCGCCATCGCGGCTCAGCTTCACGGCGAAGCCATCCCATAAGCCTGCGTTGTAATCTTGGATCGGCGTGGGGTCAAGCGTGACGGGGAAATCGCGGCTGAAGGTGTAGCCAACAACGTACGCTTCGCCACTGCTGTTGACGTTGATGGACGAGGCCTCGTCCTGGCGGGATCCGCCCAGATAGGTGGAATAGACCAGCGACCTTCCGTCGGGGGTCATCTTGAAAACGTAGGCATCTTCTGGGGCCATGGTTGTCCCTCGGTCGCCACCGTTGAACAACTCGTTGTAGGAGCCGGGAACTGTTGGGAAATAATCGCTGTACCACCCCACGCCGTAGATGTAGCCCAGCGCGTCAACGTCAATATCCCGCATGTAGCCTTCCACCAAATAGCCTTCGGTGGTGCTTGACCCGCCGATAAATGTTGACCATGCCAGCATCGTCGGATCAATCACCAGCGGGAGGTCACGGCGGTAGCTGTGGTCGGTGGCGAATCCGTAGGTGGTGTCGTTCCAAAGGATGAAGCGGGTGGGGACCTCCACTTGCTTTCCGTCAATGATTTGGTAAGCGTAGGGGCGTTGCTCAATCAGCGTCCCCCAGCTGGTGGCAATTTCAAGCTGGCCAGCGTTGTTGATTGCCAGCTGGTTGATCCCCGTGCACTCCATCCGGACATCGCGCAGCTGGCCGCCGGGGCGAACAACGCAATCATATTTCAGCGAACGCCCGGTGCCGTAGTAGCAAAGGTCAATGTTGGGATACAGGTCCCGATACCACAGCCGCCCGTGCTCCCGAACGCCAGCAATGGCGCGCCCGGCATGGAAGTAATTCGCCCGCCCGGGCAGCGGCTCCTCCGCCTGAATGCGCGGATTTGGCAACGCCCCGCTGAAATGAATCCCCCATTGTAAAACCTCAACCGTTGGCGGCGTGTGCCGTGCGGTGGAGTGTGAAGTGGAGGGTGTTTGGCTGCTGCTGGGCCGCGTAAACAGGAACCCAACTCCATCCCGCCCGAACGCCGCTTGCGCCGTTGCAGTTGTGGCGTGGTACAGCGTTGCCGGATCCCACTGCCCGTTGTTCTGCCGGAACCCCAACGGCAGGTCCGGCAACCGCGCCGCCACCAATTCGCGGGTTTGCTGCTGCGCCGTTTCCGGCGTTTGCGCGGTTGCGCTGCCGCAGGCAAAAGCCGCCATCAGCAGTGCCAGCAACGGGCGGAAGGTAAGATGTCGTGTTGGTGTCATCGTGCGTGTGCTGTTCATCAACGGTGCGTTGGTTTGCGGGCCACAAGATCAAGGGAACGCAATAGTAGCAAAAGGGGAGTTGCCATGCCATAGCCAAGTTGGTGGTGGGTGGGGGAAGAAGACAAAAGGGATGATCCAAACAAGGATCATCCCTTTCTAAACATCTCTGTGCTGCTGGGTTGTCTTTCTATGCCTTCATCTTTCCCAGCACGTACATCGCGCCGGTGGGGGTGGGCATTCCGCCGCGTGGCTCAAGGGTGATGGCGAACGCCTCGGCACGGTCAATCTTTTTCATGTGATGGAGTGCCTCCGGTTGGTCGGCAAGGTCGAACACCCCGGCATCAATCGGCTTCCCATCGGCCAATGCCCAAAGCTGATATTGCTTGTCTTCCGGCGGGGCGGGCAATCCTTCCACGCTTAGGGCAACATCGCCGGTTGTTGGGTTCCAGTGGACCATGGCGATCGCGCTTGGCGCGGCCTCAAGCCCGGCAAGCGTCACCACTTGGTTTTTTGGATCTTTCAGCTGGACCATATCGGCCACCACGCGGTTCATCCGGTTTTTCAGCGTGTTGTATTCCTGCACCAGCTGCTGGTTCCGGTTGATGGTGTGGGCCAGGTCCTCCTTGGTGGTTTGCCACTGGTAGCCCATGTAGGCGGCTGCGCCAAGCCCCAGCAGTGCAAAAATAATGGAGGCCGCCAGCAAATATCTGCGCGATGCCGGGAACGCCACCGGTGCGGGCAAGGCCTGCTGCGGGCGCAACTCCAGCACGTTCGCTGGTTTTGCGGGCGGTGGTGGTTCCGGGCTGGGCGTTGCTGGCGGGAAAGGGGCCTCAGGCGGTGGCTGCTGCACAAATGGTTCCGCTTCAGGAGTAATGGTGGTGGCGGCTTCTGCCGCGTCATCCCCCCACGCCACACCCTCGCTGGTGGCGATGCTTTGCAGGATGGAGTCCTTCAGCGCAGGGCGCGGCGCAATCGCCCCGTTGGTGGCCAATGCTTCCAACGTTTCGTAGATCTGCTCAATCTCCTGGCGGACGTGCGGATGCTGCTGTGCCATGGCTTCCACTTCTTGAACTTCTTCGGCGGATAGTCCCCCCAGCGCATACAGTTCCAGCACGCCAGACGATATGTACTCCTCGATATTCAACGTGATCTTTCGGTAAGGGCTTGCTTCGTTTGTTCTGTTTCGGCGTTCATCAGTTCTCGTAATCGTATCAGCGCGCTGCGGACGCGGGTTTTGACCGTGCCCAGCGGTATCCCCAATTCATCGGCAGCCTCACTTTGGGTGAAGCCTTGATAGTAGATCAGGTCAATCAGCTGCTGCTGGTCCGGCTTCAGCTTCAACACAAATTCTTGAAGGCCAATGGTCTCCGGGTTGAAACTGCTGTTTTGCTGGCGGTCAATCTCACCTACGAGATTCTCAATGGATCGGTTTGTTGTGCGTTGGCGGTACTCGCTGGAACGGAGTTTGTCCAGGGCGGAGTTGCGCGCAATGTTCAGCATCCAGGTGAAGAGCGTCCCACGGGAATTGTCGTAAGATTCGGCGTTCTTCCAAATTTTCACGAAGGTTTCCTGCAGCACATCCTCGGCCAGCTCCTCGATTGGCACAATCCGCATCACCACCCCATACAACGCCGCCGAGTAGCGGTCGTAGATCACCTGGAACGCATGCCGATCCCGCTGGCGCAGCTTCAACGCCAACGATTCGGCATCAATGGTGGTATCGGTAGAAACGGACAACGGTGCGGCCGCTGGTTTGTTAAAATCTGGCTGGTGACAATGGAGTTGCTGATTCTCAGGAAATGATGCTTGCTTCTTAGCCCGTGGTTGCGTTGCCGGCGTGCTTTGCTCACCTTGCTCCATCGCCCTCTAATCAACCCCTCATAATTCGCTCCCAAATCTCCGGCATCTGGTCCCAGTGTGTGATCACTGCATCGGCAGCGGAAGCGGTTCCGTCGTCGGCGTATTTGTGGGGGATGTGGTTGCCGCGATACAGGATCGCTTTCATCCCAACCCCTTTCGCCCCCCGGATGTCGGTCCGCTCGATGTCGCCAATGTGAAGCGAGTTCCCCAAGTCCCCGCCGAACGGCTCCACCGCACGGTGGAACGCATCGGGGTGGGGCTTGGCAACGCCGCTTTCGTCGCTGAAGATAAAATTGCTGAAGTAACTGGCAATCCCTTTTTGCTCCATCAGTTCCCGCAGCACCCGCCCCGGGGAGAATGCTGTGTCGGAGATCAACGCCAGCGGCGCACGATTGGCCAAGAACTCCAACGCCGCCGGCACCCCAGGCAGCAACGACGGGGGATTGCTCAGCACCCCCTGGGCAAAGGTTTGCGTCACCTGCTCGACCGCTTCCTCGGGAAGCTCAAGATCAAGCCGCTGGCAGATTTCCCCAACCATCTCCCGCGAAGTTGGGGTGCGGTGGTGGTTCAGCCAGTGGTGGTCGAAGTACTCCCAGATGCTCCGGAACGCCGTGTCAATCTCCTCAATGTCGCGGAAATATCCGGCGTTGGCAATCGCTTGGCGAAGCGCGGCTTGGCGTTCCTCGTTCCGCTGCGGGCCGCCGCTGTCGTCGAACAAGGTTTGCCAAAAATCAATGGTGATAACGGTGGAATGCATGGATATGCAGCAAATGCCGTGTTGATGATATGAATGATGCAGAAATGACGGAACGCACTACCCGCGCGCCCGGTGCGCAATGCCCAGATATTGCCGCACGGTCTCCGGCAATCCAAACTCCAGGGCATCGGCGATAAGGGCATGGCCGATGGAGACCTCCAGAACGTTGGGAACGGCTGATAGAAACAGCGGCAAGTTTTCGCGGTTCAGGTCATGCCCGGCGTTTACCCCCAGCCCCAGGCTCCCCGCCAACTCCGCCGCGCTGGCGTAGGCCGCAACGGCTTGCTGGCCTTCCCCGCGCGAATAGGCGGCGGCGTAGGGTTCGGTGTACAGCTCAATCCGGTCGGCACCGATTGCCGCTGCGCGCTGGATCTGCTCAGGAATCGGGTCCATGAACAGGCTAACGCGGCAGCCATAGCCGTGCAATGTTTCGATGATTGGCCGCAACCGTTCCCCTTCGGCAAGCAGGTCCCAGCCGTGGTCGCTGGTGAAGGCTTCGGGGCTGTCGGGGACAAGGGTGCATTGGGTTGGGCGAACCCGGCACGCAAGCTCCATGAACTCCTGAAACGGATTCCCCTCGATGTTGAATTCCATGCCGGGCCAATCGCGAAGGAAGGTGGCAAGGTCCAGAACGTCTTCCGTGCGGATGTGGCGTTGGTCGGGGCGGGGGTGGACGGTGAGGCCATCGGCACCGGCGGCGGCGCACAGATGGGCGGCGTGAGTGATCTCTGGAATCCCAATCGTTCGAGTGTTCCGCAGGGTTGCAACCTTGTTGAGGTTGACGCTCAGTTTGGTCATGGCGCGAATATACAACAGCAGCAAATGGCTATGGCCAAGGAAGATGAGTGATTGAAAGAAGTGGTTGGGGCGGCTACCCCTCCCCCAGAATTGGGGGAGGGGGTTGCTGCGGTGGCGGGCTTCACTCTGTTCGGTATCACCACTATCCAACCAATCCCACCCAACAACCCGTTACCCCACCCGATTTCTACCCCCCCGTATCTTTGCGAACTATGAGCGAATTGCAGCATGAAATAGCCCGGCGGCGAACCTTCGCCATCATCTCGCACCCGGACGCGGGGAAGACGACCTTGACCGAAAAACTCCTGCTGTACGGCGGCGCGCTTCGGCTGGCGGGGTCCGTTACGGCACGGCGAAATATGCGCAAAGCCACCAGCGATTGGATGGAGCTTGAGCAGCAACGCGGAATCTCCGTCACCAGCACGGTCCTGCAATTCGAGTACGAGGACCACACTATCAACCTGCTGGACACCCCGGGCCACGAGGACTTCTCGGAAGACACCTACCGCACCCTTACCGCCGCCGACAGCGCGGTGATGCTGATTGATTCGGCAAAGGGAATCGAGCCGCAAACCCGCAAGTTATTCGAGGTGTGCCGCATCCGCCGCATCCCCATTTTCACCTTCATCAACAAGCTGGACCGCCCGGGCCGCCCGGCGTTGGAGTTGCTGGATGAGTTGGAAGGGGAGTTCGGAATCGCGCCGTGGCCGGTGAACTGGCCGATTGGCTCCGGCCCAACGTTTAGCGGCGTTTACGACCGCCTTCACCACCGCGCCCATTTGTACGAGCGCACCGCCCACGGGGCCTATCGCGCGCCGGTGGAGCTGACCGATTTGAACGACCCAAAATTGGCCGGCATGATTGGCCAGCGCGAGCTTTCCGAGCTTCGCGATGACCTTGAGTTGATTGGCGGGGCGGGCGTTGAGTACAGCCATGAGCGTTTCCTGACGGGGGAAATCTCCCCAACATTTTTCGGCAGCGCGGTCAACAATTTTGGGGTTGATCTTTTCTTGGAGCGGTTCGTTTCCCTTGCGCCACCGCCGGCACCGCGCCGCACCGCCAACGGCCCGCTTGACCCTGCATCGGAGACGTTCACGGGGTTTGTTTTTAAGATTCAGGCCAACATGGACCGCCAGCATCGCGACCGTGTGGCGTTCCTGCGGGTCTGCTCCGGTAAGTTCGAGCGCGACATGAGCGTGACGAACACCCGCAGCGGGCGGCAGGTGCGGCTAAGCCGACCCCACAAGTTGTTTGCGCAGGAGCGGGAGACGGTGGAGGAAGCGTATCCAGGCGACATCATCGGCCTGATGAACCCTGGCGTGTTTGCCATTGGCGACACGGTGACTTCTGGGAAGGGGGTGCAGTTCGAGCCGATCCCGCACTTCTCGCCGGAGCGTTTTGCCAGCGTGCGAACCCCGTCGCCAGCAAAGCGGAAATCGTTGCAGAAAGGATTGGAGCAGTTGCGTGAGGAAGGGGCGATTCAGGTGATGTACTCCCCAAACAGCACGGACCCAATTTTGGCGGCCGTTGGCCAGCTGCAGTTCGACGTGGTGAAGTTCCGGCTGGAGGCAGAGTATGGGGTGGATGTGATCCTTGCTCCGCTCCCATTTGTGGCGGCCCGCTGGCTGTTTGGAAGCGAGGAGGACCTTGGCAACTTCCTGTACAGCGGCACGGTGGTGGTGAACGATGCCGACAATCTTCCGGTGATGCTCTTCCAAAGCGAATGGCATATCAACGCCGCACAGGAGAAAAATCCGAAGGTGACGTTCAGCCCAGTGGTGAGGGGGGAGGCGGTTCCGGTGTAGCCAGGGAACTCCTGTGCTTTTCCATGCCGTACGTGGAGTTATCTACTTCCATCACAATGTCCCATGGAATCATCTCCCTACATCTTCGACTATCACCTTCCCGAGGATCGCATCGCCGTGCGCCCGTTGGCCCAGCGTGATGGAAGTAAGCTGCTGCTGTGCGATGCCCGCAATGGCTCCGTTGCCCACCACACCTTCCGCCAGCTTCCGGCACTGCTGCCGGCGGATTCGCTTCTGGTGATGAACGACACCCGCGTTGTCCGCGCCCGCATCGTGATGCGGAAACCGACCGGCGGGCGCGTGGAGTTCTTTTTGCTGGAACCAGTTGCCCCTTCCCACGATCCCGCTATCACCCTTGCTGCCTGCGGAATGGCAACGTGGAACTGCATGGTTGGCGGCGCGCGAAGGCTTCGGCAGGGAATTGCGGTGGAGGGAACGTTCCCGATGAATGGGAAGGATGTTCAGCTATCCGCCACACTGCTGGGACCGGCTCCCGACGGCTTTGCTGTTCGGTTTCAATGGTCCCCCGCCGGGCTGCCCTTTGCCGATTTGCTGGATGCCGCCGGCTCCATCCCGCTCCCCCCGTACATCCACCGCCCCGCCGACGAATCCGATTCCGAGTCCTACCAGACGGTCTATGCCCAGCAATCGGGGGCGGTGGCCGCGCCCACTGCGGGCCTCCATTTCACCAACCAAATTTTTGCCGAGCTGCAACGCCGTGGAATCCAAACCGCACGGGTGACGCTTCATGTTGGGGCGGGGACGTTCAAGCAAGTGAAAGGGGAGATTGGCGAACACGACATGCACGAGGAGCGGATCGCCGTCGCTGCCGGAATGATGCGGGCGCTGATTGAGCAGGGGAAACGCCAGCGGGAATCGGTCGGTGCGCCGTTTGTGATGGTGGGGACAACATCACTCCGAACCGTCGAGTCGCTCTACTGGTTTGGCGTGCGGCTGCTGCGGAACGACGGCGATGCCCGGGGCGCGTCGGAGCTTTCCGTTGCGCAGTGGGACCCGTATCGTTTGGCCGAATCGGACCCCGCGCTTCCGTTGCCCGACGAAGCGTTTGCGGCGGTGGAGGGGTGGCGCAGCAGCCAGCAGATGGAGGCCGTGACTGGCCGGACAAAAATCTTGATTGTTCCCGGCTACCGGTTCCGCGCCTGCGATGCGTTGGTGACGAATTTCCACCAACCTGGAAGCACATTGATTCTTCTGGTTGGCGCGTTTCTTGGCCATGACCTGTGGCAGCAGGTGTACCAAGCGGCACTGCGCGAAGGGTATCGCTTCCTCAGCTATGGCGATTCTTCGCTGCTGATTCAGGGGCGGTGCGGTTCCGTTTCCCCGTAACCGTTGCGCGGTTTCCATCCCGCATCCAATCTGAATAGCTGACTTCCGGCCCCAGGGGAAGAAGTTTACTCCACCGAAATCTTCATTGCATAGCGCGACGACTTCGATTCAATCACCCCCATGGTGATCCGGTATTCGCCGTTGGCCGGAAGCTGGCCGCGCCATGTTGTGGTGATCTCCATTCCTGCATCCATCAGCGAGCCATTGGGGCCACTGATGGAGAAGACGACATCGTTGTTCGGCGTGGAAGCGTCAACGCTGGCGGTAAGCATTTGGCCAGCGTTGGCATTCAGCACAAACACCACCTCCTGGTTCTTTTTGATGGTGCCACGCAGAACGGTGCTGGTTTTCCCACGCGCAAACTTCACGCGGCGGACAATGGTTCCATTCTCCCCGGCAATCGTAATGGAGGTGAACGCAAGAAGGATGGCAAGAAGCGGAGTAAGAATTGCAGCGGCCGAGCGCTGGAATTGCGTAGCGGTAAGCATTGGCGGGATCCCTTTCTCCGAAAAGAGTGTTGATGAAGGACGTGCGTGCCCCGCTGCGGCAGCGGGCAGAAGGGGGGCTGAACATACAACGCATGCACGGCGCAGGCAAGCATGCGGCAAAAAAAGTTGGCTGGCAATCTGCGCCGGCAGCAATGTTGCCGGCGCAGGAATATCTAAAAAAACATCACCCCCACAGGGCTTTTTCCGTTGCTTCCTTCCCTTGCTGCAATGCCCCCTCAACAGTGTCGAATCCAACGCTTTGCAGCAAGGCATCCTGCTGGCCCGAACGCTGCAACGCTTCGGCGTAGCCGATGGTGCTGAACGTCACCATGCTGTACAACGGCATCCAGCGGTCGGGGAACAGTTCGTGCAGGCGGGCCTCGATAGATTTTTTGCGGAGGTAGTGCGGGTCCACCACGCGCGAGCGCATCTCGAAGAAGTTCGCGACGGCAAGCCGTGCAATTGCGTCGGCGTTCGGCTTCCGCAGCGCGTAGAATTGCGGCATGATGCTCCCCCAGTCGTGGCTGTCGGCAAGCAGGGTATCCAGCACGAAGCAATCTTCAAAACAGCAGTTCATCCCCTGCCCGTAAAAAGGGACGATGGCGTGAGCCGCGTCGCCAATCAGCAGCCCCCAATCGTCAAGGTGCCACGGCCCGCAGAAGACCGTCCCCAGCCGCGAGCTTGGGTTGGTGCGCCAGTCGTGCAGCAGCGTCGGCATCAGCGGAAGGGCATCGGGGAAGTGGCGTTGGAAGTAACCGTTCACGGCATCATCCCCCAGCACAGTGTCGAATCCATCCTCCCCATCGAATGCCGCGAACACCGTGCAGGTAAACGTTGCGTTCGGGTTCGGCAGCGCGATCATCATAAACTCGTGGCGGGGCCAGATATGGAGCGCGTTCGGCTCCATCAGAAACTCTCCATTGGGGCCGGGGGGAATCTCCAATTCCTTGTAGCCATGCTCCAGCCACTCCGTCCGCGAGTCGAATCCGGGCATTTCCAACTCCATTGCTGCACGGAGCGAGGAGTTCGCGCCGTCGGCAGCAATCAGCCGTTCGGGGGCGATGGTGGTCCGTTCCCCGGTTTGGTCGTTCACCAGCGTTGCGGTCCGTTCTTTCAGGCTGACAGATTCGCAGCGGGCGTTGAAGTGGACCCGCACGCCTGCGCGTTCGGCAGCGTTCAGAAGAATGATGTTCAGGCCCGAGCGGGAGATGGAGTTAATGGCTTCCCCAACTTTGCCGTACGGTTGGAAATCAAGGCTTCCATCCAACGCATGGATCATCCGCCCGGGCATTCGGATTGCGTCGGCCAGCACCTCCGCCTGCAGCCCCACCCCCTCCAACGCCCGAAGCCCACGGGTGGAAAGCGCAAGATTGATGGAACGCCCGCCACCAACGTCGTGGACCCGCATATCGGGGCGGCGTTCGTACAGGTCCACGGCGTAGCCACGGCGCGCCAGATAGACCGCAAGAAGGGGTCCGGTTAAGCCTGCGCCAAGAAGTGCGATGCGGTTGGGCATAAAAAAAAGCGTTGGATTAGGGAAGGAACAGCCACGGCTGTGCGCGGCGAATATGGTGCATGGGAACGGAATCCGCCAAGCATTTGTCCATCAACTCTACACCCCTTCACAAAATTCCTTCCCGAAAAGGCTTGACCCTGACGCGACGTGAGCCTGTATCTTGTTTCCACGCAACAACGCTATTCCAACGATTGTTCAACGATAGCTCAACACCGATGAACGAACGCATCTATCGCGTACGCCAGTTTGCCAAGTTGGCCGGGGTGACCGTCCGGACGCTTCACCATTACGACCACTTGGGGCTGTTGAAACCGCACGGGCATTCCGAAGCGGGCTACCGTTTGTACAGCGATGCGGACCTTCTGCGGCTGCAGCAGATCATCACGCTGCAGTGGATTGGCGTTCCGTTGCGCCAGATTCGGGAACTGCTGGATGGACAAACGCTGAACCTTGCCGAACTGCTACGAATGCAACGGACGTTGCTGCAGGAACAGCAGCGGCGTATCGAGCAAGCAATTCGGGCAATCCAGCAAGCGGAAACCGTTGCCGCCGGAAACGATCCCGATTCGGAAACGATCATCAACATCATCAAGGTAATCACCATGGCAACAAACAACGAATGGGTGAAGGAATACTACACCCCAGAGCAACTTGACGCGATTGAGAAACGCGCCACTCCGGAAACAATCACACAGGGGCAGCAGGCGTGGGGGCAGCTTATTGCCGACATCGAGGAAGCCGCCGCCAACGGCGTGGACCCCGCAAGCGCGGAAGCGCAAACGCTGATCCAACGGCAGGAATCGCTGATTGAAGGATTCACCGGAGGGGATGCCGGAACCCGGGAGAATTTGAACAAACTCTGGAGCGACAAAAGCAACTGGCCAGCAACGTTCAAAAGCCCCTACAGCCCAGCCGCAGAAGCCTTCTTGGAGCAGGCGCGGAAGCATAACAAGTAAGCGATAAACAGTGGGGGGGGAAGGGAATATCTGCCGGCGTGTGGAGATAGGAGAAAATCCTGCCGCACGCTCGGCAGTTGTTGTTCCCTTCCGTACTTTCGCTTCGTAGGGGTCTGCACGGGGTGTCACCATACTGATAAGCGGAGGGATCAATCATGGAGAATGTTCGATTCGGCGTACTGGCCTGGGCGATGGGGCTTCTGCTTCCGTTGCTTCCCAACCACCTCTATTCCCAAATTGCCGACTGGAGGTTCGGGTTTGAGTATATCGAGATTGAGCCTCCGTTTGCCACCGAGGCCCAGCACGACACGCTGATGGCAAGGCTTGCCTACGCCGCCGCCCCCCAGCAGAAGTTGGGGGCAATTAACGTCAACGAAATTGGCGGGGGGTGGAACGGGATGCAGCCAAACGAAAACGCCGCGATCAACTTCACGAACACCGATTCCTGGGTGCGGAGGCTGCAACGCAACGGGTTCGAGCTGGTGTTTAACCTTACCCCCAACGCCCCATGGTCCCAAGTGGGGAACACCGCCTGCATTGATGGATTCGGCAACGACGAATGCGCCCCCGACCCCGCCCACGAACCTCACTGGCGGAACTACATCAAGGCACTGGTGGAACGCTACGATGGCGACGGCATCAACGATATGCCTGGCTTGAAAATCCCCGTCCGGTTTTATGTGATGATGCAGGAAACCTATTTCGGCGGCGACGGAAAAGGGGACCAGGGGGAAGCACAGGGGAACGGATATTGGGAGGACAACATGGTGAATCTGATCCGCCTGCACCGCATCACGTGGGAGGCAATGCGCGAGGCCGACCCAACCGGCCAAACCAAGCTGGTGGGAAGCGGCGGGCTGTTCTTCGACCTCTATTCCGACTTCCCCGACTACCCCGCCGTTGATGGTCCCACAACCCAAGCGCGGCTGAACGGAGCCAACTTGGGGAAAAGCATCTACCGCCACAGTTTCGACAGCACCGTTTTCCTGATGCAGCAGCTTGGGAGCGACGTTGGCGGGGTGAAATGCGACTACATCGGCTGGCATCCGCATTTTGGCTGGCAGGCCACCGATCAATCGCTGAAATTCGTCCGAACCTACGCCCCGAACAAGCCGATTTTTATTGATGATATGTGGTCCAGCGTCCTTACCGATGTTCTTCCGCACGACGGGTTCACCCAGTTCATCGGTGGCGACTCGGCCAACCGGGACCTGCCGAACAGCACCGTTAGCAGCTTTGCCCAACTACGCGACAAACTGAACGCAAAGGACCCAGCGGTCACCGCGTGGTACAACGCCAAGACCGCGCGCGATGCCGTCAAATGCTTCGCCACCACGTTTGGGGAAGGGGCCGAACGGGCGATGTTCTCCCTTTCCAACGATTTCCAAAGCACCCATCCGCTCTACTTCTTCAGCCAACCCTGGCGATATACCGGAATCGTTGGCGACAAAGCCAGCAACTACGCGCCGAAGCCGGTCCTGCACACCATGCGAATGCTGATCGAGAAACTCCACGACTTCACTTCGGTGGAGCGGATTCCGGTTGGCACAAGCCAGCACACCCGCTGCTACAAGTTCCAGCGGAAACGGGGAACGCCCTGCTTAATTCTTTGGAGCGAGGCCACCCCCGTCACCGACAACCCCGGCACCCCGAACGGCGAAGAAGTGACGCTGGCAATCGCTGCCGACAGCGTGGTAATCACCACCATCGTCAGCACGCTTGAGCAGGTTACGCCCAACGTCACCACGCATCCGGTGGCGAACAACCGGTTTGGGGTGCGGCTGGGGTTCCAGCCGATCATCATGGAAGAAAAGGCCGCCGGAAGCAGCAGTGTTGGCCAACAGGAAAGCGAAGGGGAGTGGGGGCTGCGCTGCTTCCCTAACCCCGCCAGCCATGCCTTAACTGTGGCGGCCACGCTCCCCCGTCCGGCGGAGGTCACCTTGCAGTTATGGAACGTCCATGGCCAGCTGGTGCGCCAGCAGCGTGTGGGTTGGAACCAGCGTGGGGAGCATCAATGGAAGATGGAGCTTGCGGGCCTGCCGTCGGGAAGCTATCGCGTAACCCTGCAAGGCCAGCAAGGGAATGCCAGCGTTGTTGTGGCAGTGGTGGGGGAGTAATCGCGCACGTGCAGGCATGGCTTCCGGGGGAATCCATAATCCGGAAAAAGCAACAAGCCCCGGCAGAGCATGCACTCTGCCGGGGCTTGTTCGTTTTGCGTTTGCGAAAAACTGGATTACCAGCGTCCGCCGCCGCCGCCGCCACGGTTGCCGCCGCCGTAGCCACCGCCACCGCGGTTGCCACCGCCGCCAAATCCGCCGCGACCACCGCCGCCGCCGAATCCACGACCGCCGCCGCCACGCTCTTCGCGTGGTTTGGCTTCGTTCACCACAAGGTTGCGGCCCTGGTAATCAGCGTTGTTGAAACGCTCGATTGCTTCGTTGCCGGCCTCGCGCGATTCCATCTCCACAAAACCGAACCCGCGTGAGCGTCCGGTTTCGCGATCCTCAAGGACCGAAGCGGAGAGAACTTCGCCGACCTGCGAGAACAGATCGTTCAGGTCGTCGCCTGTGGTTTTGTAGGGAAGGTTCCCTACGTACAACTTAATTGACATGAAACTAACTTCCTTCCCGGTACGGGAAATATGAGAAACGGAGGATCGGTGGCTTCAACGGAAACTGTCGGTAGGGAAGACAATGACCCCAAGACTCAAGGTTGTTTGTGTGAATGAGCCGTTTCTACAAGGTTGACAAATCACCATCTCTAACTATCCCGAAAACCGACACGCCAACCTTTAGGAAGCAGGCGCACATCACCGTTGATGAGCGAGAGAGGATTACTATTGGGCTGCAAAAATGCAGAATGATTGCGAGATACCAAGCAAGCCCTGAAAAAAAGTTTTTGGCGCGAACCAATCGCCAGCGCTTCCGCCGCGTTGCCCCCCGGGGGGAATGCTCCGCTTGGTGCATCGGGGGGGGCGGATTGGCGCAGCGCGTCATCGATTGCTATCGTTTCACCCCTCCTTCCACTCACGCACCAAGCGTTCGTACTGCTGTGCAAGTTGGGCCGAGCGTTCGGCCTCGTCGGTTTCGGCCACCACGTGGAACAGGGGGCGTTCTTTGTCGGGAATCAGCATCACCCAATCATCATCAAGGAACATTTTCACCCCGTCAACCAGTATCCGCCGTTCCCCTTCACTGTGGTTCATGGCGTGGCGCATCACCCGGCCTTTCACCTCCCACGGGCATTCAATGGACCGTTCGGTGACGGCGCGGCGGGGAAGCTCGGCATGGAGTTGCCCAATCGTCATTCCGGTGCGGGCGCACATCTCCATAATCTTGGCCGCCACAAACATTCCATCCACCGAGAACAGGAAGTTCGGGAAGATGAATCCGCCGCGTGTCCCGCCAACAAAGGAGACATCGGGGTCCTTTGTGGCATCCATCATTGCTGAGTGGTTGTTCTTCGTGTACACCAACTCCACCCCGTAATCTGCGGCAATCATCTCCACCTCGCGCGAGGCAAGGATTGGCACGGCGATCTTCTTGACGCTCCCTTGATTGGCTTCCAGAAAGAGCTTGGTGACGATGGAAAGAAGCCGGTAGTTATGGATTGCCTCCCCGGTTTCCGAAACCACATTGATCCGCTCGGCACCGGGGTCAATGATAAACCCAAAGTCATACCCCAACGAGGTGACAACCTCACCGAGCTTCCCCTGCGCGGCCATCATCTCCTCCCGTTCGCGGGTCATGCGGCTGGGGTCAAGGTATGCGTTCAGCGAGATGACTTCCGGCCCCAGCGCGCTCAAGATATTCGGCATCAGGGTGCTTGCCACGCCGTAGCTGAAGTCGAACGCCACCTTGAAACGTGCGTCGCGGATTGCCACTTCGTCCAGCGATTGCAAGAATCGGGCAAGGTATGATTCGTTGGTTCGTTCCGGGAAGTAGATGCTCCCAACTTCGTCGTAGCGGGCGCGGCCATATTCTTCGCCAAAGAAGAGCCGTTCGATAGACTTGGTTTTCCCGGTCGGCATATCCTTCCCGTCGCCATCAAAGAAGATGATGTCCGTTTTGCGGCGGTCGTTGGGGGATTTACGGATATGGACCCCTGCGGCCTGCTTCCCGTTCAGCAGCTCGGCACGGGTGATCGGGATTGGAAGCCGCTGAAGGTCGTTGACATGGACCCCGGCGGACATCAGCCCGGCAATCATGGCGCGGTTAATCATCCGGGAAACGTTGTCGGCATCGCGACTGATGACCACGGTTCGGCCTTTGCCGGCATATGCCCCAAAGGCGGACCCTAACTTGGCCGCGAACTCCGCGTTCATCTCAACGTTCGACAATCCGCTGACCCTTGCATCGGTGAACAACGCCCGGGACCAGCGGTCGGCCCACACCATGCTGGTGGAAAGGATTGCGCGCGATTCCACTTCCTTGTCGGGCCAGAGTTTGATGTTGGAAAGAAGCCGTGCGCCGTCGCCAATCCGGCAGCGGTCGGCAATAAAAACATTCTCATGGACCACCACATCCCGCCCGATTTCCACATCGTTGCACAGCACGTCGTCGGCAAGCAAGGCGTTGGACCCAATGGTGGAGCGTTCCCAAACAACGGTGTTGCTTAGCCGCGCGCCCGACTCAATCTCGCACCCATCCCCAATGATGCAGTTGCTGATGTACGCCCCTTGCTGCACCGTCACGCCATCGCCCAGAACCACCGTGCCGTCGAACGTCACGCCGTCGGCCACCACGCTCTGTTCCCCCATGTGGACGTGGCCCAGCTTTGTCCCGGGAATCCGCACCTTGACGCGGCCGGCAAGGATGTCCATCTGGGCGGTTTGATACTCGTTCAAGTTCCCGATGTCGCGCCAGTACCCGTCGGCAATGTAGCCGAACAGCCCCAAGTCGTCGCGAAGCATCTGGGGGAAAAGGTCCTTGGAGAAATCGTAATCCCGCTTGAAGGGGATAAGGTCCAACACCTCCGGCTCAAGAATGTAGATGCCGGTGTTGATCGTGTCGCTGAAGACCTCCCCCCACTGTGGTTTTTCCAGGAATTGGGTGATCTTTCCTTCGTCGTTGGTCATCACCACGCCAAAGGCCAGGGGGTCGGGGACGCGGGTAAGGACGATGGTGGCGCGTGCGTTTTTTTCTTCGTGATAGGCAATGGCTTTTGCCAGATCAATATCGGTCAGCACGTCGCCGCTGATGATGATGAATCGTTCGTCCAGAAACTCGTGGGCGTTGCGGACCGACCCTGCCGTCCCGAAATCGGCTTCCGATTGGACGTAGTGCATATCAATGCCAAAGGCCGAACCATTGCCGAAGTAGGCAGTGATAACCTCCGGCTGATAGTAGAGCAACGAGACGATTTCCCGGATGCCAAGATCGGTGAGCACGTTGACGATGTGGTGCATCATTGGGCGATTTACCATTGGTGCCATTGGCTTAGGAACGTTGCAAGTAAGCGGACGCAACCGTGTGCCGAACCCGCCTGCCATGATGACTGCTTTCATGCTGTTTGCGGAGATTTGGTTTGCTTGAAGGAAGGAACGAAGCGTACAAGAAAAGGCCGCAGAAGTTAAGCAATTGGCGAAATGAACAACCAGGGGAAGAAGATTTTTTTTTCGGAAATCTGCGCCGGATGCGGAAATCTTTGCCAGCCACCCCCAGCCAACAGTCAACCAGCGCGGAATGGTAAACCCGCCGCACGCCTTCCCGCAGCTCCCGGAAAAAAGCATCCCACACCCAAATTTCTTCTTTCCATTGTTGTTGCGGCACGGTAGCTTTGCGGCCACTGCTGCACCGCTTAGCCTCCTTCTTTGCCACGGAATCTAATCTGGGGATGCCCGATGATTGCTCGTTGTTCTTTCGTGCTCTTCCTCTGTTCGCTGCTTGCCGCTCTGGTGGCCACGGCCCAGCCCGCCGATGAGTGCCGCGAGTGCCCGCCGCCGTCGCCCCGTTCCGGTGGTGACATGGACGTGATCCTTCGCAACCGCCCTCCGCTTCGCAATTGCCTTTCGGCAAAACGTGTCATGCTAACGGCCTTCGGTGCCGAGGAGCAAGGGCTGCTGCTGCGATACCGCACCGCAACCGGCTGCGCCGACACCACCGTCCGGTTGCAGGATGTGGAATCCTTCAGCATGGCCAGCTTGGGGATTGGCGGCCAGCCGCTGGTGGTTCCGGTTCTTCCCGCGCGTGAATTCTTCCGCGAGACCGGGCTAAAGGAGGAAGGGACTGGCTTTTTTGAGATTACCGCGCTGGGGGGATATGGCGGAAAGGACACTTCGCAGCGGGAAGTTGGGTTCAACAGCATCTACGTGGGGGGGGAGCTTCTTATCAGCATTTGGGAGCTTGCGAAGAATCTGGATTTTGCCGTTGGCGGCGGGGTGATTGCCGAGAACGGACGGACGCGGTTCCCGGTGCAAGGGCATGTGCGATGGAGTTTGGGGAAATCCAGCAGCCTTGAAGATGCCCGCGATTTCCTTCCCGGCCCCTGCAAATTCCGGCTTCCTGGCGAATCCCCAGCCCCCGGCCCCGGGGAGGATTATGTTGAAACGGCCACCGCCGGCAGCCGCGACAGCACCGTCTATCTGGTGCGGGAGAAACGCCGCGCTTCGGGGGGATTTACTCCATTTTTGTTTGCCGAGGGGGGAATCATTTTCAGCACTGGCTTCGATGGTGCGGGGCGTAATCCTTCGGTGAACCCCGATGAGTATGGGGAGTATTTTGTTGGCGCCGGCCTGGGCCTTCCGATTGCTGATTTCCTGACCGCAAGCCTTGCCTACCGCTACCTGCGGCTGAACCTGCGGACCCCCTGCCCAACTTGCCCACCGGATGTAACTGGCAATCCCGATAATTTCTTTATCCAAAACACCAACACTGCCCACACCGTGCTGCTGAAATTTGGGTGGAAGGTCTGGTAGTGGAACTTCGTCACCGCGCCGTAGGGGAATCCAACAACGCCTATTATGTTGCCAACATGAAATCAGTAACCAACGCATACTCCATCCTTCGCCGCGCGATTTCGCTGCTGCTTGCCATTGTTGGGCTTAGCTGCCAAACGCCCACCGAACCAACCGACGTCACCCGGCAAATGGAGACGCGGGTGGAGGTCCGCGATGGCGGGCAACGCCCGGTTGCCGGCGCGGCGGTTCGCTGGGCCATTAGCGAGCCTGGGTTCCCGCTGACCCCATTCGAGGCGATGGCGCAGGATGGCAGAGGAATTTTTAAGGCCCAGATACCGGTTCCGTTGGCGCGGCCCAACACGTTTGTTGTGTTCGAGGTGACCCCGCCAACAACCGCCGAATTTGCCGGGGCCGCAATCATCTTCGACTCCGTTGCGGTTTGCCTTGACACCACCGTCATCTACAACTTCGACCGCCGCAGGGATATCCGTTGCGGCGATGTTGAAAGCGAGGTGCTGGACCTGTTTGTGGATCTGAACCGCGAGACCTCGATCACCGGTTGCACCCCCGATTACGTCAACACCAGCGGCTTCACCCTTGCCCTGAATTTGGCGGCCAACCCCACGCTGCCGCAGAACACCCAGACGGCGTTGTTCCTGAATGGCGCGGCTGCTCCGCTGAACACACCAATCCCCCCAAACGCCCGTTTCCGCATCTGCTACACCTTCAACTTTCCACCGGGAACTCCCCCTTCGCAAAACAGCTTCAACGCCACGATTACGGGGCTTGCCAACGCCCAGCAGTGCTTTGTCAGCAACGTCCGAATTAATGTGGAGGCAGTGAAAACGCAGTTGTGCGATTGCCCCACCAGCAGCCTGACGGTTGACTATCCATCGGCCACCACCGAGGACACCGTTTGCACCAATGCGCAGGAGCAGATTGACATCCCACTTGGCGCGGTCCGCAACACCAGCGACCGCTGCCAGATGGTTCTGCGACTGGACCAAAGCCAGAACGATGGTGAGTTCACGCTCCTTTCCCTAAATGGAGGAAGCGTGACCGAACGGGTGATCCCGCCCGGCGGATCCATCAATTCCATGACGGTGCGGTTCGCGCCCCAGCAGCGGAAAACGTATGTGAAGCAGTTGATCTACAGCATCCAACTTCGCAACCCCGACGGCACCGTGACCAATTGCCCGAACAAGTTGCTGGTGAACTTCCGCGGGCGCGGCGGCGAAGGGGTTTGCACGGTGGACCGCACCCCAAGCGACACCACACTGGTCACCATTGACAGCACCTTGCAGCAGTGTGTTGGCCAGGACGACCCGACCGAGGTGAAACGCTACTGCATCACCAACACTGGCGATTGCCAGATGACCGCAACCGCAGCAATCACTGCCGGCGGAACGTTGTTCGAGGTGGAACCGGCCAGCCTAATCCTTGATCCCGGGGAAACCGATTGCTTCCAGGTCCGGTTCCTTCCAACCACCACCGACTACTGGCCGCCAGACGGCAACAGAAATAATCCCAAGCGAGAAGACTTCACGGGGGAGCTTTCCATCACGGGGCTTCCGGCCTGCAGCCCGGCAACGATTCAGCTAAGCGGCAAAGCCAAATTCCCCTGCCTTCGGTTCAACGATAACTGCTACAAGCAATGGGGATCGAAAGGGGGGGAGTACAAGGTGGGGGTTCGGTTGATTGAAGGTGGGTCGCTCCTTTCGGAACCGCGCGACATCAAGGATTCGCTGGCGATTTATGCCGATGCTTTCAACAGCAACGCCGCGCCAACCAGCGTGACGTTGCGCTCGGGAAACCCGACGGGGGGGAATCCGTTCGCCAAGTTCCGCCGGATTGACAACATCCGGTTGTCGCAAACCGAGAACATCTGCCAGCGCGCCGTGGGCTACTCGGCACAGTGCGATGGGCAAGGAACCTCCACCATCACCGGGGTCCAGGAAGGGGATGTTCTTCTGCTGACGTTCGAGTTGTTCGGAAGGCAGTTCTGCGCCGTGATGTGGATCCGCACCATCCGCCTGGACCGCACCAACGACCCCGCCAACGCCGTGCCGGAGGTCTGCTTCGAGATCTGTTATCCGATATAGAAAAACTGTCATCGTGCCGATGATCTTTTTCCCAACCGACCATCCAAAATCGTTATGCCGATGCGACTGATACTTTTCCCTCTCTTCTTCTGCGTTGCCTTGCTTCCGGCGATTGCCCAGGAGGTTCCCTACGGAACCGCCAACACCGCCGGGGATGATTACGCCGCCGCCTTCCGGTACGTTGAAGGAGGGGGAACAGAATTTTGGTTCACCACCAGCGATGGTTTCCAGCAGGCGCGTTCGCGGCGGCTGGTGCACGTTCCGATTTCTTCCAGCCAGGCCGAAACGCTTCCGTTCCCCCTGAATGTGGTGAACTTCGACAACGCGGCGGTGGTGATGGACGGCGCGCCAGCATTTCCCGTCTGCGAAACCGCCAACGGCCTGTTTGTTAGCAATCGGACGGTGGATGGGAAGTATCACGACAACGACCTGTATGAAATGCACGCCAACCGCGACGGGGCCTGGAGCGTCCGCCGCGTGGATGAGCTGAACAGCGATGCATGGGACGACACCCCGGCACTCTCCTCCAACGGAAAAACGCTTTACTTCGCCAGCGACCGCCGATTCCCGGGGAGCCAGAAAACTGATCTTTTCACCTCCCGCCGCCAAGAAAACGGACGCTGGTCCACACCGGTTCCGCTTGATGGAATCAACACCCCTGAGTATTCGGAGCAGACCCCAACGATTGGCGATGACGGCTATCTCTACTATGCCACCAACCAAACCGCGACCGGCGATTACGACATCTGGAGGGCGCAGATAGATGGCGCGACGGGAACCATAACAGGCCGCCCCGAACCAGCCCCATTTGCCGGGGTAAACAAAGCAGGTTCCGACGAAGGGCATCCCCTGTTTTCGCCCGGGGGAGCGCAGCTCCTGTTCTCCTCCAACCGAAGCAGCGCGGGGGGGACGAAAGATTTCGACATCTACGGGGTAGCGATTCCAAGCAGCAAGGGGGACAGGGTCTATCTTAGCGTGCAGCTTCGGACCCGGGTGGCGGGGGAGGACAAGACCGATCCGATCCGCACCACCGTCTTCATCACCGACCGCCAAACCGGGGAGCGAAGCAGTGTGGAATCCGATGGAAGCGGCGAGGCGACAATCCCACTGGGAAAAACCAGCGGGTCCGCAACCGACCGCCGTTTCCGCGAATTGATCGTCACCGCGCAATCGCCACGGCCTGGCTTTATCACCTCAACCGACACCCTTTCCATTGACCTTCTGTGTGGCCGCCGTTTGGCGCATACGCTTTATTTGTGGGACACCGCCGCGCTGCGCAGCGTGGGGTGTGTGCAAGATTTCCGCATCAAGAATGTCCGCTTTTTTGTCACCGGATATTGGTGTCCAACAACGGCAAAGTTTGCTGGGCTTGCCCCCTGCGCTTCGGCAATTCCTGGCGATCAATCTTGCTTGGCTTTGGACCATCCGGCACCGGAATCCCCCTGCGAAAGCAATGAGCTGTACACCTACGCCGTGAAATACACCGCGCCGCAAGTGGTGGCCACGCGGCAGCCCTTCAGCAACTGCATTGCCCTTGCCGAATTGAACGATCCCAAAATCCGCGAGCCCCGCGTCCGCGAAGTTGATTCGGCATTTGTGAAGCTGGTGGACGCAATGCGCTCGGCGTTGGAGTACGACTGCGTCCAACGTGCGGTCCGCGATGGCAAGCTGGTGGAAGTTGATGTTGTTGGCTGGACCGACCCCCGCCCGCTGGATGGCTCCTGCCGATACACCGGCCCGGACATTGACCTGAACAGCAGTTTTGTGAAGATAGACACTGCTGGCAGCCCATACATCGAGCAAGGAATTTTGCGGAACCAGACGCGGTTTCGCGATTCAAAATCTGGAGGGAATCAATTGCTGAGCCAGCTTCGGGCGTACCACACGGCGGTGCTGCTGGATAAATTGTGGGAAGAACAGGTGGAGGATTATCGGGAACTGAAGAAGGTGGGCTTGCTGCGTGTTACCGGGGTTGGCCGCGCGGTCTCGCAGGAAAATGTTGACATGGCGCAGCAGCGTTCGGTAAGCGTGCTGGTGAAGGTTCCGCTGAAACCTGGCGAGGCGATTGCCGCCACGCTTCCCCCGCCCGGGCGGTATCGCCAATTGTGCGACTCACCCTGTAAATAACCAATAACCTAATGCTCAATTTCACTCACCACTCCGCCCGCAATTTGATGCTTGCGGCGCAAGGGCTGGACCGCCCGCCGGCAAAAACTGCTGGGAAGCACGATGTCCTGAAAGCAATCCAACGGATGCAGGTTCTTCAGATTGACACCATCCATGTGGTGGCCCGAAGCCCGTATCTGGTGCTTTGGAGCCGCTTGGGGGCGTACCATCCGGCATGGTTAGAGGAGCATTTGGCCGAACGGCGATTGTTCGAATATTGGGCGCACGAAGCCTGCTTTATTCCAATCGAGGATTACCCCCTGTACCGCCACCGCATGGTGGACCCCGGGTCGCTTGGATGGAAATACTCCCATGCCTGGATGGAACGCCACCGCCCCGAGGTTGAGCGCGTGATGGAGCATATCCGCAGCAACGGCCCGGCGCGGTCCGTGGATTTTAAGGCCAGCGGAACCCGGGGCGGAACGTGGTGGGAATGGAAACCGGAAAAGCGAGCGTTGGAGATGATGTTCACCGCCGGAGAATTGATGATTGCCCGAAGGCAAAATTTCCAACGAGTGTATGACCTTCGCCAGCGGCTGCTTCCCGATTGGGACGACTCCGCAATGCCAAGCACCAACGAAGTGATGGAGCAGTTTGCACGCAAAGCGGTAAAAGCATTGGGGGTGACGACCGCACGCTGGGTTGCCGATTATTTCCGCACAAAAAAAGGGGAGACAATTCCGGTTGTGGAAAATCTTGCCGAGCGGGGTGAGTTGCTTCGCGCCGATGTTGAGGGGTTCCCGGCCAAAGCGTTCGTCCATCCCGATAATCTTGCGCTGGCCAAGCAAGCGATTGCTGGGAAGCTCACCCCTTCCCACGCCACTCTGCTTTCTCCATTCGATCCATTGGTTTGGGACCGCGAGCGAGCGCTTGCAATGTTCGGCTTCGATTACCGGATTGAATGCTACACCCCCGGGCCAAAACGGAAGTATGGCTATTTCACGCTCCCAATCTTGTGGCGTGGAAATTTAATCGGGCGATTAGACCCCAAAGCACACCGGAAGGAGGGGATATTTGAGATTAAATCCTTCCATCTTGAACCGGGCGTAGAACTCACGTCAGAAATAATCCACGATGTTGCTTCGGCAATTATCGAGTGCGCCCGTTGGCATGAAACGCCGAAGGTTCAGATAACCAGCAGCAACCCACCAAAGCTGGCAAAAATGTTGATGGAAGAAATTAGAAGGAGGTGATGGAAATCCGGCCACCGATGAACGATTCGAGCAGGAGGCACAGGCGCAACTATTCGCTCATGTCGGGGTTTTCCTCCAGTCCATTATTCACAATTTCAACATCTCCAATGATAGCCCTTCGCAACCTGAACCGAATGCTGTTGGCACTGGCCATTGGCGTGGCATTTGCCGCTTGCGCCGATAATGCCGTAACAACGGGCCCCATCATTGCCGTCAGGCCAGAGCTTGGCAAGCCTGCCCCCGATTTTACGCTGAAGGATCAGAATGGAGCCACGGTGAAGCTCAGCCAATTCAAAGGGAAAGTAGTGGTGTTGGATTTTTGGGCAACGTGGTGCGCGCCTTGCATCGCCTCAATTCCTGAATTCAAAGATTTATGGAATAAATACCGCAGTGATGATTTTGTGCTGTTCAGTATTTCGGCAGATTTTGGGGAAAAGGAGTGGAAGGAGTATATCGCCGCAGAAAATATGGATTGGGTGCATGGCTTCGACCCCGGCGAATCAACCGGCCCGCTGTCGGTTTATGCGATTGAGTATATCCCCGACACTTGGATTATTGATAAAAACGGCATTGCTATCGCCCACGGATTGCGCCACAACGACCTTGACGCTGCCGTGGAAAAAGCTCTGCGGTAGAAGAGGGGGGCTCACTCCAGCACCAATAATTCCACCATTGATTTGGGTGGCAAGTTCCTGTTGCATGAAGGTAGCCGTAAAAACGTAGAAAAGGGAGCGCAAATTGCGTTCCCTTTTCTGTGCTGTTTTTTTTTTGATTATTCACTTCCCACCGTTTCGGCGGGGAATTACGAGGCCATTGCTTCGCTTAATTTCATCCGTACCCGCTCGGCATCGGCGCGTTTGCCAAGTTGGCGAAGCGTTTGGTACAGCAGGTCGGCAAGCTCCTCGTCGTTCGGCATTGCGCTGAAACCCGGGCGGAGCAATTCCTCGGCACTTCGCAGGTCCCGTTCGTTCACCAAGTGGCGCGACACCTTCAAGATCAGCGAGCGGATATTCCCCTCGAAGTCATCGCGGACGGCTTCGAAGAACGCTTCGTACAAACCGGGGAAGGGGACTTCGCCGCTGGTGTATTCCAACGCCTTCAGAAGCTCCCGCTGCGCACGGATAAGCGACTCGCTGCGCAATGCCGCGGTGGCTTGCTGGATATGCTGGTGGGCACGCAGAATATCCACATCCACGCAGCCCAGATTCAGTTCCGGCGTTTCCGATTCGGTGTTGATGACCTCATGGCCAAGCATTTCGCGCAGCCGGAACACAATGCCGTTCAAGGTTTTGCGCGCACGGTCTGGGTCGTCATCAATTCCGGTGACGATGTGGCAAAACTCGCGGTAATCCAATCGCTCGTCTAACATCCTGTCGGCCACCATCACCCCAAGCAGCGCACGCAGCCGCGCACCACGCACCGGCGACGTTTCCCCACCCTCCGGTCCCGACTCGATGGAGCCAAGCATTGTCAGTTCCGTCCGCTGCCGTTGGGTGCCCAGCGGTTGCGCGCTGGCTTGCGCGGCCTTCAGTTGCCCCATCCGGTTTTGCCACGATCCCTCCACACCTTTGGGAAGATACTTGCCGAACAACGCCAGGATCGGTTGCATGTAGGGGAACAGCTTCCGCTCGCTTAGCCAATGTAGAGTTAGCTCGACGGCATGAATGATATCGTCGTGGAGCCTGGGGATCAGGCTCCCTTTTCCGATCCGTTGCTCCAGCGCCACGATGATCCCCAGCACGGCCCTCCGTTCCAGCAAATCCTGCACCCGCAGAATTGGGGCGCGAAGTGCGGATCGGGCCATCGTCTCGGCAGTGCCGGAATCGGGAAGCTGGGGGTTGATCCAGGTTTCCAGCAACGGTTTCAGCCTTGGGGAGGTAAGGTGGATGCTTGTTGATAAAGTTTCGCATTCCACCCCTTCCTCCAGCCGCAGCAGTGCTTGCGATTCGGGTCGCAAGGAATCAAGCCGCAACCGCCGCTGGGCAATGGCTTGGCGCAGCCATTGGCGATCCCCGTGCAGCAACCCAAGCTCAACCAACGCCGCTTCGGCAAACGTTTGGAACCGGTGGCTGATGTCGCGGGGAGCTTCGCCGCACAGGCGCATCATTTCCGCTTCCACGGTGGGTAGCTCCGCCCCCAACGCGGCCACGGCGCACAAGCGGTTCAGCGACCCGTAGAACAGGTTGTGGGTAAGGCCACGCTCGCGGAAAAGCTGCAATGCTTCGGCGGAGGTCCTGAGCGCGTCCTCCATCTGGCCAATGTCCACAAGGAACCCCAGCTTGAAAATCAGGAAGCTCATCTTCCGTTCATCGCTGTGGGCTTCAAGGTCGGCAAGGAGCTTCAGCCGCTCCTGCAGTTCCTCCTCGGTGTCGAACATATCCAAGAAATGGACGGCGACTTTATGCTTGGCCAGGTAGCGATAATCGTCGGTAACGTGGGGGCTTGCGGCAAGCTCCGACAGCTCCCGCTCGATCTGGCGCAGCGTCTCGAACTCCCCCATGTAGAGCATGGACCGGGCCGCCGAATCCAAGTAGCTGATGTAGCGTGGCGTGTAGCGAAGCTGCGGGTGCCGCTCCACAAACGAACGGGAAAATCCCCAAGCCTGGTGGCAAAGGTGCGTATCCTTCCGCCGGCCCAAGGAGTGCAAGTAGGTGAACGCCAGCAAGCGGTATTCCAGTATCGGGTCGGGGGCTGGCTCGTTGGTGAGTTGCAGCAGTTCCATCACCAACCGCTCGTACTCATCATGGCTTTCGGTGCGGCGAAGCAGCATCAGCCGTGCCGATAGGAGTTCGGCAGAAAGGGTAAGGTCCTGCAGCTTGCTCCAAACCGGTTGGTAGGCTTCCTTGATTGCTTGCGCGGCGCGCCACGGGGCCATTGCCAATCGCCAGTCGGAGCTTGCATCCAGCAGGCAGCTTACCTCAATGGCACGCATCACGGCGCGGTAGGCTTCTTCCGGCGAAAGGGTGGGGGCGATTGCCGATTCGCTAATCAGCTGGAATGGAACAACCGAGTAGAGTGGGATATCCGAGGCAATAATCTGGATCAGCCGTTGAACATCGTGGCTTCCTTGCCGGATAAGATGGTTATGGAGGATCGTGTGGGCAAAGGCCATCACCGGAAGCCCGCTTGCCGCACCGCTGATGGGGGCAACCGGGGTGTTGGAGGCAATGATGATCCCCCGAAATCCCAGCGATTCAATCATGCTATCGTTGTTGTCGCTGACGGCCCAGGCGGCCTCGCGGGAGAAGACCTCGCCCAACGCGGCGATCTTCACGGCGGCCTGCCGTGCATCTGGGGTAAGGTGCGCCGCCAACCCTTCGGAGAGCACCCGAACGTTCCGCTGGACAATCTGCCCAAAGGCATCGGCAGCGATGGTGGTCCGCCACGTGTTGCTAAGCGGGTCGTGGGTCAATGCGCCGGACTTGACAACCCCGCGCAGTGCCGAACGCAACGCCAGCGGGTTGCCGATGGTGGCACTTTGGACCTGATGCAAAATTTCTGGCGGCGGGGTCAGCCCAAACAGCTGCTCCCAGATGGTGGCAATCTCATCGCTGTTCAGCCCTTTCAGTTCAATCTCATCCACCAAGTAGCGTTCCAAAATTCCCCGCACGCTTAGCTCCACCGGGCGCGCCAAGCAAAGCACCGACAATTGCTCGTCGCTGATTGCCTCCAGCATCATCGCCAGCTCGCTGGTGGTTTCGGTGTTCAGCAGGTGGATGTCCTCGATAATCAGCAGGGTGGGGCGCAGCCGGGTAAGGCGGCGAAGGGAGGAGATGACCGAAAGGAGTTTTTCTTCCGGTTCATCCACCATCAGCCCGCGGCGGGTGTTCAGGAAACGGAGCGCGCGTGCCTGCAGCGAGGCAATGGAGGTGGAGGATTCAGGATAGAGCTTGGTGTGCAACACCGCACCCCCTTGCTGCGAGATGCGAGGGGTGATCTCTTCAATCAATCGGCTTTTCCCAATCCCCGACTCCCCCGATATCAGCATGGCGCGAAGGCGGTGGAACTCACTGCTTCCACGCCACAGCCCCATGACCCGCTCAACTTCTGCCGAGCGGCCCACAAATGGAAGGATGCCATGATTGAGAAAGTCAATCAGTTGAAGTTCCATGCGCCGAAATTAGTGATTCAGTGCAAGCCAAAAATGGCGGGAGAGTAAAGAATTGGCTAATCTGCCCAAAAAACGCAAACTGAGTTCACCGGGCCGGGCCGGTGCGCGTTAGCCTTCGGCAGGCGCGCTAAGCTGGATGCGGAACCAAGAGATGAAACCGCAGTTGTCGCAGATTCGGGGGAGTTGATGGATCACATCAACGGTTGCGGGATCGGGGGTGGCGGCCCCCATAAACTCGCGGGCTTCGTACACGCGGGCAATGATTTTCCAACCCGGGCGGCCACACGCCGGGCAATGTGGGCTGGTGCTGGCTTCGATACCTTCAGCAAGTTGTTGTGCGAATGCCGGATCAATCGTCATGCGGATGTTCGGAGAGGTTTGTGGATTGAAGGGAAGGAGGGCAGGAACGTCCATCCCATCAATGAAAATGTCGGCGGCAAAGATACGCCCAAATGAGAAAGATCAAACAGTGGGGCGTGTGAAATTTGGGAGCGGGGGAGAAGGTTCTCCTCAATCTCTCTCCCCCCACCTTTTTCCGATGAGTTCTATCAATCACCATAACCTGTTAAAAAATCTTCTTCAAATTTCCCTTTCGACCTTGCTTACAGGCTTCTTCTGTTGTAAGTTCAGCCCAAGCATTTCCATCGCAATTGTTGGAATGCGGTTCATTCTGCAGCGGGTAACGCTATCCTCAAGTATTCAGCAGCCCTATGAACACTCTCCACAGATCTCTAACGATTTTCGAAGCGGATACTCGGTACTCGGTACTCGGTACTCGGTACTCGGTACTCGGTACTCGGTACTCGGTACTCGGTACTCGGTACTTAATCCCCTCCCTATTACCACCTGTTTTTTCAGGGGGGGCTGCTTCCCAAGTATAGATAGCGGATCATCGTCCGCCCCCGACCTCTGCCACCGTCCTACGATTTTGTCTGCACCAACATTTATGCACCAAGCACATCCACAAAGGAGGGTATAACAATGGCTCCATAGTTCAAGCCACCTGCACCAAGAAGCCTTTTGCCGATGAAGCAATGGAAACGTCTGCGTTGCAGCGCATTCGTTAAGACCTTCGGAACATTCAGTCTATCCCTATGGAGCCAGAAATGGTCCCATGCGGAGTTCGTTGATAGCAAATCCAACACTAACAATTGAACCTAAAGTACAACTGGGAAGCGGATCCATGCAACGGTATCTGCTTCTCGGGAGGGACATAACCTATGAAGATTCACAAAACAACACGCCGCGCTGCGGTGGCAACCGCACTTTTGACAGCAATAGCAACCGGATGGTGGTTGCTCAGCAACGATACCAAAACTCCAGAAACCCATATCACCGATGCTGAAACTGCTGTTCCGGTAGTGCCAGTATCGAACCGAGGAACAAAGGAGGAGATGATGAATAAAGCTCGCGACTTTGCACAAAAGAAAGAACTGCTGTTTGTTCAAAACAGCGGCCAAGTGAAGGACGACCATGGCACTATTCGCTCCGATATTGACTTCACTGCGGAAGCTGGGAACCTGCGGCTTTACCTTGATGCTGGGCGTATCAGTTACGTGTTTACCCAGCATGAGCAAGCAAAGGATAGTAAGGAAGACAGTGCCAAACAGGAGTTGTCCCATCACAACCACACGCATTCGGCAACGGAAAACGTAAAGGTTTGGAGAATGGATATGGAGGTAGTGGGGGGTGCGGCCAATCCAACAGTTACGGCAACGGATACAGCCATTGAAACGCGGAATTACTACGTGGCAGGGAAATCGGTGCAGAACGTCCGCACGTTCCGGACGGTGGTGTATCATGGTATTTATCCACAGATTGACCTACGGCTGCGCACGTCTGGAAAACGGATGAAATACGAGTTCATCGTGCATCCGGGTGGGGATGTTGGGGATATTCAACTCCGTTATAACGGTGGAACAGCAACGGCGATGGGCGATGGAAGCCTGCGAGTTGAAAATCCTTTGGGGTACATCGTCGAAGAAGCCCCTGTAACCTACCAGACCGCGAATCCGCTCACCGGAAATGAAGCCGCTGAACCAGTAGAAAGCCGGTTTATCCTGAAGGAAAACACGGTACGGTTTGGCGTTGATGCTTACGACCACTCCAAAACATTGGTGATTGACCCCGACGTGCTGTGGGCAACGCTCTACGGTGGAAGCGGAAGCGATGAAGAGTATGAAGGAGGGGTTTGCGCCATTGATGGAAATGGCAACGTAGTTTTTGGCGGGAACACCGTAAGCACAGATTTCCCAGTAAGCGCAGGGGCGTTACAGTCAACGAATAAAGGAATTACAGATGTTGCTATTGTCAAAATGAATGCAATCGGGGGGAGAATTTGGGCTACATATATTGGCGGTTCACAAGAAGATTGGATACATGGTATCGCAATCAACAGCAGTAATGAAATTTACTTAGCTGGGCATACCGATCGTCCTGCTGATGGGACTGCTGAGTTTCCAGTGGGTGGTGGTTCAGCACATCAAACAGCACGCACCGGAGCAAAGCCAGGAGAACTTCCTGGGGGACAGCCAGATCGTGACGCATTTTTGATGAAGTTAAATGGTAATGGAGGGAAGATTTGGGCAAGTCTCTATGGAGGCCCTCAACCGGATGATGCTTATGGGTTGGCACTTGATTATAGTGGTAACCCAGTAATTACAGGGTTTACTGGAAGCACGTACAATATCTCAACCGATCAGAACCAGAGTCTTAAAAATGATCTAGACCCTACTTGGGATATTGATATGTACGTTGCCAAATTTACTCCATCAGGAGCACGTACATGGGGAACATATTATGGCGGCACTGGATACGAAAGCATTGAATCAGGTAGTATTACGGAAGAGAGCTATGACATTGCTGCGACTGCTAATCGAATCGTTATTACGGGCTGGACCTCAAGCTCAGATATTCCATTAGGAGAGCCAACAAAAGTATATCAGACAACAAATGTTTCTGGTATCAGTGCTTTTGTTGCAATGTTCGATAACCCAAATACAGGAAATCCTACCTTACAATGGACAAGCTATTTGGGCGGCGATAATTGGGATATTGGGTATGGAGTGATTTTTGACGGAGGTGATGTCATTGCTACGGGATTTACAGCATCTACTGATTTCCCAACGAAGCAGGCGATAACAGGGCAAACCACGCTAAAGGGTGATCGTGACGCGTTTGTCACAAAACTGGTTGGAGACATCACCACAATTCAAGCGAATCAGAATTCACAGCACTTAAAGTGGTCAACATATTTGGGCGGAAGTGGTGCGGAGATTGGCTTTGACCCAGTAATTGATGCTCAAGGAAAATTATGGCTGGCTGGTTGGACAAATAGTCAAGATTTTCCAACTTCAGGAGCTGGAGTTGTGCAAACTAAAAATGCAGGTGCTGTGGGAACTGCTGATGCGTTCCTTGTCCAACTTTCTCATAATTCCACTAACGTAGTATTGGATTGGGGAACATACTTTGGTGGCTGTGGTGAAGATTTTGGCACTGCACTGGCTATACGCGATGATGTAATAGTGATGGTAGGAGAAACTGACAGCAAAGATTTTCCAACGACAGTCGGTTCTTTTCAGCCGACACTGAGTGGAACCGCTTCTGATCTTTTTGTTGTACGGTTTGGCGAACAAGGAGATGATTGGAGCACGTACCTCGGTGGAAATTCCTTAGATGTCGGAACTGGTATTACCACCGACCGTGACGGCAATGTGATTGTCACAGGATTTACCTGTAGTGGCGATTTTCCAACAACGCCCGGTGCTTACCAAGAAGACTATGTTGGTATCTATCCACAAAACGATGCCTTTGTTGCAAAATTCTCGCCACAAGGTGAACGGCTTTGGATTACCCAATACGGCGGCACTAAAGAAGATGCTGGGTACGATGTTGGCGTTGATGATGCTGGCAATATCGTTATCGTTGGCAATACCGAAAGTACAGAGTTGGGAACAGCAGGAGATGGTGTCAAGTACTCGCTTGCCGGAGGTTTTGATGCCTTTATCGCAGAATTTTCACCAGATGGGGATCGCTTATGGGCATCATACTTTGGCAGCACTGGTGCTGATCGCGGATATGGCATTGCCGTTGCAGGGAACGGCACTATTACCATCGTTGGTGAAACAAGTCCGGGAGGGAATATTCCTGTGGCAAGCGTTGCCGGTGTACAATCAGGTAGAGGCGGTGGCAAGGATGGGTTTGTTGCCAAATTTAATCGTTCGGGAACAACCACGGTCTCCAGAACATTACTTTGGTCAACCTATTATGGAGGAACCAACGATGACATCCTCCATGGCGTTGACATGGACGACAACGGCACAATGGTTGTTGCTGGCGAAACCCGCAGTAGTAATATCGGATTAACCACAGGAGTTGTTCAGACTACCCTTGCTGGGCCACGCGATGCGTTTGCCGTAAAATTTGGGTTAGAAGCGAACGGCAATGATTTGGGAGGGAGAAAATGGGCAACACTCTATGGAGGCAGCGGCTCGGATGGAGCCTACGATGTTGCGCTTGATAGAAATGGGGATGTTGTTCTGGTAGGGGAAACCTTTAGCACAAATTTTCCTGTCAGTACGAACGCACATCAAAAAACAAAATCAGGAGGGGGTGGTTCACCAGACGGATTTGTTGTAAAACTGAATGGTTCCACTGCTGCGTCGGCTGTGTGGGGAACATATTTGGGAGGATCAACTCCTGATTATTTCTTGGGTGTAGCTATTGATCCTTTTAATAGCGTAGTAGCAGTTGGTGGAACAAACTCACCAAACTTCCCAACAGCCCCAGTTACGCAAGGAAGCAAAACTAGTGGGATCAACATGGATGTTATCATCTTCACTTTGAACTCTGCTGGTAAAGCTCTCTCTCGAACATTTACTGGTGGAAGCGGGGATGAGGTTCAATATCTAACAGTTAAACATACCGATGTAGCTGTAGATATGGTTGGTGATGTAGTAGCCACCGGGGTAACAACCAGCTCCGATTTCCCTGTTACTGCTGGCTCATTTGATGAGAGCTATAATGATGGTGATGGAGATGCCTTCGTTTCTAAATTCCATCGTGACTACGAGCCGGAACTCTCAACCTATTATGGTGGAGGAAGTAGTGCATCCCCATCAGGTAACCCTGATGACTATACTACTGATATTGCATTGGACAACGTCGGTAACACTATCATTACAGGGTATTCAATCTGTAGCGATTTACCGCGGCAAATTGGATTAGGAAACTCTGGTGGTTTTGATGCCATCATTGCAAAGATTGATCCTGAAGGACGAGTACGTTGGACTGCGGTTTTTGGTGGATCAGGAACAGAGTTTGCCCATAGTGTTGCGGTTGATGCCAACAATGATATTGTTGTCGTTGGGGAAACAAGTACCAACAACATTTGGCCTAACGTTCTTCCTGTTACGCCACCTCTGCAAACAATCTATGGAGGTGGATCAACAGATGGCTTTGTGCTGAAACTGGATGTATGCGGTAGCATTCGATGGGCCACCTACTATGGCGGAGCCGGGCTTGATGCAGTCTATAGCGTTGCTATCGGAAAGAGTCGGCTAAGTGGCAAACAGGAGGATATCCTGATTACTGGGATCACACGTAGCGGGAACCTACCAGGTGTTGTTCCTTTTGGCCCTCCTGGAACTCCTGGCAATGTTCTCAATCGCGGAAATTCGACAACAGCAAGCGACGGATTCATTGCCCGATACTATCCAACCGGAAATCGAATTTGGGCATCATATTATGGCGGGAGCCAAGACGATCAAGGGAACGGAATTCATGTGAAAACCGTTGACTTCCAACAACCCGAAGGACAGCAAGAAATTATTGCGGTCGTGGGGCAAACAGAGTCAGTGCTTGATCTTCCAATGGCAGGTAACAGCCTATTCCCAATCTTGATTGGAAAAGTTGATGCCTGGTTTGCAATCTTTACCGATGTGCCAGGAAATCCCCCTATTACTCTACCATCACCGATCCTCCGCTATGCTACCTATTATGGTGGCCACGATGATGATAAAGCGGAGGATGTAGTGATTGATGGTTCTGGAAACATTGCATTTATCGGCGGAACAGAATCCTTCGATTTCCCCACCTCGTGCAATAATCCCATGTTTCCGAATGAATCACGAGCCTATCAATCAACGCAAGGGAGTTTCCTGATCTACGATGCTTTCATCGTGAAATTCAATCATCAGCCACAAACTCCGGCATTATGGGACCGGTTCTGGGCAACTTACTATGGTGGTGCCGGAATTGATTTCGGTTATGCGATTGCTGTCGATGCCAATAATGACTTGTTGATTGGTGGTTCTACCAGTAGCCCCAACTTCCCTGTTGTTGGTGCCGCAACTTTACAGAAGACCTATCAGGGAGGAGGTAGCGATGGCTTCCTTGCCAAACTTAATGGGACACCAGCACCAGCACCATTTACTCCATGCAATGCGGCCCCTCCTCCGGCAGGAGCTGGTATCCCAATTTGGTCCGGGTATTTAGGAGGCACTGCTCAGGATGCTATTGGGAGTGGAACCGGTGCGCCTTCAACCCCACCTCGTGGCGGAATTGTTGTTGATGCTACAAATACACTTTACACCAGTAGCTCAACATTAAGTGCTGATTTCCCTATTGGCAATGGTCCATACCGCCGCAGGGCAATTGCTGGAATGGATATCGCTATTACAAAACTAAAGGGGGATGGAACGGCCATCTTAAAGACCAAGGGGCCATCTCAGCCCCCGGCTATCCTTCGGCAGCCTTCGACCCAACAGCCAACGATTGATCTTCGATAACCTTAGACTGTAGGCTATAGTGCGGTGGTGTTCTTCTCAGAAATGAGAGGGACTCACCGCTCCTGTAGCCGCAGTGCTGTAAACAGTCCCACCAAGTACTCAATTATACAGGAGAAGAACCGATGAGAACCTGGACAGTAATCAATGGCATAGCCCTTTCATTATGCCTATGGTGCGTAAGCAACACAGCTATAGGTCAATCAAACCCCTCACGTTTGCGTGTTGCCAACTTTATAGAACGCTCCCCAGTCGAAGGGATAGACATTTACCTAGATGATGAATCAACGCCGATTGCAACAAACCTCCGGTTTGCTGAAGCCTCCAGAGCATTACCGATCAGTGTAGGAGAACATCGGGTACGGGTAGTTGCTACCGGGGGAACTCCGCAACAAGCATTGTTTGATGAGTCCTTCATCACGACATCAGATTCATCCTATGTGGTCTATGCCGCCCGCACCCCCGGCGATACGTTGCGTGGAATTGTGATGGCGCGATGGCTATCGGAACCATACCCAGAACGAACCGTGCTGATCTATATGCTCCACCTTGCTCCCCGACTTGGTAAGGCACATATTGATTTCAAAAATTGGGGAGGAGATGGATCCGCTCAAACCTACACGTTTGCCAGTAGAGCAAGTGGTGAGTGGCGGCGGTATCCAGTACCCGAAGGAAAGATCGAAACGGATATAGATCCAACGAAGATTAAGGAGTTCAACAAGTTTAGCACACAGTATTTAGGGGGACCGATCTTGACGTTTATTGTTACGGGTGCAGCAACCGATACCTCGTTAGCAGTCTATGAGTTAGCGGAGTTAGACACAACTGAGCAACGCCCAGTGAAGAAGCAACGCCGCCGAGGCGAAGAAGATGGGGCGGTTCGATTCGTGATCTTAACACCAGATATTCTTAACCGCACCCAAGAAGAAGCAGCTCCAAATTTTGGAGGGGGAGCGGGAGCCAGCACTGCACCAAATGTAAGCGGAGTTTTTCGAGAGGCTATGCAAGTTTCAGATGATTTTTTAGGTCTATTGCGGGTACGAAGCAGGATATATGAAGGGATCCCAACCAGGGAGTTACAGCGATTAGACGATACAATCATGGTGAATAAGGATACGCTGTACACCTACTACCTCGTTGGAACAGCAAAGGACTCCTCGGCAACTCAGGTGATTCTGCATAGCTCATTAACAGCACGCCCGTCAGCAGGAAAATCATGGGTGCGCCTACTCCATGCTGGGGCTGACCTTGGTAGAGTAGATGTTGAGTTGCGGTATGCAGATGGTAGTATCCGTCAGATTCTTGATCTTGAATATCAAGCGTGGGTTGACTATGAAGAGAGTACCGCTGGAGTCATAGAAGTACGTGTAAGTCGTGCAGGAAGCAACCAGCAGTTACTTTGGAGTAGTGGTAGGATAGATGAAGATTCAGTCTATACGCTAATCATCAGCGGGATAGTCAAAAATAGTTCTATGGGGATCAATCGTTTAAGTGATCTGGATATGAACGCGCAGCTTCCGATCCCGTTATTTACAGCAACAGTAGGAATTAAAGAGCAGCAAGAGCAAACCTCCAGTATGAAGATTTTCCCGAACCCTTCGCGGGATGAGTTTGCGGTGGGGTATGTATCATCGGGGAGGGGTGAGGATAGGATAGAGGTGGTGGATTTGTTTGGTCGCGTGGTGCTGCGCCGTGAGGTTGGTGCAGGGATCGTTGGGGAGCGATTGGTGGGTATCCGCACGGAGGGCTTATCAAGCGGAAGCTACCGTGTTCGAGTGATAGATGGAGCAGGAATGGAGGTAGGATCGGGTGGGGTGATGGTGGTGAAGTAGATGAGAAGCCTTGGGGGATACCGCCGCACGGCAATTGCTGGGAAGGATATTGCGGTTACGAAAATGAAAGGCGATGGAACCGGAGTGTTGAAAATTAACGGTGATGGCGGATCGCAACCATCAATGGGTGCACAGCCATTACCAGCCACGGAGTTTGATTTACGCTAATAGATCATCGCTTCTCCTGCCATACCCTTGTGATGATACCATCACAAGGGTATGGTGAGGGGGGAGAGAGAGAGTACGCCATATTCACCATAAACCTTAGCAGGAGCCAGTAGATGAAAGTCCTATACACCATCGCGATGATGCTTGTTGGCATAGTAATGGCCGACCAGAACGCATACAGCCAGGCAATGATACCCCGGTTACGAGTGGCGAACTTCATGGAGAACGCCCCTGCGGAGAAATTAGATTTTTATGTTGACGACGAAGCAACACCGTTTGCAAGCGGACTGAGATTTGCTGATGCATCAGCGTCAGTGCCAATTTCCGTTGGAAGTCATAGGGTCATTGCCGTAGCATCGGGTGCACCGAAAAGTGAAGCGATCTTTACCGAAGAGGTGATGGTGACATCGGACTCGGCCTTTACCCTCTATGCGGTGCGAACACCGGGGGATACGATTAAAGGAATAATTGGTAGCTACGCGAATATCAACAAGGTCAATGGAAATAGGAGAGTACGTGTCGGATTTATGCATCTATCGCCAACATTAGGAACGGTGTCTTGTCGGTCACTCTCTGCCAACGGTAATCCACTATTTGTTGTACCTGATTGGACATTTGGAAAAAAAGGATTAGCTGGTGGCACTCCCTCATCGTTAGTCACAGAGGGATTATTACGTTCAACATTATCAGGCGATAAAATCTCAAATGCAAATATTTTTACTGATCAATTTATAGGAGAACAAGTAGTGACGTTCATTATTACAGGATCACCGGCTACAAACAACCTTGCTATTTATACGCTACATGATAGTGATACAGGAGAGCAACGTCCGATACATAAGCAACGCTACGCCTATCAAGGGGATGGTGGTATGCGGTATGTGGATTGTGTGCCAGATGAATTTACAGGAGATGCGGCTGGGCGTAGATTTATCAGCACTTCTATTGCATACTGGAATCGCGAGACTGCCCAATTTCTTGGAGCAACAACAGTGGTAGATGATCTATTAGGACCGACCATTACGCAAACCTACGTTGGACTTGATGGCCCTGCCGAGCAATTCCAACTTCTGTACGACACGGTCAATGTTCGTACCGACACACTCTACACGTTGTTTTTAGTGGGCACCGGGATGGATAGCAATGTCAGCACAGTAATCCTACCAACCAACTGGAACAACCGCCCTGCACCCGGGAAGGTTCGGTTTCGGTTATTCCACACAATTCCCGATGTAGGGAGTGTGAACTGTCCATGAAATTCAGCGATGGGGAGGAACGAATGGTTCAAGGAGTAGGGTTCAAGGGGCATAGCGAGTATATCGAGGTATCGGGTGGCCCGGTAACGGTGCGGTGCTTGCAAGCCGGAGGAGGGAAGGTGTTGTTCGAGAGCCGGGGGATATTGCCGTACGATTCCACCTACACGCTGCTTCTAACTGGGATGGAGAAGCGGAAGACGCTGGGGAGCACCCTGCTGAACGACAGCTACAGCGGCTTGCAGAGGCCGATGGTTCAGTTCAGCACAGTGGCAACGGGTGCTGAAGCAGAAGTGAAGGGGGTGCGTGGCGTAGGTATCTGGCCGAACCCTTCACGGGATGAGTTTGTGGTGGAGTATGTATCATCGGGGAGGGGTGAGGATAGGATAGAGGTGGTGGATCTGTTTGGTCGCGTGGTGCTGCGCCGTGAGGTTGGTGCAGGGATCGTTGGGGAGCGATTGGTGGGTGTCCGCACGGAGGGCTTATCAAGCGGAAGCTACCGTGTTCGAGTGATAGATGGAGCAGGAATGGAGGTAGGATCGGGTGGGGTGATGGTGGTGAAGTAGATGAGAAGCCTGGTGAGGATACCGCCGCACGGCAATTGCTGGGAAGGATATTGCGGTTACGAAAATGAAAGGCGATGGAACCGGAGTGTTGAAAATTAACGGTGATGGCGGATCGCAACCATCAATGGGTGCACAGCCATTACCAGCCACGGAGTTTGATTTACGCTAATAGATCATCGCTTCTCCTGCCATACCCTTGTGATGATACCATCACAAGGGTATGGTGAGGGGGGGGGGAGAGTACGCCATATTCACCATAAACCTTAGCAGGAGCCAGTAGATGAAAGTCCTATACACCATCGCGATGATGCTTGTTGCCATAGTAATGGCCGACCAGAACGCATACAGCCAAGCAATAATACCTCGGTTACGAGTGGCGAACTTCATGGAGAACGCCCCTGCGGAGAAATTAGATTTTTATGTTGACGACGAAGCAACACCGTTTGCAAGCGGACTGAGATTTGCCGACGCATCAGCGTCAGTGCCAATTTCCGTTGGAAGTCATAGGGTCATTGCCGTAGCATCGGGTGCACCGAAAAGTGAAGCGATCTTTACCGAAGAGGTGATGGTGACATCGGATTCGGCCTTTACCCTCTATGCGGTGCGAACACCGGGGGATACGTTGCGGGGGATAACATTTGGCCGGACATTAACGCCAGTGTATAAGGAGTTTAATAATTTAATTATTGGGGTATTTCACGCTTCGCCGAAATTAGGCGAGGTTCGATTAATGGGTCGTGATCCTAACGAGAAAAATGTGTTTGCGTCACAACTGTGGTTTGCGCGTCGGGGAATTAATGGAGAATTAGCGTATTTTTTACAGCAGGAGACGCGAATAACGTCAACGCTATTGATAGATAATCAACCGACGAATATTTATTTCACGGGCCAGTACATTGGACCGCAAGTGCTGACGATGGTAATTGTTGGAACAGTAGCGGAGAACACGCTTGGGTTCTATATGGTGCATGATAGCGATACGTTGGAGCAACGCCCGGTGGAGAAGCAACGGTATGCGAATCAAGGGGATGGTGGTATGCGGTATGTGGATTGTGTGCCAGATGAATTTACAGGAGATGCGAGTGGTCGCCGATTCATTCGTTCTCTTATTGCATACTGGAATCAGGGTGCTCAATTTCTTGGAGCAACAGGAGTTATAGATGATTTATTAGGCCCCACAATCACCCAGACGTACGTTGGACTTGATGGTCCCCCCGAGCAATTCCAACTGCTGTACGACACGGTCAATGTTCGTACCGACACACTCTACACGTTGTTTTTAGTGGGCACCGGGATGGATAGCAATGTCAGCACAGTAATCCTACCAACCAACTGGAACAACCGCCCTGCACCCGGGAAGGTTCGGTTTCGGTTATTCCACACAATTCCCGATGTAGGGAGTGTGGACCTGTCCATGAAATTCAGCGATGGGGAGGAACGAACGGTTCAAGGAGTAGGGTTCAAGGGGCATAGCGAGTATATCGAGGTATCGGGTGGCCCGGTAACGGTGCGGTGCTTGCAAGCCGGAGGAGGGAAGGTGTTGTTCGAGAGCCGGGGATATTGCCGTACGATTCCACCTACACGCTGCTTCTAACTGGGATGGAGAAGCGGAAGACGCTGGGGAGCACCCTGCTGAACGACAGCTACAGCGGCTTGCAGAGGCCGATGGTTCAGTTCAGCACAGTGGCAACGGGTGCTGAAGCAGAAGCGAAGGGAGTGCGTGGCGTAGGTATCTGGCCGAACCCTTCACGGGATGAGTTTGTGGTGGAGTATGTATCATCGGGGAGGGGTGAGGATAGGATAGAGGTGGTGGATCTGTTTGGTCGCGTGGTGCTGCGCCGTGAGGTTGGTGCAGGGATCGTTGGGGAGCGATTGGTGGGTGTCCGCACGGAGGGCTTATCAAGCGGAAGCTACCGTGTTCGAGTGATAGATGGAGCAGGAATGGAGGTAGGATCGGGCGGGGTGATGGTGGTGAAGTAGATTCCTTCCATTGTGGCTTGGCAAGAAAGTGGGGGGAGAGAGAGAAAGGATTCTCCTCTATCTCTCCCCCCCCACCTTTTTCCGATAGGCCGTTGATTCCCTCACTTCTTCTTTTTGGACTTCGATTTCTTTCCCGTTTTTTTCTTCCCCTCGCTTGTGGAGGTCGCGGTGTCGGTGGCTGCGTCGGTTGTGGCTTCAACCGTGCTCTCCTTTCCCTTGTGCTTCTTCTCCTCCTTTGCTTCTTTTTTCGCTTCCTCTTTCAAGGTTTTTTGCAGGTCAATCGCCCGGTAAATCTCGAACAACACCGCCGAATTTTTCTCCTCCTTCTTCAGCTTTGTCACCCGTTCCAGAAGCTCCAAGTCTTTCCAGCCGATAGCAAGGCGCGCGCCTTCAACGCGGTAGGTGGCGTTGGGGTCGGCAAGCAAGCCGTCAACAAGGCGTTTGCGTTGCACCGGCAGGGTGATTTTTGCGGCAAGGGGGCTAAGCAGGTCGTGGGTGTATCCGTGGCGTTGGCGCAGCAAGGCATCGGCAAGGAAGGGGGCAATGCTATCAATTGCTCGCATCCCCAGCCCAATTTGAATTTGGTAGCGGACAATCTGGCTGGGGTCGTTCGTTAGCGGAAGGATCAGGGTTTGTAGCTCGGTGCTGTCGGCAATGTTCACCAATGCCCGCGCCGCGCGCCCGCGAACGATTTCGACGGTGTCGCCCAGCGCACGGATCAAGTAGGGGCGTGCGGTGTCGGCTTTCATTTTTAGCAAGGCTTCGGCGGCGGTGGCGCGTATCCGCCAGTTGGTGGAGTCCACCAGCTTCCGCCCAAGCGCGATTGCTGCGGTGCTGTCCTTCATCTCACCCAACACGTACATCGCCAACCCCTGGCGCGATGGCGAGCCAAACCGGAGCGTATCAATCAACTGCGGCGTAAGTCTGCGCCCGATTTTCGGGAGGATGTAGTCGCGCAGGGCCAGTGCCTCGCGGGGGAGTTCGGTGTTGAGCATCTCCATCAGGAAGGGGATGGATGAGTCGGCGCGGTCAATGATTTTCTGGCGGGCGGGGCCAACCATGTATTGGTATTTCTGCGGCGCGGTGGAGGCCTGGATGAAGAGCGTGGGAAGATCATCGGACAATTCTTTTTCGATCTCCTCTTTGGTCTTCTCCGGCTTTTTCTCCTCAACCGGCGCGCCTGGCTCGCTCTCCTTCGGTTTGAAATTTCCGTCAAGCCCTGCACCGTAGAAGCTGCCGGTCCAAAGGGTGTCGTTCTTCCCTTTCGCGCTGCCGAAGAAGTCGTGGCCATCAAGGTCCAGGAAGATGCCGATCATGCCGAACCAGTTCCGCAAATCGCTGTAGCCCATGGTGTTGTCGCGGCGGGCGATGTAGCCATCTTCCCCCGCGCCGTCAATGAACAGCGAGATAGCGTTGGCGTTCCCGCCCCCTTGCGAAAGGGATTCCACCACATAGTTGTCATCCCCTTTCACGTCGTACAACCCGCCAAAGCCAACGTCGTGGCCGCACCCTTGCGAGACCCCGTGCGAGACGTAGTTGTCGTCGCCGGCGTTGTCCAGCACCACGCCATGGGCAAAGTGCACGCCGGCCCCTTGCGAGTATTGGAAGGCGTTGTAGCGGTCGTTCCCTTTGCGGTCAACGATTGCGCCGTAGCCGAACCAGTAGGCGGTCCCTTGCCCAAAAATGTCGGCGGTATAGTTGTCGCTTCCGGCAAGATCAGTAATGAATCCGTAGCCGGCCGAAGCCACCGGGCGGCTTCCAAGCGCGGCTCCCTGGCAGAAGGTTTCGTAGTGGTCGTCGTAGCGAAGGAAATCGGTGTAGGGGCTGTTGGCGATGTAGCTGTCGTTTCCGGCGCGGTCAATAATTCCGCCAACGCCACGGGTGTAGCCAAACCCTTGCGAGCAGAGGTGAGCCTGATAGACATCGTTGCCGGCCTGGTCAATCAGCAAGCCAATCCCGAACAGCCCCGCGCCTTCCACCGCTGTTCCGCCAACGTAGCGGTCGCTTCCTTCGGCATCGTATAAAACCCCCGTGCCGAAGTATCCGGCTCCAAGCGCAAAGTTCCCTGCGGAGTAGCTGTCGTCCCCTTTCATATCTATCAGCACCGATGCCCCGAACAAGGTTCCGCCAAAGTCAAAATCTCCGCCGATGTAGCTGTCGTTCCCGCTAAAATCCACCACCAGCGAAACGCCACGGTCGGCGGCTTTCTCCTTTGTGCGCGGGCTTGGTTTATACACGTCGTTCCCGCCAACATCAATGATGCAGTAGAAGTTTCCGGTGTAAACATCATCGCCTGGGCCGCCAATCGCCACCCTTCCAAGCCGTGTGTTCCAGATTCGGGTTTTCACGGAATCCTTCAGCTTCTCAACCTCGGGCGCGATGTTCCGCGCAAACTCCAACCCGCTGATAAACAAGTTTGCGCCGGGGCTGATGAACTGCGCGTAATCAATGTCGGCAGCGTCGGTGTTGAAAAACCGTTTTGCCCGCGCCAGCCCGTAGCGTTCGGCCATCCGCATCTCCACCGGCGTTGCTTCCCCGCCCCCTTCGGATTGCAGCACCAGCGAGTCGCAGTAGCTGACCAATCCTTGCAGCCGCTCCTCTATCAGTGCGGTGCGGGCGTTGTACATCTGCACGTCGGCCGCCAGGGTCAGCGTCAGGAATCGGCGAAGGATGAAGGCGGGGGCAAAGTCAACGGAATCCAGATCAACTTTTGCGAAGGAACGGAGCTCCCGGTCCGTTACCGATAGCCGGGGGTTGCTGAACAGGTCATCTTTCAAATCAAGCATTGCTGCGAATTGCTTGAAAAGAAGTGCGGGCTCTTCCAGCCCTTTTTCGGCAACGTTCCCCAGCGTATCGGCTAGCGCAAAGCAGATCAGGGGTTGCTCGAACATCCGTTTCACCAAGCTGAGCCGGTGGCGGTCGTCGGGGACGCGGTCCCAGCGGAGCTTCATGTCGTCGCGGGTCATCAAGATTGCCGAGAGCGAGGTGTCAATCGCCCGCATCACATAGGGGGGAAGGCTTTGCGAGGCAAGTGGAGGTGCGGCGGGAAAAACGGAAAGGGAAACAACGCAGGCCAGCAACAACGATAGGCCACGTATCGGCAGCGTCCGGTTCATCATCATGGTAAAGGGGGTTGGTAGCAACGGTTATCGTGTGCAGTTGTGTTGGATATGGAGTTGTCAAGGCAGGGGATGGCCAAAAAGCCTTCGCAAGCCGAATGGAGCAATGGCCAAAATAATCAGCCAGCGGAGAATGGAAAGGGGCTTAGTGAACAAGATGCTCAAGGAAAAACCCTTCCGTTGCATCAATCACTTGCTCGAACGCCAGCGTGGTTCCGGCAAACGGGTGGACCGTTCCAAACGTGTGCCCGGTGTTCGGTATCGGCAGATACGTGGTAAGGTCGGGCGAAGCCGCAGCGGCAATCCGCGCTCCATTGTCGGGGGAAACGGAAAGATCCTGGTTCCCATGCACCACCAGCAACGGGCGTTGAAGCCGGGCTGCGGCGGCGCAAATATCCAGGCGGTTGCCATGCTCGGCAAGGTCATCCATGAATGCGGCGTTTATCCGCATCGTCTGCCCGGTGCGTGCATTGGGAAGCTCGATGAAACCAGCATCCTTCCAGCGTTGCTTCTGCTGCTGGGTGTAGCGGTCGAACGTGCTTACCGGCCCCCAGACGGCAACCGCAGCAACCGAAGGCCGTTCGGCAGCGGCGATAATCGCGGTTCCCCCCCCGCGCGAGTGGCCAATAACCCCAAGCTGCCCAGGAAGAAGAAGGTGCGATTCCGGCAGGACTGCGCCCCCGGCAACGGCATCAATCACCTCGGCAGCTTCGCGGACTTCGCGGGAGTGGGTGTTGCTGGCAAACCGATCCAGCCGCGTGAACTCCGTCCCGTTCCCTTCAACACCGTTATGCGTGAAATTGATGCTCACAACGTAGAAGTCGGCATCGGCAAGCCGCTGGCAGGCGTAGGGAAATCCGCCCCAATCCTTAAAGCCCTTGAATCCATGAAAAAAAAGCAGCACTGGAAGCGGGCGGACCGGCTCGGTGGGAAATCGGGCGGTGCAGTGGATCCGCTCGCCATCGCTCATTGGCAGCGTAAAATGGGCGGTTGTTACGTCCAGTTGGTTCATGCCGGCCAATCTACATCGTGGCTTTAAACCGAAACAAGGTTTTGGTGGCGGCGTTGGCAATCTGGAACGAATGCTAACTTTGCGCACGGTGCGCAACGGGCCGCCAAACTCTACATCTTACTCCATGCGTTTTCAACAACTGATTGGGCGGTTTTTCCTGTTGGTGCTGCTCCTGTTTCCGGTTCTGGTTCTTGCTCAAAGCCGTCAAGATCGCCCACAACATTCAACTCAGGACTCAACCGAAGATCGTTCCGTGGCCGACACCGTTCTTCCAACACTGTGCGATTGCCCTTCGCAGAATGAGCAGGGGAGGGGGACGCTAAGTTTTGCTTGGGGCTACAACAAATCGTGGTTCAGCCGAAGCACCATCCATTTCAGCGACCACACAACCGACCAGTACGATTTCACCCTTTACAATCTTGAGGCGCACGACCGCCCAGGGCTGGAAATCGTTGGGACCAACCTCTCCAATCTCTCCGTGCCGCAGTACGTGTATCGGCTTGCCTATTTTTTCAATGATCCCAACGATCTTGGCATCGAGATCTGCTTCGACCATGTGAAATATGTGATGACCCAAAACCAAACCGCCCGAATCGAGGGGGAGATTCGTGGCAGAAGGGTCAGCACCGATACGGTTCTCAGCAACCAGTTCCTGCGGTTCGAGCATACCAACGGCGCGAATTTCTGGATGGTGAATTTCCTGAAGCGGCAGAACCTGCTGAAATCGAGCAACCGGCTCCACTGGTTGGGGCTGCTGGGGAAAGTTGGGGCGGGGATCGTGATCCCAAAATCGGACGTGGCTATCTTCAACGTGGAAACCGACAACCGCTACCACATTGCCGGTTACGTGGTTGGCCTGGACCTTGGGCTTCGGTACGATTTTCTGAAATATGGATTTTTGGAAGCAAGCCTGAAAGGAGCCTACGCCGATTACAGCGACGTTCTAACCGTAGGCGAAGGCCGCGCTTCGCACAGCTTTTTCACGCTGGAAGCAATCGTTTCATTGGGGTTTCAGGTGAATTTATGATTGATCGGCGGAAGGCATTCGGCAACAGCTTGGCTTCTTAAAAAAAACAGCAACCATAACCAACTAACCATATCAACATCATGTTCGACAAACTACGCCCGGCACTTCAGCAAGAGCTTCAAAATATCCGCGAAGCAGGCTTGTTCAAAAACGAGCGGGTGATTACTTCGCCGCAAGGGGTGGAAATCAGCGTTGAGGGGCGCGAAGGATCGGTGCTGAATTTTTGCGCAAATAATTATTTGGGGCTAAGCTCCCATCCAACGGTAATCCAAGCGGCCCACAACGCGCTTGATTCGCACGGGTTTGGGATGAGCTCCGTCCGGTTTATTTGCGGCACGCAGGACATCCACAAGGAGCTTGAACGGAAGCTGGCGGAGTTTCATGGAACCGAGGACACCATCCTGTATGCCGCTTGCTTCGATGCCAACGGCGGGGTGTTCGAGCCGTTGTTTGGCGAGAACGACGCGATTATTTCCGACTCCCTAAATCACGCATCCATTATTGATGGAGTTCGGTTGTGCAAGGCAAAACGCTACCGCTACGCCAATGCCGACATGGCGGACCTTGAGGCGCAACTCCAGAAAGCCGATGCCGACGGCTGCGTGCAAAAAATAATCGTCACCGACGGTGTTTTTTCGATGGATGGAATTATTGCCCCAATTGATAAAGTCTGTGATCTGGCCGACCGCTACGGTGCGCTGGTAATGGTGGACGAATGCCACGCCGCAGGATTTATGGGGGCAAAAGGGCGGGGCGCAACGGAGTACTGCAACGCAATCGGGCGGGTGGATATTATCACCGGAACGTTAGGAAAAGCGTTGGGTGGGGCGATTGGCGGATACACCACAGGGCGGAAGGAAATTATCGAAATGCTTCGCCAACGTTCGCGCCCATATCTGTTCAGCAACACCTTGCCGCCAAGTGTTGTTGGGGCAGGAATTGCGGTTATTGATATGCTAAGCCAAACTACCGAACTGCGCGATACGTTGGAGGAAAACACAAAATACTTCCGCGCAAAAATGGCGGAAACCGGGTTCGATATTATTCCTGGCGAGCATCCAATAACGCCGATCATGCTGTATGATGCCCCGCTGGCGCAGCAATTCGCGTCCAGATTATTGGAGGAAGGGATTTACGTGATCGGGTTTTTCTATCCAGTTGTCCCGAAGGGCCAGGCGCGCATCCGTGTTCAAATTTCTGCCGCGCACAATCGCCACCATTTGGACACCGCAATTGCAGCGTTTACAAAAGTTGGTCGCGAATTAGGTGTTCTGAAGGAAGTTGGAGCGGAGTAATAATGCGGCATCCATAGCAAAGAAGCGTGGTTGGAATTGCTCCCAACCACGCTTCTTTTTTTTAATTACGCGGAATTAGCTTGCCCGCGTGATCAATTTTTTTACGACGTTGTTGCCAATCATTTGCCCGAATCGGTTGCCCGAGTCGCAACCCTCGCGGAAATGGATACCGCCATACACGCGGCTTATGGAGGCTTCTTGCGCCGCATCCATAAAATTATTGAAGGTGCGTGCAGGGTAACCAAATGGCACTTCTGTATCGTCGGTAAATTTCATTGGGCCAAGCAGTTTGGTAAGCACTACTGCGGCAGCTGCGCTAACAGTGCTGTGGCCGCTTGGATACTCCGGGAATGATGGAGTCTCAATTAATGGCTTCCACGATGCTTGAGTGGTGGAGTCGCCAAGAAAATAGCGGTTGATATAGCTGACAGGGCGGATGGTGTTGTATTTGTATTTCGCATTCCAGCAGGAAAGGAAGCCATCAAACAAGGATATTGAAACAAGCCCGTATGCTTCAATGGTTTCCATCAAGCCCAAATTGCGCTGCTCGCACACAATTCTGGTGATGTTAATCCAATGGCTGGTTGGATTGATTTGCCGTTTTGTGGGGGTAAAATGCCCAAGGAAATCTGTTGAACCAGGCGTGTCGTTCCAGAATAGCGCGATTTCCCGCTGCTCGTCGGTCATGTTCTGGGAAATCTGATAGACCTCCTGCGCTTGTTTGTAGAATCTACTGTTCGGATCCGTGCTGAATTCTATCGGTGCCCCGGGATCAAATTCGCTAGCCGATCCCATAGACATTGGACGAACAGTGCCGATAAATGGGCCGGATGGTTCCATAAATTTTGGTGGAGTCGGTTCCCAAATGCCTGGTATTCCTCGCGGAAAATTATACTCAGGGCTTGCTTGAATTTTACCCCATCCATCCGTTTTGGCATACTTCATCAGGGCCGCAATAACTTGCTGCCCAAATGCCTTCGAGCGTTCAAAGACTTCGGGGGAAGTGGTGGCTTTCAGCTCATCCAATATGAGTGCTTCAACAGAATCAATGCTCTGGTAATAATACACCAATTTGGAGGCTACTCCGCATAATGCCGTAACGCTACTGACGCGCCAATCGTACTCCAATGCCGGATCGGCAGTTGGCATCCCAGAGATAATGTTCAATTGGCCATCTAACGTTTTAAATCCTTGGAAGCCGGAGCAGGAAGCCTGGTAGGCTGCAAGGTTTGCATACGCAAAAATTCGGCTTGCCGCCGGTGGCGAAAACGCATCGTTGATGATCGTCTCGATAATTTGGCGGTTAATCTGGTGGATATAACGGCTCCCTTCCGCGTTAGCATCTTTTGCCGTGGCGGATGGAAGAATTCCGCATCCAATAAGCATTGCTGCCAGCAAGGCGTAAAGCCTTTTGCTTTTTTTGTTCTCGTGGTTCATGGTTTTCCCTTTTATGATCTGTGTATGGATGCACTTAAAAGTTGATCTGTTTTATCTGCTTCGTCCCTTTGAACAGCGTCACCGATTGCGTTTGCGGCGTGATTAAAATCGCCCCAGAGCATTGCGAAAGATAGCCGGAGCCATACGAACACTCATACCGCCGCTGCCGACCGTCTTCTAATTTTAGAATTAGATGGGTGTATTTGGCAACATCCTCAAAACCCATCAGCTTGCCATCGGCGCTGCTGAATTGGCGTTGGAATATCTGCGACGGAGCGTTGTTGTTCACCACAATCATTGCCAGGGAGTTGGTCCCCGATTGCTGCAATGCAGTGATCCCGCGGGCATCATCATTTGCAAACAACCCGCTTTGGGTTGGAGTAAGCGGGGTAAAGTTTCCCTTGCCATCCCCTTGCAGTACCAAGCCGCTTCCGGCATCATAGCGCACAACGTCTTGGCTGGGAGCGTAAAAATTCCCGACCAATGCCAGGTCAAGGTTGCCATCGGCGTTAAAATCTTGGATTATCATTCCAAATGTTGGCGACACTTGCGCCTCGATGGGGAGTTGAGAAATTTTGAACTGCCCGTTTCCTATGTTTTCAATGTAGGAGCTTGCCATGTTCGTTGCCTCCAGACGGATCGCTGCATCCAATTTTTTCTTGTCGAAAATTTCTTGGATTGATGCCGCCGCATACGCCGCGTACGTTGGGAATTTCCGGCGAATAAATGGCGGCATTTGCGATGCCATTGTTTGGCGGCCACGGGTTGGATATTCAATCCCCCGGTAATAATAGCTGGTGATTAAATCAAGGCTGCCGTTGTCATCGAAATCGTTGGCATAAAGCCGGATTGGATGTTCTTTTGAGGCCTTCATCCGCAAGGAGGTGTTCAGCCCCAAATTTCCGGCAATGTAATCCATGTCGCCATCGTTGTCGAAATCCCCAGAAATGATGCTGTTCCACCAACCTTTCTCATGTTCCAATCCGGAGTTGGCGGTGGCATCTTTGAATTTCCCTTTATCGTTGCGGAAGACGCGAGGGGTCATCCACTCACCAACAAGCAGGATATCGGGATCGCCATCGTTGTCGTAATCGCTCCAGATTGCAGATGTCACCATTCCGACGGTGTCAAGCTCGGGGGCAATTTTTGCCGTGACGTCGCTGAATTTCCCTTTGGTGTTATTCAGCAAATAGCTGCGCGGATTCAGCGGATATTGCCCGGGAATGCACCGTCCCGCAACAAACAAATCAAGGTCGTTATCGCCGTCGTAATCGGCAGCAATAACTGATGAGCTGCTGGTGAGCATCCGCGGCAGCGCGTCGGTATTTTTCTTGAAATTCCCTTTGCCATCGTTGAAATACAGCCGATCCTGTAGCTCTGGGCTCTCTGCTTGGTATTCATTCCCGCCGCTGACAACGTACAGATCAAGGTCGTTATCGCCATCGGCATCAAAAAACAGCGCGCCCATATCTTCGCTCATCGAGTCGGCAGCGATGCTTGGTTGCTGAAGCGGCTGGAATTTCCCTTCGTCCAGTTGAATGAAGATTTTTCCGGGCTGGAATTTCCCTCCACCAACGAACACGTCCTCCCGGCTATCGCCGTTAATATCGCCAACGGCAATTCCGGGCCCATTTCGCGAAAGCCGATTGGGGAGCAACCGTTCCCGCTCGAAATCATCCCATTTGATGTTCTCGCGGTGGTTAAAATGCAATCCGTTTTCGGCGGTTATTTCGGTGAATAATGCTGGCATTTGCGGCTTTGCCTGCGGTGTCGATTTGCTGGCCTCCGATTGATTTAACGCCAGCACTTGGTTGGCGGCAACGTTCCGGAGCATCTGCTCCGTTCCATCGCTCCAGATCACACGAACCGAATCAACAGTGGTGGCCTTGCCAATTCCAAAATTGGGGATTGGTTCCACCGAAGAAAGGTAGCCGCGTGTGCGGTATGCTTCGCGAACTTGGTGGCCACCATTTGCCCACAGATCAATTCGCGCCCCAATTCCTTCGGCGTTTGGAGTTTTTCCGTTGAGTTTTATCCGCAAATAATTCCCCACGTGATTCTCGACTGCGTTGCTGCGGTAGATATAGGCAACCGAGTCAAGGTTGTTCAGCACTAAATCAAGATCGCCGTCGCGGTCAAGGTCGGCAAAGGCTGCGCCGTTGGTGTTTATCACTTGCGAAAACCCCCATTGATCGGTGATTTTGCTGAAGGTGAGGTTCCCATTATTGCGGAAGACGTAATTCTGCAGCCGAGTGGTCGGGACCAATTTCACTGCCGAAACTTTATCCATCATCGTTCGGCTGAAATTATTGATCACGTCAAGGTTGCTAACGTCGCGTTTGTAGCCGTTGGCAACGTACAGGTCCTTAAATCCGTCGTTGTCTAAATCTTCCAGCAGGCAGGCCCAGCTCCAATCGGTTTCGGCAATGCCGGAAAGAAAGGCGATATCGGCAAAGGTTCCGTTGCCACGATTGTGCAGCAGGATATTCCGCATCAACTGCGTGCTGTCGAACAAGGGGCTATAGACCGATTGGCTTCCCATGTGCCCGTGCAATCGTTTGTGGTCCTCGGGGAGCATATCCACCGCCACAATGTCCAAATGTCCGTCGTTATCAAAATCGGCAATGTCGTTCCCCATGCCGAATTCCGTGGTGTGTTTTGTGACGGATTTCGTGGAGTTGGTGAACGTTCCATTCTGATTGTTGAGATAAATAATATCCCGCTCTTCAAAATCATTGGTAATGAACAGGTCGGGCCATTGGTCATCGTTTAAATCGCCCACGCTCACGCCAAGCCCGTAGCCACGGTCGTTAATTCCTGCTTCGGTCGAGACATCGGTGAAGGTGTTGTTCCCATTGTTGCGAAACAGGCGGTCGGTTAATCCTTTCCGCGTATAATTTTCGCCGCGTGCGTCGCCATTGACAAGGATATACACGTCCAAATCGCCATCGCGGTCATAATCGAAAAATGCGGAGTGGGTGCTGCTGGGGCTGTATGCCAATCCGAAATCTTTTGCACGCTCGGTAAAGGTAAGATTCCCATTGTTGATGTATAAGCGATTGGGGCCATCTTGGCGGCAGACGTAAATGTCCATCCAACCATCAGCATTAATATCCACCATGGACACGCCAAAGCTGATCCCGTCGTTCTCCACCAGCCCAGCTTGGTGGGTGATGTCTTCAAATTTGAACTTCCCTTTGTTGATATACAGTTTATTCTGCAACTGCATTGCCGTAAAAAACAGGTCGGGAAGGCCATCGTTATTAATATCCCCAACGCCCACACCGCCGCCGTTATAAGCGTAGATGAATTCCTGGATATTGAACTCCTTCGTCTCATTAATCCGGTTAGCGAAGTCAACACCCGTTTGGGTGGGGGAGAGCAATTCGTAGAGCTGTGATTGCTGGCCCCATGATGCCGATGGAAGAAGCAGCGCAACGATTGCCGCAACCAGCACTGCTGGCAGCGGAAAACGTGCGGTTCGGTGCAAGCGGCGGGACACGTCGTCCGGCGAAGATGAATGATTGATGAGCATGATGCTGTTATTCTCCAAGTGTTTCTCCCCAGAACACCGTTCTGTGGTGCGGGTTGCCGGCTGAAAAATATGAATACGTTTTGGTTTCATGGCCTTTCGTGTCACTGTGCCTGTCCCCCTTTGGTTCCTTTGGAAAAGGAGATGGTTTTTAGAAGTTTTGCGCCACGGTACACGGTTGCTTGGGTGGCCGTTGGCGGAATAAGAATTGCGCCGGAGCACTGCGAAAGATACCCCGAGCCGATGCTGCACTCATACCGGCGTTGGCTTCCGTTGCCGAAGGTGAGCAGAAGGTGGGTGTAGCCCAGCGATTTATCCACGCTCCATAATGTTCCGGCCTGGGGTGGGAATTGGCGTTCGAACACCTGGGCCGGCGCGTTGTTGTTCGCTACCACGGCATAAAGGGCGTTGCCGGTTCCTTTGCGAACGGAGACAACTCCACGCGCATCGTTCGGCGCAAAAAATCCACTTTCGGCGATTGTCTCGGCTTCAAACCCACCTTTCCCATCCCCACGCAGCAGCAGCCCTTGCCCGGCGTCGTACTGGATTACCTCCTGATCCACACCGTGGAAATTCCCGGTCAGCAGAAGATCCAAATTGCCGTCGCCGGTGAAATCCTCGGCAATCATTCCATGCGTAGGGGAGAGTTGCGCCAGGATTGGAAGAGGGCGTATAGCAAATTTCCCCCCACCCAAATTTTCGATATAACTGCTGCTGAAGGTTGTTGCGAACAACCGCTGTGCCGAATCCAATTTCTCTTTTGAAAACATTGCCGAAAGGGGGGAGGCTGCAAACGCAGAGAAGGTTGGATATTTGCGGCGGATATAGGCCGGCATCTGGCTGCTCATGGTCGTTCGGTCGCGCATGGGGTATTCCGTTCCTTGATAGTAGTAGGACATCACCAGATCAAGGCTGCCGTTTTCATCAAAGTCGTTGGCATACAGCCGCACGGGGAATTGCTGCGAAGCATTGTGGCGCGAATTTGTATTCAGCCCCAAGTTGCCGGCCACGTAATCCATGTCGCCATCGTTATCAAAATCGGCGGCAATAATGCTGTTCCACCATCCCGTTGCTGTTTCTAATCCGGTGCTTGGGGTGATGTCTTGGAATTTCCCTTTGCTGTTGCGGAACAGCCGCGGGGCCATCCACTCGCCAACAATAAACAGGTCAACGGCGTTATCGTTGTCGGCATCGGTCCAGATCGCACCCGAGACCATCCCCACGGTTTCCAACCCAGGGGCAACGGCCGCGGTGACATCGGTGAATTTTCCTTTGTCGTTCCGCAGAAGATAGCTGCGGGGGGAAGTTGGATACGCCCCGGGGACCACGCGCCCGCCAACGAACAGATCAAGATCGCCGTCGGCATCGTAATCGGCAGCAATCACGCACGAACCGCTGGTAAGCATTCGCGGAAGCGCGGCAGTGGCGCGGGTGAGTTTCCCTTTGCCATCGTTCAGATACAAACGGTCCTGCAATTCTGATGCGTTGGCATCGAACTCATTCCCGCCGCTGACAACGTACAGGTCGTTATCACCATCGTTGTCGGCATCGAACAGCAGTGCGCCCATGTCCTCGCTGGTGGAGTCGGCAGCAATGGAGTGCTGGACGGTTTGGGAAAACGTCCCGTCCGGTTTCTGCAAAAATATCTTGCCATCAATTCCTTTTGCTCCGCCGATAAACAGGTCCTCCAGATGATCGCCATTGACATCGCCGCTGGCAATTCCGGGACCATTTTTGGAAAACCGCCGCGGTATCAGCCGCTCTCGCTTGAAGTCATCGTACTCTCCATTTTCGCGATGGGTGAATTTCAACACGTCCTTCCCTGCGTCGGTAAATAATGGAGTGATGGAAGGCGTTGCGGCCACCGTCGGCTGGGCAGATGCTTCCGACTGCGAAACGGATAGGGTCTGGTTTGTTGCCACATTGCGCAACCATTGAACGGAGCCATCGGGCCAGGTCACTTTTAGCGAATCCACAACGGTTGCGTTGGCCACGCCCATGTGGGTGATCGGCTCAACAGAGGATAGATATCCACGATTCCGGTACACCTCGCGCAATTGATAATTACCGCCAGCCCAAAGCTCAATGCGTGCCCCAATCCCTTCGGTGTTTGGCGATTTTCCGCGCAGTGCAACGCGCAAATATCGTCCAAGCGAACGTTGAGCAGCATTGTTCCGGTACAAAAACGCGACGCTGTCAACATTGTTGGTGACGATATCCAGATCGCCGTCGCGATCCAAATCGCACACAACTGCGCCGTTGGAATTAATAATTTGAGTGATTCCCCATTGATTGTTGTACTTGCTAAATGTGAGGTCTCCATTATTTCGGAAGATATAATTCTGCAAGCGGGTTGTGGGGATATTCCGGTACAAGGTAACCGGGTCCATGCGCGTGCGCTGAATATTGAATGTGATATCTAAATTGCCAACATCACGTTTATAGCCGTTGGTGACGAACAGATCCTTGTTGCCATCATTGTCGAAATCCTCAAATAACGCTGCCCAGCTCCAATCGGTTTCGGCGATTCCTACAAGCTGGCCAATGTCGGCAAAGCTGCCGTTCCCAAGATTTAATTGCAGCACATTTCGGGTCATCTGCGTGGAATCATAAATAGGGGAATAAATTGGACCAACGCCAATATGGGACATCCGGCGTTTGTGATCCTCCGGAAGCATATCAAGGCTGATAATATCTAACAGGCCATCGTTATTAAAATCGGCAATATCTGTTCCCATACTTGCTGCCGAGGTATGCCGAAATGCTTGGCGCGAGGCATCGCGGAATGTGCCGTTGTGATTGTTAAGGTAAAGAATATCACGAACATCAAAATCGTTAGCAAGGTAAATGTCGGGCCAGCCGTCGTTGTTTACATCACCGATAGCAACGCTTTGGCAAAATCCATTATCAAAAATGGCTGCTTCTTTTGTGACGTTCGTGAATGTTCGGTTTCCATTGTTTCGGAACAGCTGATCGGGCTGGCCACGAAATAAATAATCTGAGGTTGTGTTGCTTGCGCTTAGTGCTACTTGTGGGTTGTTGGATCCGCGCCCATTTAGCCCCAAATACATATCCAGATCGCCATCGCGGTCGTAATCGAAAAACGCAGCCTGCATGCTGAACCCATTCCAATCCAATCCATATTCTTTGGCCCGCTCGGTAAAGGTTCCGTTGCCATTATTGATGAATAATTTATTCGGCTCAAATTCTTTGCACAGATAAATATCTAAGTCTTGATCGCCATCAATATCTATCATCGAAACGCCGAAATGCACCCCGGTGGAGTCGGCAAGGCCAGCCGATTGGGTTGCATCGTCAAACCGGAAATTGCCGCGATTGAGGTACAGCTTGCAGGAGCCTTGCGATGAGCCAAAGAAAAGATCGGGAAGCGCGTCGCCGTTGACATCGCCAACCGCCACGCCTGCCCCGTTGTAGGCGTAGATGAAGACGTTGATGTTGTAATCCTGGGTCTCCAAAATCGGGTTTGCAAAGGTGACACCCGTTTCGCTGGGGGGGAGGAAGGTGAACAAGGGGTCTTGCTGCGCGTGCAGTGGGTTGGCAGCAACGGCAAGCAGGATGATGCAACAAAGGTTCCACCATCGCAGTTTTTGTTGAGCCATTGATCGGTTCATCATGGGCTACAATCGGTTTGTGGGTTTGAAGAGTTGCTGCCTGCTTCACCAACAATTCGGTTCTACAGCAGCTCAATGGTAACAATATCCCCCGTTTCCTGAAAGCCATCGTTCTCGGCCAGCAGAATCAAGCAGTTGGCCTTGCTGATAGAGGAGAGCGCGCCGCTGGACTGCGTGCCAGTGGTGGCAACGGTGGGAAATCCGGTTTCATCGGTGCTGAAGATGCCGCGGATGAAGTGCCGTTTGCTATCGGTTTTCTTGATTGGGGAACGCAACCGGGCAGCCATCCGAACCGGCTGCTCGGTCATCCCCAACATTGCTCGCATTGCCGGAAGAACGAATTGATGGAAGGTAATGGCCGTGGAAACCGGATTCCCAGGCAGCCCGAACACCAGGGTGCGCTCGGAGGCCACGTGGTAGGTTCCAAACATCACCGGCTTCCCGGGGCGGATGTTGACTTGATGGAATTGCACGCCAACCCCAAGCTCCGGCAAAATGTTCTGCACAAGGTCATACTCCCCGGCGGAAACCCCTCCGGTGGTCACCAGCAGATCGTACCGTAGCCCTTGTTCAATGGCTTCCAGAAGTGCGTCGCGGTCGTCGCCGGCAATGCCTAGGTCAATCGGCTCGGCTCCGAAATCGTTGCACAACGCGTACAGGGTTGGGAGCGAGCTGTTGCGGATTTGGCCAAGCGATGGAGTTCGGAACGGCTCAACAAGTTCGTTCCCCGTTGCCAGCAGCCCCACAATTGGCTTGGTGCGGACGGGGACGTTGACGATTCCCAGCGATGCCAGCACACCTACGTCGCCGGGGGTAAGCCGCTTCCCTGCGGTAATCACCTCGGTCCCTTGCTGAACATCTTCCCCAGCCGGCCGCACCGATTCCCACAAACGGATTGCGCGGCGAACCAGAACGGTGGCCTCGGCTTCGGAGGTTGCTTCAACTTCAATCACGCCGGTTGCCCCTTCCGGCAGAATGCCTCCGGTCATAATCCGCACCGCTTGACCCCGCCCAACGGCCCCGGCAAACGGAGCACCGGCGGCGGATTCCCCAATAACCTGAAGTGGAATCGGCATATCTACCGATGCCGAGGTGACATCTTCAGCGTGGATAGCATAGCCATCCATTGCGGAGTTTGGGGCAGGGGGGATGTTCTCGGCAGCGATGATGGATGTTGCCAGGACGCGCCCCGCCGCCAGCACCAACGGGACGGTTTCCACCGGCATTGTGCGTGTGCTGTTGGCAAGGACAATGGAGAGAGCTTCGGAGAATGAGATCATAACGTGTGAAAGGCGCAATGCCAAATATCGGCAGGAGGATTGCGCTGGTGTATGAACGGAGAATTGGCGTTTTGGGAAGCCGCAAACGCAAACGTACAAGAAACCGAGGGGATAGCCGCCCGGTTAGCCCCGCTCGATGCGAAACAGGTTAAACACGCCGATGATGCAGAAGACGATGTTGGACATCCAAGCCGTAAGCTCGGGGGGGAACTGCGTGCCGTAGGTGAAGGTTTTGCTCACCTCGTTCAGCACCATGTAGAGCGCGCTTATCAGTGCCGTGATTGCTATCTGCATTGCCGCACCGCTTTTGCGCTGCGCCGATGAAAATGGAATGCCGAAGAAGACAACAATGAAGGCAGAGAAAGGGAAGGCAAAGCGGCTGTAGTAATCAATCAAAAGTTTTTCCACGTTGCGCCCGCCAAGCCGCTCTTGCTCGATGCGTTCGCGCAATTCCCCAAGCGTCAGTTCTTTCACGTTCTGCTGCGACAAGTTCAGCTCTTGGGGGGTAATCGGAAGGAATCCGATTTCCCGCTCCTTGAACGGCGTTGTGGCAATGAGTTCCGGGTTTGTGAGGTTCCGGGCTGTGCCGTTCTGAAGTATCCAGAGTTTCCGTGCGGTGTCGTAGCGCATCGTTGCCGCGTCAATCCGCTCGGTGATGCGGATGGTGGTGGCTGTGTCGGTCTTCACCTCAACCTCGGTCGCCGATTTCCGGTGAATGGTGCTTACGGGAACCCGTGCGGCGGTGTCGAATCGTTCAAGGGCAACGGTGGTGGCTTGGCTGGTGGTGGGGTCAAAAAAATTGATCAGGAGATTCAGCGTTGGGGAGATTCGCTTGAAGACGTTGTACTGCGCGCCGGAGCCACCTTTCTCAAGGAACTTCCGTTCAATAGCGTAGCGTTCCTTGTTGGTAACCGGCACAATCCAGCCGTTGAAATAGACCATGAAGCCGCTAACCAGCAAGCCGAACAGGAGGATTGGGGTGGCGATGCGCCTCATGCTTCTTCCGGCAGCACGCATGGCGGTTAGCTCGTGGGTTTGGTCCAATCGGCCAATGGTGAACAGGCTTGCCAGCAACGTGCCAATCGGGACAATCAATTGGGTGATGTCGGGGATGGAGTAGAGGTAGTACTTCAGGATAATTGAGCCGGCGACGTTGTTGTCGTAAAACTTCCCCAGCTTCTCCATGATGTCCACGGCGATATAGATCACCACAAACGCCAGTACGCCAAATAAAAATGTCTGGATGAATTGCCGAAGGAGATAGCGATCAAGACGCATGATGACAGGGGAAGGGGGGCAGGGCTAATCGTTGGGGAAGAACTGCATGAAATCGTGCAGCGATGCCGAGGTCATTACGCGAAGGCTTAGCTGACTTAGCATCTCGGGTTCGCGGATGCTTTGAACTTTAGTCAGGACATCCTCCGGTAGCTCACCAAATTTGGCAGTAAGAAGCATCGGAACAACAGAGCGCAGTTGCTGAAGCCCTTGTTCAATTCCTTTCTCAATGCCCTGCTGCATTCCTTTCTCAATCCCCTGTTGCATTCCTTTCTCGATACCCTGCTCAATGCCTTGCTGAAGGCCTCGATTAAATCCTAACTGCTCAATGCTGGTGATATACGGCATGGCGTTTTCCTTCTCAAAGTTTGTGAATTCTGTCCAGAAGGATTCGGGATTAGTCGTTGGGGAAGAACTGCATGAAATCATGCAGCGATGCCGAGGTCATTACACGAAGGCTTAGCTGACTTAGCATCTCGGGTTCGTGGATGCTTTGAATCTTAGTCATGGTTTCCTCCGGTAGCTCACCAAACTTGGCAGTAAGAAGCGTCAGGACAACAGAGCGCAGTTGCTGAAGCCCTTGTTCAATGCCTTTCTCGATGCCTTTCTCAATGCCTTTCTCGATGCCTTTCTCAATGCCTTTCTCAATTCCCTGCTGCATTCCTTTCTCAATTCCCTGCTGCATCCCTTTCTCGATCCCTTGCTGCATTCCTTTCTCGATACCCTGCTCAATGCCTTGCTGAAGGCCTCGATTAAATCCCAATTGCTCGATGCTGGTGATATACGGCATGGCGTTCTCCTTCTCAAAGTTTGTGAATTCTGTCCAGAAGCGGGTTGTTAGTGCTTCTGGTAGGCGCATCAGCCAATCAATAAACCGGAACAGGTCAAGGATTTGCTGCCGGTTGTGGCCGGTTCGGTACAGCCCTTTTATCAGCTCCAGTTTCCATTGGTAGATCATGTCGGTATCGCGCCGCCACTGCAGGGTGCGCAAGTGCGCGGCGGTGACGGTTCCAAAGACGTTCGGGTTTGCCGCTATCGTGTCCAAGTCTGCGCGGAAATCAATCAGCTTGGTTGTGGCAAACCGCAGAAGCACTTCCGTTCCCATCAAGCCATAGGTGAATTCGGCAGGCCGCCACCGTTGGTCGCTATCGGCAAGCACCGCAAAACTTGCCACCCTGCGGCGGTAAAGGTCGAAAATTCGATTGTTGTAGATGTACATCCGCTCGGCAAAATCGGCATCGGGCTGCTGCTGCACCTCGATGTGAATCAGCACCCATGCCTCCTCGGCTTCCGTGGTCCATACTTTTGCCAGCGTGTCAACGTACCGCCGCCCAATTTCTGCTTCGCGTGCAACTTGCCGAAGCTCTTTGTCCAAAAACTCCGGCTGGCGGCTCCAATCAATCTGCGAAAACGCTTCGGGAAAATAGAACGCAAAAAACTGATCGAGGTACCCCTCGATGATCTCCTTCCACGGGCTGTCGTAATCGTTGGAGTTCTGCTCCATCTACTGGCCGGAGTCGTTGGTTTCGGGCTTCTTTTTTTCGACAGGTTTCGCTGTACTGGCTTGGCGCGCTTTGCGGCGTTTGTTGTAATCAATGGACCAGGAAAGCTGCACATCCTTGCGGATGATTCCGCGGGCTTTCAGCGTGTCTTCAGCCGTCACATACCGCTGGCGATTTGGCAATCCGCCGCGTGCGTCGGCGGGCACTTGGCTGATTGGGATCAACGCTTCTTCAATCTGCATCGGCGCATCGGGCAGCTTCACGATGCTATCGCGGTTGCTGGTTAGCTCCAGCCATGGGCCGCCACGCTTCCGGGTGAAATCAAACATATCCAAAATGATAACCGGGGTCCCCGATAACGCCACAAACCGCCCGTCCTGGCGGCGCGCACCTTCCCCCCAGTCGAATAACCATTTTGCATCGGTCATAAACTGCCGCACGCAGGAGTGGGAAACCGGGCGGCCCGGCATCGCGAACTGATGGAACGCATTGCCAGCATGAAGATGGAAATTCCATGTGTAGGGGAGCTTCCAAAACTCATTCAATGATGAAATCCGCAACCGCTCCTTCCAGTTTAATGCGTACCGCCCGGGAAGCGTTGGCTTCCGCTCGGTCCCGGTGTTGCAGGCCGCAAACCGCACCAGCCGCCCGTTCTCATAACAGGCGTAGGCTTGGAAGCTGTTGGAGATCATAATGATCTTTTTGATGGAATCGGCCGCGGGATACCGCTGCGGAAAAATGGAGTAAGCCCGAAGATCGGGAACAATGCTGTCCGGCAGCGATACCGTGTCCCCCACGTGGAAGTATCCAAACTCCTTCCGGTTCATGGTGATGATTGCGCGGTGGGCGGCGGTGTCCTTCGCGTAAGCAAACCGCTTCCGGATGGAGTCAAGCAACTCCTTTGTTAAAGCCACTTTCCGATATCCAATCCGTGGGAAAATCTCCTCCTCGGCGCGCCGTTTTGCTGCAATGGCCGAGTCGGCGCGGCGTGCCGAGTCCGCTTTGGCGATGGAGTCGGTGCGGCGTTCTTCTTCGCGTGCGGCTTCGCCACCGCAGGAAAGGAGTAGCAAGCATGATGGTACTACCAGAAGCAATGTCCGGGTGCAGAACGTCATGGATTCGGTGGAACGATGGTTGCGTTGTTGTTGTGCTTGTGTAGCTGCGATGACCACGCCAAAATGAACCTTTTCGGGGAAACCACAATGGGCTGCAATGGTGAGGGGTTTCGGGCGGTGCGCTTGGCGCGCCATGCCCTTCCCAATTGGCAACTACAACGTCACCCCGGCCTTCAATTTCTCGGCGCGGTCGGCAAGGTTTAGCGCGGTGATGATTGGCTCAAGCCCCCCTTCAACAACTTCCACAAGGGGGTGGTTTTTGTCATCGCCGGTAAGGCGGTGGTCCGTGACGCGATTTTGCGGCCAGTTGTAGGTTCGGATTTTATCGGAGCGGTCGCCGCTTCCCACCATCTCCTTCCGTTGGGCCGCGTAGGCGCTGTCGCGCTTCTCCCGCTCCATCTCGTACAGTTTTGCGCGAAGCATCTTCATTGCCCGCTCGCGGTTTTGCAGCTGGGAACGCTCCTGCTGGCAAGCCACAACAACGCCGGTGGGGGTGTGGGTTAATCGCACCGCCGTTTCCACTTTGTTCACATTCTGCCCACCTTTCCCGCCGGAACGGAAGGTGTCCAGTTGGATGTCGGCGGGGTTGATCTCAATCTCCACATCCTCCACCTCCGGCAAAATGGCAACCGTTGCTGCCGAGGTATGCACCCGCCCTTGGGCCTCCGTTGCCGGAACACGCTGCACCCGGTGGACCCCCGATTCCCACTTCATCGTTCCAAAAACCTCCTCACCGCTCAGCTGAAACACCACTTCCTTGAACCCGCCCAGGTCGCTTTCGCTGAAGTCCAGAAGCTCCAGCCTCCAGCCTTTGCGCTCGGCAAAGCGGGTGTACATTCGGTAGAGGTCGCCAGCGAACAGCGCGGCTTCTTCTCCGCCGGTTCCGGCGCGGACCTCCACAATGCAGTTCTTGGTGTCGTCGGGGTCGGGGGGGATCAGAAGGATTCTGATCTCTTCCTCCATCCGCTCCTTCTGGTCGCGAAGTTCGGCAAACTCCACTTCGGCCATTTCGCGAAGTTCGGGGTCGTCAACGGAGTTCATCAACTCCTTTGCGCCGTCAAGATTGCTGAGAAGTTTGCGGTAGCTGTGGTAGGCCTCCACAATCGGCGCAAGCTGCTTTTGCTCGCGCCCAAGCTCCCGATATGCCTTCATATCATTGAAGATTCCGGGGTCGGCAAGGCGTTGCTCAATCTCCTCGTGGCGACGGGCAATATGGGTCAGTTTATCAAGCATGATGTTGGTTCCGTAAAAAAATGGCCTGCAATCTACATCTCCCGCGCTGATCTGGCTGTTCGGATATGAATCAGCGGCGGCCCATCAAGCCCAGGTTGGGGGGGAAGGCACGTTGGGGGATTGTTCTTTCAGGAGATGCTGTATTTTCCGGCATCAATGGCAATGCCAACATGAGAACGCCCAAACGATATTTCGCACGGTGTGGCTGGGCTGCCGCACTTTGCTTGCTGTTGCTTGCCGCGTGCGCACCGGCTCGGAAGATTCTGCCACGGGAGCCGGCGCGTGGGGCGTTGCCGCCGGAGCGTGGGCGAATTGAATATCACTTTTTGCGCGGCTCGGTTTTCCAGATGCAGGGGGAGTTTCAGCGGGCGATTGGCGAGTTCCAACGGGTGCTTCGGGTGGACACGGCCAACGGCCCGGCCAATGCGGCAATCGCCCGATGCTGGCAGCGGCTTCGCCGTGCCGACAGCGCGTTGCCTTACGCCGCCGCAGCGGTGCGGGCAACCCCCGAACACCTTCCTTCGCGCCAGCAGTATGCCGAGTTGTTGGCAACGGCTGGGCTGTTCGATTCCGCCGTGGCGCAGTGCCGGTTTATCATCCTTCGGAAGCCATACGATGCCAACGCCCATTACATGATTGCCATGATTCTGCAGGGGCGGGACCCGGCAGAGGCCATCAGCCATTTTGAGTTCCTTCGCCGAACCACCGAGGATGATTACGACCTGCTGCTGAACCTTGCCGAACTCTACATCAACACCGCCCAATTTGCCAATGCCGCATCCACCTTGCGGGACGCGGTGGAGCTTTCGCCAAACGACCCCGATGTCTATTCCTTGTTGGTTGATGCCTACGGGCGAGATTCCGCATGGAGCAAGATTCCAGAGGTTATCGAGCTAGCCGCAAACCGCATTGGCGACAGTGCTTCGGTGGAGGAATTTTTTCTGGATCACCTGACTGACTTTCTTGATGATGCCCAGCTTCCGATAAGCCCCCAACAACGCCAGTACGGCGCGCAGCTTGCCACCATTGCCGCCAATCGCTCGGTCTCCTGGCGAATGAGTCTGTACGCCGGTATCGCCCTTCATGCCGCCGACCCCGCCGCGTTGCGTGCCGATACGCTGGCCAAGCAGGGGTTGTCAAACCGCGAATGCACTCAGCAGGAGTGGGAGTCGGTTGCCGAGGAGTGGAGCAGCCAGCAGGCCGAACCGTTGCGCGCCTTGCAAGTGCTGCTTCCATCGGGATGGAGATTGCGGAGCATTCCGGCTATCCCGCTAACGCTGGGCAAGTTGTACGGCGAACTCCACCGGCCCGACAGTGCCGAATGGTACACCCGTTTGGCGATTGCGGCCTTCCCGGGCGATGCCGAAGGGTGGGCGCAGCTTGGCGAACTTCTTGAACAGCAAGGGCGGCATACCGAGGCCTGTGCGGCATGGGATCAAGTGCTGCGCCGTGAGCATGACGACCTTGTGACGCTTTGCCGCTACGCCGTTTCGCTTGCCGACCGCTCCGCCCGGCTTGACGACGCGCTTCGTATGGCCCAGCTTGCGCTGCGGCTGAACGATTCCCTTTCCATCTGCCACGATGCCGTTGGCTGGACCCTTCTGAAGATGGGGGAGCCACAGCAGGCCTTGCCCTACCTTGAACGTGCGGCAGAGAACGGGCCGCCGTCGCCGGAGATATTCCGGCATCTTGCCGAAGCCTACGAATCGCTTGGCAATCCCGACAAAGCCCGCGCAGCATGGGAACAAGCCGGGGGAAGGAAAACAATGGGGAAACGGTGAAAGCGGCTTCCGTTACTCACTCGGATTACTCACTCTGCTGGCTCACTTCAGCCCCGTCTCCATCAAAAATTCTGGTTGGACGTTTACGCCGCCAACTTTCCGCCACGTGTGGTCCTGCAGCGAGCAGAGAAGCCAGGCAAAGTTGATCGGGAAGCCCGGAGCCGCCACATTTGGGTGATAGCCTTTCACAATCACCACCGCGTCATCTTCATACACCGGCGTGATAACCTCCGGCTCGGCAAGGCTGGTGTAGATGTACTGCGTGCCAAAACCCGGGCGCGGCATGTCGAAGAAAAGGTAGAGTTCCTCCTGCGTGGCAGCGTGTTCGTGCGGGGGCCAGCTTGTCCAGTTTCCGGGGTTGGACATGGTGACGCCGGTCAGGAGCTTCGCCCCCTGGACGTTCTCGGCAATCACCTTGTGGATTTCGCGGTAAAACGGCTCGGCACCAACTTTCAGATACATCCCTTCCTGCTGCCGTGCTTCCTGGTGCTTCACGAATTGAGCCGGGTACTCAAGCTCGGTTGGTGCGCTTCCTTCCATAATGTCAATCGCGCTATCGGTGGCCACGGTGAAGGCGGCTCCACGCGGAACGTACACGCCATCGAACCGTGCGACGGCGAATGTTTGGTCCCCCACGGTCACGGTTCCTTCGCCATGCAGCACCAGCAGTGTGGTCTCGCGCCCGGGGTTCTGGGCCGTGATTGTTGGGACCTCATGGTCAAGGATGATGCGCCCGGCGGAGATGAATTTGAAATCGGTGGTCTCGGGTGAGATGACGATGTTCCGCCCTTTCATGGCGGCGGTGTTGCGAACAACCCAGGGATGCTGTGGCATGGCTATCGGCATGGTTAGCGATGGTTGATGATTGATTGCTGAATCGTTTCCGGCAAAGATACGCACGCGCTTCACCCGCGCCGCGATGATGCCCAGCCGCGGTGGGTGGATAGATGCCTTGAATCTGCTATCTTGCCCCCCAATTCCAACAAACAACCAAGCCAAACAACCGTGATCCTGACCGACACCGAAATTTTGCACGCCATTGATACTGGCGACATCGTTATCCAGCCCTATCGCCGTGAGTATTTGGGAACCAACAGCTACGATGTCCATTTGGGCGAGTGGCTTGCCACCTACGACGACGAGGAGCTGGATGCACGCCGCCACAACCAGATCACCACCTTCCGAATTCCAGAGGAAGGGTTTGTGCTGCGTCCGGAGCGGTTCTATCTGGGGGTGACGGTGGAGTACACCGAATCGCACAAGCACGTCCCGTTTCTGGAGGGGAAAAGCTCCATTGGGCGGCTTGGGATTGACATCCACGCCACAGCGGGGAAGGGGGATGTGGGGTTCTGCAACCACTGGACCTTGGAGATTTCCGTGAAGCAGCCGATCCGCGTCTATGCCGGAATGCCGATTGGCCAGCTGATCTACTTTGAAGTGAAAGGGGAAGTGGAGGTCCCCTACAACGTGAAAGGGACCGCCAAATACAACGCCCGCACCGACAAACCGGTGGAGAGCATGATGTGGAAGAATTTTGAGGAGAAGTTGATGATGGAGTTGGAACGGTAGCAGATTCTGATCCCGACAGTTCATCATGTCCAGCATCCCCAACGAAATCGTTGAACGGGTCCGTTCGGAGGCGAACATCGTTGATGTTATCAGCGATTATGTTCGCCTTCGTCGCACCGGGAAAAACTGGACCGGGCTGTGCCCGTTCCACGACGACAAACGCCCGTCGTTTGCGGTGGAGCCAGTCCGCGGAATCTACAAGTGCTTCTCCTGCGGGAAAGGGGGGAACGTCTTCACGTTCCTGACCGAGAAAAACGGGTGGACCTTCCCCGAAGCGGTTCGCCACCTGGCGGCGCAACTGAACATCGAAATCCCCGAGGACCGCGCCGACCGCGAACAATACACCGAGAACGAACGCCTTGCCGCCGCAATCCGCGAGGCCGCACGGTTCTACTTCCGCACCCTCCGTTCCGATGCTGGCCTTCCTGCCCAAGCCTACTTCAAAGGGCGCGGCTTTACCGATGAAACCATCCTCCGTTTCGGCTTGGGCTACGCCCCCGATGAGTGGGAAGCATTGCTGAAACGCCTTACCGAGCAAGGATTCACCAATCAGGAGTTGGAGAAGGCGGGGCTGATACTGAAACGCGAGGGCCGCGCCGGCTGGTACGATCGCTTCCGTGGTCGCACCATGTTTCCAATTTTTGGGGCAACCGGGCGGGTGGTCGGTTTTGGGGCGCGGCGAATGAAGGAGGACCCCGACCAACCCAAATACATCAACACCCCCGAGACCTCCATCTACCAAAAAAGCCGCGTGCTGTACGGGCTGTTCCAGGCCAAGGACGCTATCCGGCGCCGGGGGCTGGCGTTGTTTGTTGAGGGATATGCCGATGTGATCTCGCTTCACCAAGCCGGGGTGGATACCGCAATCGCCACCTGCGGAACGGCGATGACGCCGGACCACGCCGAGCTTATCGCCCGATACACCAACCGCGTGGTGCTGATTTTCGACAGCGACCGCGCCGGCGAGGCCGCAACCGAGCGGGGCATTGACGTGCTGCTGCGCCAGGGGCTGGATGTTTCGGTGATGCGCCTGCCAAACGGCGAGGACCCCGACACGTTCGTGCAGAAATTTGGCGCGAAGGAGTTCGAGGGGCGCGTGGCTTCCAGTGTCTCCTTCTTGGAGTTCCGCGCACGTGCCATGAAGAACGCCGGGGACTTCGACGCGCCCGAACGGAAGGCCGATGCGATTCGGCATATCGTTGGCGCAATCGCCCTGATTCCCGACACCCTGAAGCGGGAACTCTACGTCCAGAAATTAGCGGCCGATTACCACCTGCCGGAAACGCTTCTTTCCCAAGAATTAGCGCGGGCGGTTGGAACCCAAACGGCGCGCCGCCCCCGTCCGATTCCCGCAGCCAACCCAACGCCGCCGCTGCCCGAATCCACCCCAGACGCAGCGGCAGCGGACGGCCCACCGGAACCCGCGACTTCAGCTTCTTCCCAGCAAGGTGCGGCATCGGCTGCGCCCGCCCCGGCTTCCCCCGCGTTGCGCCAGGCGATCACCCAATCGGAGTTGCCGCCGGAGGAGTTCGGGCTGCTGAAGGTGCTGGTGCGTGGCGATCAGCAATTATTGGAGCACGTCTTTGCCCACATTGATCCCGATGACTTCACCCACCACGTCACCCGCGAGCTTGTTGGGGTGATCCTGGCCCACTACGTCAACCAGCGGTCCTTTGTGCTGGATGACTTGCTGATGGAGGAAATGAACCCCGAGCTGCGCGACCTTGTGACGCTGCTGGCCATTGAGCGCGAAACAATCAGCACCCACTGGAGCCGATGGGACCCGGAACTGCGCGAACCGAACTACTGGAAGATCGCCCGCGACTGCTTGGTCCGAATCGCAAAAGCCAGCGAGCGACGGCAGTTCCAAACTATTCAGGAGGAGTTGTTGAAGCTGGAGAACGACCCAACATTGCAGGAAGAAGAACGGGAGGAGAAGAAGATGATGTACTTCCAGCGGATTCGCGAGCTGAACGATTGGCACCGGAATTTATCGGCGTTGCAGGAAGGGTAGCAGGGGATAGCAGAGTGAGGGGGGGGAGGCCGCCGTGCGGTTCGGGTGGTGGGGATTATTTCATTGGGCGCAAACTCAGGTAATCCTCCCCGATGATGACCGTGGCCCGCAGGTACAGGCTGCTGTCAATCTCCGTCTCGATCCGTTCCGGGGGGATGCCAAGCGCGTAGGCAATTTTCCGTGCCGACACAGGGTCGCCGATTCGGTCAATCACTTTTGAGTATCGCTCCAGCGTTTTTTCGGTTCCATACTCCGGAACATCGAACTTCCGGGCGCGCAAGAACTCGGTGAATTTCACGGCAACTCCATTCACCCCGCAAGCGTTCACCACGTTGACTTGGATATGCTCCCCGGCCTTCACGTACATATCGGTGCGTTCCACCTGCGAATCCACTTTGGGGCGGATGACGTTCCGTTCCAGCAAGGCATATCCCAGCACCAGCACCAGCAGTGTTGCCGGAACAATCGCCAGCAGATACCGCCCCTTGCGGCGGCCCGGTGTGGAGCTTGCTGCGGGGGGGGCGGTGCGGTCGCGTAAACGTCGTGGGGCTTGTTGATTCATCTCCAATCGTTCTGTCGAATCTCTGTTTTGATCTCTATTCAGTGGCGCGTTCTGTGGGGATGGCCTTACCGCAATCGCTCCACCCCTGCGGCGTAGATCGAATCCAACTCTTGGAATTGAACCCCGGGCAACCGCTGGCGCAAAAACTCCGACTCGGAATCCCAGAAACTCCGCATTGCGCGGGCACCGTTGGCACGCTCCAACGCCAGCAACGCCAACGCCGCCGGGGCAAACAACCGCACATCCTCCTCCACGGTGATGGTGTCCCCCTGCAAGTCTTTGCGGGCAGTTCGGTATTCCTCCAACTGCTGCTGCGCCGCCTCCAGATAGAACCCCGCCTGCCGGTTGTTCATGCTTCGGAACGCGCCGTCCGCAAACGCCAAAACGTCGCTGACGTAGCTTCGCGCAGCTGCGTGCGAGGTGAAGACCGGCCACAGAAGATCGTGCATCAGCACCCCTTTCCCCTGAACGTGCGGAAGCGGTGGCGCGAACTTCGGCGCGCCACGGTCGGCACGGAGGATCAGGCGCACGGGGCCTGAATCGCCCGAGCAGATCAGCATCCCGCGCGCGGCAACGTCGTCGTTCCCGCCGGAGTAGAGTTCGGCAACGATGTCGGGGTGGCGGTCGCCGGTGGCATCAAGGGTGGAAAGGGTCATCATCCAGAACGCGCTGTCGGACATGGCTTGCGCCCAATGCCGGGTCTTCGGGTCCTGCCGGAAAACCTGGATCAGGTCCGCCCGCGCCCCGTTCGGAATCATCGCACGGTCGGCAAGGCTGGTGACGATCTGCTCCGGCTGGTGGTCGCCATCAAGGTCCAGCGCAAACGTGGTGTCAAGCTGCCGCCCGGCCGGGAAATTTGGCAGATGGAAGATGGTGTCGGGGGGCGTTGCTATGGGCATGGGCGCGGGGTCGCGAGCGGGGGGATCATCGCCCCCGCAACCGCCCAGCATCAGCGCGCCGGCAACAACCGTGGCGGCAAACAAACAGCCCAGATAGTTCAGATAGCCAAACAAGAACATTCGATTCAACAACGGTTGCACGGCAACAGTGGCAGGAGTTCAAAGGAACCCAAAGGTAGGGAGGAAACCGCTTGCGCCAAGCCAGTTGCCGTTGCCGGTATCGTAAATGGTTTTTTCGGGGGAGGCCTTCCGCCGTTGCTCCGTGCTATTTTTGCGCGTTGCCGCCGTGGGTTGCACGCCCGTGGGCAATGCACCGCCGCGCAACGCACACGCACAGACTTTTAGCTTGCTACTATCCACTCAATCAATCAAAGAATTATGCAGGAACGAATGGAATTTCAGACCGAGGCCAGACAGCTTCTGGACCTGATGATCCACTCAGTCTATTCAAACAAGGACATCGTCCTTCGCGAATTGATCAGCAACAGCTCCGATGCCCTGGACAAACTCCGCATCGAATCGCTCCAGAACGAGGAGCTTCGGGGGGAATGGAGCGACCCCGCCATCCGTATCGAGTTCGACAACGAAGCCCGCACCGTTAGCATCACCGACAACGGCATTGGGATGAACCGCCAGGAAATCGTGACGAACATCGGCACGATTGCCCGCAGCGGAACCCGCGAATTTTTGACGATGCTGAAATCAAAATCGGAAGGGGGGGAAGCGGTCAGCGCGGACCTGATCGGCCAGTTCGGCGTTGGCTTCTACTCCACCTTTATGATTGCCGACCGCGTCACGCTGCTGACGCGCCGCGCCGGCGAATCATCGGCATGGCAATGGGAATCCACCGGCGACGGAACCTACACGATTCAGGAAGCCGAACGCACCGGCCACGGAACCACCGTCACGCTTCACCTGAAGCCGGTGGACCACGAAGATGCCATGAACGATTATGCCGACGAATGGACTATTCGGAGCATCATCAAGAAGTACAGCGATTTCGTCAGCTACCCCATCCAGCTCCGCACCGAAAAGCCCGCCACCGACGATGATAAAAACAACAACGCGGCACTGGTAACCGAGCGTGGGACGGTCATTCGCCAGGAGACGATCAACTCCATGAAGGCCCTCTGGACCCGCCCGGCAAGCGAAATTCAGCAAACCGAGTACAACGAATTCTACAAGCATATCGGCCACGATTGGAGCGACCCACTTCGCGCAATCCATTTCCGCGCCGAAGGGACGTTTGAGTATTTCGCGCTTCTGTTTATCCCGTCGCGTGCGCCGATGGACCTGTTCACACGCGAGGGGGTTCACGGGCTGAATCTGTACGTGAAGCGGGTGTTCATTATGGAAGATGCCAAGGACCTGTTGCCCACCTACCTGCGGTTCGTGAAAGGCGTGGTGGATTCCGAGGACCTTCCGCTGAACATCAGCCGCGAAATCCTTCAGCAAAACCGCCAAATCCAGCTGATGCGGAAGCGGATCACCAAAAAAGTGCTGGACACTTTGGGCGAGCTTCGCGACAGCGACGGCGAGAAATACAAGGCTTTTTGGAGTGAGTTCGGCAGCGTATTGAAGGAGGGGGTCTATCAGGATGAGGAGAACCGCGAGCAGTTGCTGGGATTGGGGATGTTCAACACCACCAACGGGGAAGGGGTGGCCACGCTGAGTGAGTATATCGAAAGGATGAAGGAGGGGCAGGAAGCAATCTGGTATATCACCGGCGAAAATCTTAGCGTGCTGCGGAACTCGCCCCACCTTGAGGCCTTCCGCGACCGTGGGCACGAGGTGATCCTTCTTAGCGATGCCATTGATGCAATCTGGACCGGAATGGTGGAGGAGTTCAAAGGGAAGAAATTCCAATCCATCACCCGTGGCGACGTTGATTTGGGAAGTGGCGAGGAGAAAAAGGAGCAGGAAAAAGAGCGGAAGGAGAAAACCGAGGAATTTGGGGCGTTGCTTGGGGCAATCAAGGAGCGGCTGCACGATGATGTGAAGGAGGTTCGCATCAGCAACCGGCTCCGTTCATCGGCCGCCTGCCTTGTTGCCGACGAACATGACATGACCCCGCAAATGGAAAAAATCATGCGGGCAATGGGCCAGGAGCCGCCACGCAGCAAGCGAATTATGGAGGTGAACCCGGACCACCCGGTGCTTGGGAAGCTGTTGGCAATGCAATCGGACAACGTAAGCGACCCACAACTGGGGGATTACATTGACCTGCTGTATGGCCAGGCAATTCTTGCTGAGGGGGGCGAGCTGCCGGATCCCGCACGATTCAGCCGCCTTGTTGCCAATTTGATGGTGAAATCCTAACAGAAAAAAATGCCGTCCCGAATTTTTTTCGGGGCGGCATTTTTTTAGCGGCGTTTTTTTTAGCGGCGTTTTTTTATCAGGCACAACAACCCTTTCCAGCAATGTTCCTACCGAATTACCGCAAGCTCATCCGTTTCAGCGATGAGAAAATGGTGAAAATAAACTTGTTCGAATCGCACCGGATGTTCGCCGATCTTTATTGCCTGCGCCGCGGGCAGTCGCAAAAAGTTCACAGCCATGCCGACAACGATAAGGTCTATTTCGTGCTGGAAGGGGAGTGCGTTTGCACCCTGGGCCAGGAGGAACGCCTGTTGGTTGCGGGCGAATCGTGCGCTGCCCCGGCTGGGGTTCCGCACGGTGTCCGCAACGATTCCGAAACCGAAGCGGTGCTGCTGGTGATGATGGCTCCGCATCCGTAAATCGCTGGCACAACAGAAACCGCGTCCCAGCCCAGCATCACCGCCGCGACTGTTGCTGCTGCCGTAGCAATTCTGCTTCACGCTCCTTCAGCAGTTGCTCCTGCCGTTGCAATTCTTGCAGCCGAATTTCTATCAATTTATTCTGCAATTCGGTTGTTTTTATCTCATCTTCCCCGCCAGAGAAAAGCCCACCCACCAACCAACTGCTCCGCAGACCGCGCATATTTATTCCAAATTCCTTGGCGGCAAAGCTGGCGGAATTTGCAGTAACGCTCAAATTCCCAACCAATGTTTCCAGCGAGTCATATAAGGAGCGGTCGTAGAGCAATGCCCCAAAGGTTCCTTTCCCTTGTCCAATGTCTGTCACCAGCTTCTGCGTTTCCAGCGTGATATTATCAACATTTTTTGTGGCTTTATTGAGCGTGGTGCTCATCTCGTTGAATTGCCTTCCTGTCTCCGCAAACAATTTTTCTGCTTCGGCTGAAATACCCACCAGGTTATTATACGCGGCTTCATCGGTCAGCAATTTCCCCAAGGTCCCTTCCCCTTTGCGGAATCGGAGGAGCAGGGTATCAATGGAGCCGGTGATATTTTGGGCATTCTTAACAATGCTGCGGGCTTCGTCAACAATGGCAAGATAGTTGGTGGGGGGGATGGATGGGATGTAGTCGCCATCGCGGACCAGCGGGGCGGAATTATCGGCCATGGTTAAGGTGATAAGTTTATCACCAATCAGCCCTTGTTGGTCAATCGTGGCGTAGGTTGAGGTTCGAATGTAATCGTGGTAATCTCCATCAAGCACCATGTCAATTCGCACGAACGTTGCCGTATCCATTTTTAGCTGCACCCTATTCACCACCCCAATTTTAATTCCGTTCAGCATCACCAATGCTCCAGATTTCAGGCCTTCCACCGATTTAAATCGGGTATAGACCGCGAACGTATCGGAGAACATTTTCTGTTTATCGCCGATGACAAACACCCCAAGAACAAGGATAGCCAACCCAATCATTGAGAAAATGCCTGCACGAACAAGGCGTTTTGTTTTGTCCTTCCCTGTCACCATCACTGGGGCTTGCCCGGTGTGGCTCTGTTGCTGCGTGGATTGAGCGTTATGGCTGTTCATGGTTATGATTGGCTTAGTGATGGTTCGTCGGTAGCGTGGTTAGTCAAGTGAGAAAAATGTTTGCAGAAACTCGTGATTGGAATGCTTTGCTTCTTCCAAAGCCCCCTCGAACGCAATTACTCCACCTTCAATGTAGGCAACATTATCGGAAACGATTTTCAAGCAATAGGGATCATGGGTGACAACTATTCCGGTAATTTTTAGGTTGTCGCGAAGGTGCAAAATAAGCTCGGAAATTTCGCGAGTGGTTTGGGGGTCAAGCCCGGTTGTTGGCTCGTCGTACAGCAGGCATTCCGGCTCGGTGATAATTGTTCGTGCCACCCCAATGCGCTTGCGTTGCCCGCCGCTAAGCTCGCTTGGCATGGTGTTGAGTTTTTCCGGCAAACCAACTTGCTCCAAATAATGGGCAACACGATCCTTGATTTCACTCCAGGAGAGTTCTTTTTTTGTGCGTTGCAGCGGGAATGCAAGGTTTTCGCCCACGGTCATCGAATCATACAACGCACCGCTCTGGAAAACGTAGCCAACTTTTTTGCGAATTTCTTCCAGCACCTTCGGCTTCGCGCCAACAACCTCGATAGTATCCACAAGAATGCTCCCGCGGTCGGGTTCAATTAATCCGACGATGCTTTTCAGCAACACGCTTTTTCCGGTGCCGGAGCGACCAACCACCGTGGTGGTGGTGCTACGCTTCACCGTCAGGTTAATCCCGCACGCCGGAGCAACAGCCCCAAAACTTTTATGTAGATCGGTAATCCGGATCATTATGATGATTGATAAAGCATTTAATCGCTGAAAAGGGAAATCGTATTGTTTTGAAAATAATTAGAAAAAAGCTGCTCAATCACAGGGACGCTAACAGCATTACCTATTTGCCGATAGGCGTACGTGTCGTTTGGATGCAATGTGAAAGAATCGGGGAAGCCTTGTAATCGTGCACATTCTCTTGGAGTTAGCCTTCGCAGGCGATGATTATGATAAACGCCGAGTTTGTGAGAGTCGGAGGCGGTCAGCGTGATTGATATGCTATCGGGATCAAGAAATTTAAACACCTCGAATGACATATTCCCGCAAACAGGGTTATATCTACCATTCTCTTCTCTCAAGTACCCTTTATCTAACAATCCATCAATTACGTCGTGAATATCAGGTTTGGTGTAAAAATGCTGGATTTGCTCAAGTGTCAAGGCTTTACCATCCTGGTGCGTACCAAAAATATGCCGCCTGCGGTTAGAGATCAATAGGTTCATAAAATTGATTTCTTGGATATTACAAGCACCTTTAATCCCTATGTCCCATGAATGGATAGAGTTCCCGTGCCGAGTATCAATTAACCGAACGCCGTTTAGTTTTTTTAGATTTCCTCCAACAATTTGGCTCAACTTAGCAGTGAACCATGGCGAGCAGTCGTACTTGCTGTCTGGATTATCCTCCAGTATGTCTCTCACAACCGAAACGGCTTTGTTGTTGAACAGATCTAACGATTGCGAGTATGCAATAAAGCTGTGCGAATCACTTGATCCTACGTCGCTTGGTAAAGTGATTTTAGGCTTTGCATCTAAGGATGCTACAATGTAAATCCGCACTCTGTTTTGAGGGATTCCGTAATTGCTTGAATTCAAAAGACGAAACTCTATTCTATACCCGATATCCTCAAGAGAACGAATGATTGTGCGGAACGTTCTACCATTATCATGGGTTGTAAGCCCACGCACATTCTCAAGAAAGCAGAGTTTAGGTCGGTATTTTTTTAGTAGCCTTTCAATTTCAAAGAATAACGTTCCTCTGGTATCTGCAAATCCTAACTGCTTGCCGGCATAAGAAAATGATTGGCAAGGGAAGCCGGCAAGCAGAACATCGAATGCTTCTACTTCTTCAATGTCTTTGACATCAGTGTAAGAGTTCTCTTGAAAATTTGATGAGTATGTTTCACAGGCATATTTGTCAACCTCAGAGGATTTAACACACACTGATGAGATGCCCCGCTTTTGCAACGCTTGCTGAAAGCCCAACCGTATTCCACCGATACCTGAGAAAAGATCAACGAATTTTATCATCGCTATTTGGAAGATAGGTTTGTAGAGATGAAGTCACGTAAATCACGCAAGCCCGATTCCGAAAAATTTACAACGATGTCACTGTACCGAATAATGGTGTTGATGGCATTCCTACGTTGAAAATTCCCAGACCCATCAACAACGTATCCAACCTTGTGCCCCTTCCTATGAAGTAACTCTATCCTCGATTTTGCCAGAGCAGCTTTCCTTTCGATGACAGAATTGGTCGTCACCTGAAAACTGATTTCAATGGCAATGCAGGAACGGGTATCCAAATTCATAAACACGATGTCGAAGGAAGTCAAATTGCTGCTGTTGTGTGAGATGCCTTCAATGGTATGGCCTTTGTAGATGATATTATCGGGCAACCCTTGCTGAAGAACGCTTTTTGCATATTGCTCGCAGCTATGGCCAAGATCATTCGACGTAGAGCCGCCCGTGATACGGCTTACGTATAAATACCGCTGTTTGACAAATTCATCAATCACGCTTGGCTTCCCGAGCATCTGCCCAACTGAGCATTTTTCGATAAGCTCAGCGGGGAGTTCCGCATTCTTAATGGTTGATGATCCCCATAGCAATAGCATTGAGACATCCACCATCTCCTTATTGAATTCGTGAGGCCGATGCAACACCGATTTATCAACCTTTAGCGCGGCATTACTCCAATTCTTTTTTCCGCTGCCGAATGTGTGAATGTAGGTTTTGCCATCCCAAGCATATTCCATGCTTCCCGTGGGGAACAGAGTGTCAAAATCTTTGGCAAACCTTTGAAGCCGCTCCCCTCCAATATCTGTAAGCACCATCAAATGTTTAAGGAAAACATTTGGCGATAATGAGCTGAAATCCGTAACCACCTTTTGCCAAGCTGTTGGCGATTTATCCGAGCATTTCAGCACACTAATAAATTTATCCTGGGTTTGCAATAGCAATGGAAGCATGCTGATGTCCGATGCCGTTGAAGTCAGATGCTCCGGCCAGTACAAGCAAGCGGTTCTTTCGATTTCTTCAACTGTGGTCTTCATTCTTGGCATTTTCTCCCTCCGCTAAAACGGATCCGGGAAGTAGGTGATAATCAGCTTCACCATAATCATATCAATCACCAGTATCCAGAAGGAGGAGAGCACCACTGCGCCGGTGGTGGCTTTGCCAACGCCTTCGGTGCCGCCCCCAACATGGAAGCCTTTGTAGCAACCGATCATCGCAATGGCAAACCCGAAAAATGCGGTCTTGAACACCCCTGGCATTACATCGGTGAAATAGAGGGAGTCAATCACCTGGCTGTAGTAGTATTCCGTTGTTGCCCCGGTGGCAATATACTCGGCAATGTAGCTGCCAAAAATGCCGATGAAATCGGCGCACAGCGTCAGCAGCGGCATCAGGATCACAAGGGCGATAACCCGGGGGATCACTAAATAACGGTACGGGTTGATCCCCGAACACTCCATCGCTTCAATCTGCTCGGTTACTTTCATCGAGCCAAGCTCGGCTGCAATGCCCGAGGCAACGCGCCCGGCAACCACCAACGCGGTGATAACCGGCGCCAACTCAATCGTTAGCGAGCGGGTCACCAGCGCGGGGATAAACGCCGTTGCGCCAAACCGCACCATTGTTGGCCGGGCTTGCATGGCAAGAATCAGCCCCATGATGAAGTTGATAACCAACGTTAGCGGAAGCGATAACGCCCCTAATTCATCAATATGCCGAACGATCTGGCGGAATTCGTAGGGGGGAACGAAGATGCCGCGAAAAAATTTCCCGATAAATAAGGCGTGGCTTCCTATTTCGGCAAGCGCGTGGCGGGTTCGTGTTAGCACTGTTCGTACCCCGTGTTCTCGGTTGCTGCAAGCATTGATGATGCCCTGGTTCTTGGTAACAAAGGCAAGCTACGAAGAGAGCCGGAGCGAATCCAAACTTCAACCACGGCCCGAAGCGTGAACATCCGTACAGCTGTGCTGCGGGTTTGGGCGTTGGGTGTAAATTCGCTTGGCCAGTTCGCCCCAGCCCTTCCGGTTGGGCAATCGGCGAACCCCGTTGGCCTTTCCTTTCCTACGCAACTATTTTGGTGGAGGCTCCATGAGCAAGTTCGATGACATCCGATGTCAGTTCCCAATCACCAGCCAGTGCTTTACCTCGCCCGAGGGAATCGAGCGGGCCATTATCTATCTGGATCACGGCGCAAGCACCCACCCACCAACCCGGGTGCTGGATACCTACCGCGAATTTCTGGAGAAATACTACGCCAATATCCACCGCGGCAACCACTACCTTTCGCAGAAGGCCTCGGCCTTGTTTGATGCTGTTAGCGAGACGATCCTTCAATTCCTGGGGGCGGACCCTTCCACCAACGAAGTGGTGTTCACCACCAACACAACCACCGCGCTGGATCTTGCCGGATACCTGATGAGCCAAACCGAAGGGGCCACGCTGGTTTCCTCGATGGAGCATCACTCCAACGACCTTCCCCACCGCCGGCATGGCCCGGTCCACCGCGTTGAGGTGCTTCCCGATGGGTCACTGGATTACAACGATCTGGAGTCGAAACTGAAAAATAACCGGATCAAGTTGGTGGCAATCACCGGCGCAAGCAACGTGACCGGGTTCATGCCCGACATCTACGGGATTGCACGATTGGCCCACCAGCACGGCGCGAAAATCTTGGTGGATGCGGCCCAGCTGCTGGCGCATCACGCAATCGCCATGCGCCCCGATGACCACCCCGAACATATTGACTTCCTTGCCGCCGCCGGCCACAAGGCCTATGCCCCGTTTGGCGCGGCGTTTCTTGTTGCCAATCGCTCGGCGTTCAACGCTGCAACCCCATATATCCCTGGCGGCGGAACGGTGAAGTTCGTTACCGATACCGACGTCGTCTGGGCCGACGGAATGGAACGCCACCTGAGCGGAACCCCAAACATTGCCGGGGTGATTGCCCTGGGCGAGGCGATTCGGTGGCTGGGGGAGATTGGGATGGATTGGGTTCGCCAGCATGAGCTTGAAATCCTGAAGCCGATTGAGCAGAAGCTCCGCGCAATCCCCGGCGTGACGGTGTTGGGCGATATTCCCGCCGAGAAAAAACTTGGGGTGCTGCCGTTCAACATCCCGGGAATCCATCACGACGTGGTCTCGACGGTGCTGAACAACAACTACGGGATCGCCACCCGCAATGGATGTTTTTGCGCCCACCCATACCTGACCCGCTTGCTTGGCTGCACCGATGCCGAAGGCGTTCGCCAGAAAGTTGCTGCGGGGGAACCGGCCCAGCTTCCGGGCGCGGTCCGCGCAACCATCGGCATCTTCAATTCAATGGATGATCTTGAGAAATTGGTGGATGCTGTTGCCCAGATCGTTGCGGAAAAGGACCGCTACGCCGCAAGCATCAACCCAGAATCGGCCGCGTGCCTTGAGGCAATGATATGAACCGCAAGCCCGCCACCAGCAAGGATGAACTCCGGCAGATTGCCCACCAACGGCGCGGCTTGCTAAGCCTTGAGGATCGCACCGCCGCAAGCCTTGAAATCTGCCGCAGCATGATTGATCTGGACCAGTTTCTGGACGCTCGCGGGCTGCATGTGTATCTGCCCATTGGAAACGAGGTGGATATCCGGCCGATTATCAATCTGGCGTGGGAAATGGGGAAGCAGGTTGGGCTGATGCGCGTGATGGACGACGGAGGAAGCGAGCAGTGGCAGATACTCCCTTCCACCCATTATCGCACCACAAAGCTGGGAATTCTGGAGCCAACCGATGCCGCGCCGTTCGATATGGAACAGTGTGACTTGGTGATTGCCCCGCTGCTTGCTGCCGACCTGAACTGCAACCGATTGGGCTACGGCAAAGGCTACTACGACCAGTTCCTTACTCAATTTCCCCGCCCCGCAATTGGGGTGGCGTTCGACATCCAAATCTTCGACCAGCTCCCCACCGATGACCGCGACATCCGCCTGGACAGCGTGCTGACGGAAAAGCGGTGGATACAACGGGCAGAGAATGGGAAGTAGCGGGGAAGAAGGTGGGGAAAGAGTGCGCAAAATTCACCTACCGCGCCGCAGGCAACGATGACATTCAGACGAGACCTTCAACCGACCCGCAATCAATCCCTGTGATCGCTCCTTCCTGTTCTGATTTTCTGCGCGTTGCGCGCCCTGGCTTGCGGGTTCCGTTGGCCATGCAAATTCCCGCTGGTGGGGCATCACCTTTTGCGGTCTATCAGGCGTTTCGGAAGAAGGGAAGGGGGGCGTTGTTGGAGACTGGCCGGGGGATGGGGCGTTCGGTGGTTGCGGTGGATATTGCAGGGGAGTGGACCTTTGCCGCAACCGATTCCGGCGACCCGTTCGGCCAGCTTCGCCAGCTTTGTTCGGACAATCCAATCGCCCCGAACCCGCTGCTTCGGCGGTTCGGCGGCGGGCTGATTGGGTGGTTCAGCTACGACCTGTGCCGCGTCATCGAGCGCATCCCCACCCTTGCTGCCGACGATCTTCAGCTCCCCCTGTGCTACTTCCAGTTAGTGGATTCTTTCATCGAGTTCGACCACCAGCGCGGGGTGCTGACCCTTGCCACGCTTCCGGTTCTTCACGATGGCGACATGGCCGCGCAGTACCGCCAGATGGAAGCGCGATTGCAGGAGATGATGGAGGTCCTTTCCACGCTTCCCCCGCCCGAAGCCGATACCCCACCCGACACCACCCACGCCGACCCGCTTGCCTTTGCGCCAACGGTAACGCCAGATCAATTTGCCGCGACCGTCCGCCGCACGCGGGAGTACATTTTCGCCGGGGATATTTTCCAGGCTAATCTGAGCGTCCGGTTCCAGCGGGCGTTTGGGACCGATCCGCTGCTGCTGTATCGGCAGTTGCGGAAGATCAATCCATCTCCATTTATGGCCTTTATCGAAGGGGGCGATTGCGCCGTGGTGAGTGCTTCCCCCGAGCTGCTGCTGCGCGCCAGCGGACCAACGATTGAGACACGACCGATTGCCGGAACCCGACGGCGCGGGGCCACGGAAGCCGAGGACCAGGAAAAGATTGCCGAGCTGCTTGCCAACGAAAAAGAACGCGCCGAACACCTGATGCTGGTGGACCTTGAGCGGAACGACATTGGCCGCGTTGCCCGCTACGGCACGGTCCAGGTGAACGAGCTGATGACCGTTGAAAAGTACTCCCACGTTATCCATATCGTCTCGAACGTATGCGGGGAATTGCGCGAAGGGATGGACACGCTGGATGCGCTCCGTGCCTGCTTCCCCGGGGGGACGATTACCGGCGCGCCGAAGGTCCGATCCATGGAGATTATCGAGGAGCTTGAGCCAACGCGGCGCGGAATCTACACCGGCTCAATCGGCTGGCTGGGGTGGAATGGGGATGCCGAATTCAACATCGCCATCCGGACGCTGCTGGTGAAGAATGGCGTTGCCTACTTGCAGGCCGGTGCGGGGATCGTGGCCGACTCCGTCCCCGAACATGAGTACCGCGAATCGCTCCGCAAGGCCCAAGCCGCAATGAACGCGGTGGAGTCCGCGCTGGCCCAGGAGGAAAAGGAGAAGGGGAGAGAGAAGGAGGTGGCGGCGGGATGATTTTTGTGTTGGATAACTACGATTCGTTCACCTTCAACTTGGTGCAGTATCTGGGCGAGCTTGGTGCCGATCCGGTGGTTGCCCGCAACGACCAGATCAGCGTTCGGCAGGTGCTGGAAATGGAGCCCAGCCACATCGTGCTATCCCCGGGCCCCTGCACCCCGAACGATGCCGGAATTTTGCTGGAGCTGATTGCCGCCGCTGCCGGAGCGGTCCCAATCCTGGGCGTTTGTTTGGGGCACCAGGCGATTGGGCAGGCCTTTGGGGGGAAGGTGGTTCGGGCGGCAAAGGTGATGCACGGGAAAACCGCCATGATCCACCACGACGGGACCGGCGTGCATTCGGGGCTGCCCTCGCCATTTCGGGCCATGCGGTATCACTCGCTGATCCTTGCCGATGGCACCATTCCCGATGAGCTTCGCGTGACGGCATGGACCCCGGAAGGGGAGGTGATGGGGGTGGAGCATCGGCAGCTTCCGGTGGTTGGGGTGCAGTATCACCCGGAATCCATTATGACCGATCACGGTCGCGACATCCTCCGCAATTTCTTAGGCCACGATGCTGGTTAATCTGAACGGTCAACTTCTTCCGCAGCAGCAGGCGGTGGTTTCACTGCTGGATCGCGGCTTCCAGTTTGGCGATGGGTTGTTCGAGACGATGCGGAGCTATCGGGGAAGGGTGCATCTGCTGGGGCGGCATCTGAAGCGGTTGCGGGCTGGGGCCGGGGTGTTGGGGATACCGCTGCCGGAAGATGCGGAGTTGGCGTTGCGGATTGCCGCCACCATCGCCGCAAACAATCTTCCCGATTGCGCACTCCGGCTGACGGTGACGCGGGGTGTTTCGGAGAACTTGTTCGACATCCGCGACGACGCAGTGCCCACCATCGCCATCCAACTCAGGCCGTTATTGCATTCTGACGGTCATCCAGAAACGATCATCACCGTAGCCGCCGACCCGAATGTTGGGGGTGGGGGAACGATGAAATCGCTGAACTACCTGCGGTCGGTCCAGGCCGTGCGGAAGATTCGCGAGGCGGGGGCGCGTGAAGGGGTGCTGGTGCGGGAGGATGGAGCCGTGTTGGAGGGGAGCGTCAGCAACATTTTCATGGTGACAGGGGGCAAGGTGGTAACGCCGCCGATCTGGCTGGGAATCCTCCCGGGGATCACCCGCCAGCGGGTGATGGAGCTTGCCGAAGAACTGCGCATCCCCGCCGAAGAACGCGCCTTTACCATCGCCGAACTGCGCCGTGCCGACGAAGTGTTTTTCACCAACTCCGTGCGGGGAATTGTGGCGGTTGGGGAGCTTGACGGAGTTCAGATACCAAGCACCGCCATCACCCTGCGCCTGTCGGCAAGCTACAGCAACGATGTCGGGATGCAGGGGGCGTAGAAGGGGGGGGATCAGCGGGTGATAACTATCCGCTCTGTTCGTGAATTCCCACCTGCTTGGAATTGCACCAAATAGACTCCGCTGGCAAACTTGGAAGCGTCTATCGTGGCTTCAGCAATTGTTCGCGACCCGGTTAATTCTAACATTGTGGATAAATCTGCCACCTGCCTTCCGTATAAATCGAAAACACGTAGTGATAGGTGATCGGTCGGAACGCTGTACAGCCCATAAATTGTGATTGTAGCAGCACCTAACCTTAAAGGGTTAGGGATGATATTGATAAATAAATAAGGGTTCTCATTTGATCCGCGAGTGTATTGCTTGGGATGAAATGAACGTTGCAAACAGGCGTTTGAACCAACCAAGAGCAATGTTGTGTCCCCAGGGAGAAGTTTTAAATCATAAAAAACAATATTGGAGTCTTCAGTCCTTGGGGGGTATGGATATTCCCTTACCCAACTTTTCCCTCCATCGTTAGTCACCATCAATAGCGAGGGAAGCCCGTAGGCAAATCCAAGAGAATCGCTAAAAAAACGTACCCCCATAAATCCGCCTTGTGAAACGGAGTTTGAATCCCACGTAATCCCTCCATCTGTTGTTTTATAGATAGACCCAAATGTTGATGCAATAAATCCGCGAGCCGAATCTTGGAAATACATCTTTTGGAAGGAGCCAAAACCTTGTTTTTTATACTCGAGGAGAGTAACCCAAGAATTCCCTCCATCAGTAGATTTAAACACCCGTTCTTTTGTTGATGCGTATGCTATTAATGGAGTTGTTAAGACGATATCGGCTGCATACTGAACATCTGGTAAAACCGAGCTTTGCCAAGTTCCACCACCATCGGTCGTTCTCCACGTAGTATTGTAGTTGATAATCAATCCTGTATCTGGATTGATAAAGCTGACTGCGGAAATGGAACGATCAGTTTTGATAGGAATATTTTTCACTAAGGACCAAGAAATCCCATGGTTCGTTGATTTAAACAACCCTTCACCGGTTGCCATGAAGCCATGCTGAGGGGTGACAAATTCAATTTCGTTAATGGAATGTGTGTTGTCTGCAGAATATTTCATTCTCCACATAGTATTGTCAGTTGTATAAGCTGCCACGCCGCTTATGCTAGATGTTCCTATAATCGTTCCATTATCCGCAGGGGATATGCCAATTGTGGTGCAATCATAAATTCCTACAAACTCGCGTATCGTGCGCCCATATTTGGGGTGAATTCTGACATTGAGGTATGAAAGGGTATCCCATACCATCCCTCCGTCACGTGTTTTCATGATGATGGAGTTGTCGCCAACAATAACTCCGTGCGCACTATCATAAAAATCCAAATCATATATGGCGCAGAACTGCGTTATCGGCACCCCATTATAACCGTCTCGGGACCATGAGGAGGCTGTGTCGTTGGTTACGGCCAATTTTTTGCCGTTGAAATATAGCCCGCCAAACCATGCTTTGTTTTGGGTAATCAACTGAACCTTTTCAACAAAGTCTATGTACTTCGGCACGCTATTTTTACGTGCCCAAGTTTTTCCTCCATCCATTGTGTAAAATGCTTGGGCTTTGGAGGTGATCAACAACCCATGCAATGAATCAAGAAAGGAAATACCCGCAAATGCTTCTAATTCTGAAAATGGTAAAGGCTTCCAAGAAGTCCCATTGTTTTCTGAGAGTAGAGCAGTGCCTTTATTACCAACAACGAACCAACGATTAGGGGAAGCAAACGCAACGTCAGTGAAGGAAATAGCAAAAGAATTAGAAATATTTGGGTCGCCACTATTCCATGTAAGACCTCCATCTGTGGTGAGCAGGATGGTTTTTTGATCCCCAACAGCAAGGCCCACTAACGATTCTTTTAAAAAAGATATGCGCCGTAGTAATACACTGGTGGGGGAGGGTATAATCTTCCAAGAATATCCCCCATCGGTGGTTCTGGCAATTGTTCCGCTATCGCCAACAGCCACCCCAATTTGTGATGTGGCAAAATCAACGCTGTGTAAACTCTTTTTTGTTGGGATGACGTTTCGTATCCACGTGCTGCCATCATCAAATGAACAAAATATTCTTCCAAATTCTCCAACCGAGACTATCGTTCCGTTCGGTAGATAATCTACACCATGCAAGGACTCTCCGACTTGTTCCCATTGAGCATTGAGTGTGATAGGAGAAAGGACAGCGAATAGCAGATAGATATACCATGCTTTTTTGATAAAAAAAGTATGAGCGAATGGCGAATTGTGGTAGGTGCTATTCATGGCTTGAGGCTTGTGTGAGGTTCTTCGGCTATCCAATCATTATAAACGTAATGAAAATGAGCGTTCCGCAATGCCCGATGCTGCTTTCGTAATCCTTCCGTACGCCAATTACTGCTGCAGCACCTCCAACATCTCCCTTTCAATCACTCCGTTGGTTGCCAATAGGCGGTCGGTGGTTAGAAGGCCCTGGGCGTTGTTGGGGCCGTAGGAGCGGACCGCGCCGCCGGCTTCGTGGACCATTAATGCTCCGGCGGCAATATCCCACTCGTTCAGTTTCACTTCCCAAAAACCATCGAAGCGTCCGGCGGCAACGTAGGCCAAATCGAGCGCGGCGGACCCAAGCCGCCGCACCGGAATTCCACGCCGAACAAATGCCGCAAAGCTATCAATGCAGCCAAAAGGATTCTCGGCAACGTTGTACGGGAACCCCGTTACCAGCACGGACCCCACCAGCCCGGGCGTTTCCGTAACCCGCAGCCGCTTGCCGTTCAGGAACGCGCCGGCCCCGCTTGTTGCGGTGAACAATTCCCCAACGCTCGGGTTGGCGATTACCCCAACCAGCGGGCAGTGGTTGGCAACCGCCGCAATGGAAACACACCAGATTGGAATCCCGTGCGCGTAGTTGACGGTTCCATCAATCGGGTCCACCACCCACGTAAGCTCTGTTAAATCGCGATCGCCCCCGGTCTCCTCCCCAAGAAATTTTGCATCGGGCAGGTGGCCCCGAATCACATGCTGGATCAGCTTCTCGCTGGCGATATCCATCTCGGTGACAAGGTCGTGCGCCCCGCCAGGTTTCAGCCGCACGTCCATGTCGGTGCCGAAACGGGAGGCAAGAAGCTGCGCGGCACTGTTGGCCGCTTCGGTGGCAACCTCCAACAGTTTTGGAAGATCAATCTGGCTGGGTTCCATGGCTATTTCCCTCCCCGAAGCACGCGTTCGTAGTAGGCCTCATACTTAGCCACGATGTCCATCGCGTCGAAGTTGTTCACGGCGCGTTCGCGTGCGGCGGTGCTGAACTGGGCATATTTTTTGGGATGGGAAAGCAGGTCAATGGCGTAGCGTGCCATCCGGTCGGTGTCGCCGATTTCGCAGATGTAGCCTGTGGTCCCGTGAAGGTTCAGTTCCGGCAATCCACCAACCGAGCTTGTCAGGGCCGGCAGCCCGCAGGCCATTGCCTCCAACGCCGAAAGCCCAAAACTTTCCGATTGGCTGGGCATCAGGAACAGGTCGCTGGCGGAAAAGATTTCCACAAGGGCAAGCTGTTTTCCTAAAAACAGGACATCGTCGCAGATGCCAAGCTCGCGGCACATCCGTTCGGCTTCGGCGCGTTCGGGGCCGTCGCCAACCATAATCAGTTTGCTGGGAACCGTTTTGCGGATTTGATCGAACGTCCGGATCACATCCATCACCCGTTTCACCGGGCGGAAGGTGCTTACGTGGACCAGGACCTTCTCGCCGTTTGGTGCCCATTGCTGGCGCAGCCGGCTTCCGTCCTGGCGTTGCCACTCGTTGATATTCACGAAGTTCGGGATCACCTCAATCGGAACATCCAGATTGAAATTGGTGAGCGTCTTCTCGCGCAGGAATCGGCTAACGGTGGTGATGCCATCCGATTTATCAATCGAGAAACGGACCAGCGGAAGCATGGTGGGGTCAAGGCCAATCAACGTGATGTCGGTCCCATGCAGGGTGGTGATGATTTTGATGTCGCGGCCTTGCTCGTTCAAAATCAGCTTTGCCATGTAGGCACTGCTGGCATGGGGGATTGCGTAGTGGACGTGCAGGATGTCAAGGTCGTCGTACAGCACCACATCCACCATCTTGCTGGTCAGCGAAAGTGAGTAAAGGTCAACCTCGAACAACGGGTAATCGGGCAACTCAACTTCATGGAAGTAGATATTCTGCATGAAGCCATTTAACCGGAAGGGGAGTGCGTAGCTGATGAAGTGGACGTTATGGCCGCGTGCGGCCAACTCTTTTCCAAGCTCGGTGGCCACCACGCCGCTTCCGCCGTAGGTAGGGTAACAGGTAATGCCTATGTTCATGGCGATGAAGTTACAACAATGGGCCGAAGAACCTCCTTCACTATCCATTAACGGAATGTTGTCGGGGGGAAGGTTTCCGATTTCCCTCTATCTTGCGGCCAATCAACAACCAAGTACCTGCATGGCGACCATTGATTTCATTGATCCCTACCTTGCTGGCGATGACGGGCTTGTGGCGATCGGTGGCGAGTTCACCACCGAGAATTTGCTGAAGGCGTACCGCATGGGGGTGTTCCCCTGGCCCACCGATGAGGACTCAATTTATTGGGTCTCGCCGATTGAGCGGGGGGTGATGTTCCTGAACGAACTCCATATCCCACGAAGCCTTCGCAAGGACCGCGAACGGACGGCGTTCACCTTCACGATTGACCGCGATTTCCCGAGCGTTATTGCTGCGTGCGCGGCGGTGCCCCGCCAGGGCCAATCGGGAACGTGGATTATTGACTCGATGGTTCACGCCTACTGCCAGCTCCATGAATTGGGATACGCCCACAGCGTCGAGGTTTGGGATGGCGATGAGTTGGTTGGTGGGTTGTACGGCGTGGAGATTGATGGGGTCTATGCCGGCGAAAGTATGTTCCACCGGCGCACCAACGCCAGCAAGTTCGCCCTGCTTCACATGATGGACCACCTGCGCGAACGCGGGGCCCAGTGGATTGATATCCAGATGGTGACACCACACATGGCAATTCTTGGAGGAAAGGCAATCCCCCGCAAGGAGTTTTTGGATATGCTTTCCGCTGCCCAATCGCCCGAACGGAAGCTGTTTGGGTAAGATGCGATTCATCCCCCTGTTGGTGGCCTTCCTTTTCGGTTCATGGTTCTTGGCTCCATTGCTTCCGGCGCAGACGGTTGCAGCAACGGATGCTGCAGAGGCAATGCCCATGTGGTTTCGGCTTGGGCTGGCTTCCATGAAGGCCGTCGAGCCGCTGTACGGCTTTGACCTTGGGTTCACCGTCAACTACATGCACGGCCATTTGCTTTCGGCGCGGGTGATGCAAGGGACCGCGCTTGCTTCCAGCAACCTTCGGCTTCCCGACCGCCCGGGCGATAACCTTCTGGATGCCAGCCTGTTGTATGGCATCATCACCCGCGATGAGATTGGCTACGCGGCAATGCTTGCTGGCGTTGGCGTGGCGCAAGGCCAGGTCCTGCAAACCGCACGCAGCGTGCAAACCTTCAGCACCGTTACCTTCCCGATTGAAGGGCAGATTGGAATCACCCCGCTGCCGCACGTGGGGCTTGGCATCAGCTTCCTGTACTCCATCAACTCCCAAAAAAGTTTTTACGGCTTCTCGCTGGCGTTGCAAGTGGGAAGGGTGCAATAACTGCGTGGCATCGCTCCAACTTCTTGATAACGCTTGAACACCAACGTCCCCACCTTCCCCGAACTGAATGCTCCGCCGGACGGTTCGGCGGCCGAGCGGTTATTCCGCGCCCACATCTTCTGCGATTTCGACGGAACCATCAGCCACGCGGACATCGGTTGGGAGCTGTTCCAACGGTTCGGAACGCAGGAGCCACACCACACGATGCTGGTGGAAGGGGCGTTGCCAATCGGCGAGTACTGGAAGCGGGTGGCCGCCAGCCTGCACGCCCCTTTCACGATGGAGATGCTGGATTCCTTTTTGGCAACGGTTGCTATTGATCCCGATATCCATCCGCTTCTTTTGATTGCCAAGCAGCAGGAAATCCCTTTCACGATTGTCAGCGATGGCTTCGATCTCTATATCCAGCGTTTTCTGGAGCGGCATGGAATCGGCGGGGTGGAACTTTTTTGCAACCGTGCGGAGTTGACCCCCGAGGGAAGGATGAGCGTAAGGTTCCCGCACGCCACCGAGGGGTGCAACTGCCCGTCGGCGGTTTGCAAGCGGAACGTTCTGCTTGGCTTGGCCCATCCCGATGCCCGGATCATCTACATCGGCGACGGCATCAGCGATTGCTGCCCCGCCGAACACGCCGACATCATTTTTGCGAAAGGGAAGTTGGCGGCGTTTTGCAACGCCAACCGGCTTCCCCACTACCCGTTTCGGAGCCTTGCGGAGGTGGTTGTGCAGATCACCAAACTGCTGGCACGCCGCCGCCTTCGCCCCCGGCACCAGGCCGCGTTGAAGCGGAAAAGTGCTTGGGAAGGTGAGTAGGTCCAGCGGGAACAACGCGGCGTGGTAACGCCAAATTTTTCGGTGCGTATAAGCCTTCGCGCAACTTCTACCATGGCAAAAAAACAACGTTCGTTCGAAGAATCTTTGGAGCGATTAGCCCAGATTGTGGATGCTTTGGAAAGCGAAACCACCCCATTGTCGGAGGCCATGAAGCTCTATGAGGAAGGGATCACCGTGGCGCAGTACTGCCGCCAGGAATTGCAGTCGGCAGAGTTGAAAGTGGAGGAGCTTAAGGAGCGGATGGAGGGGGGAATCACCATTCAGCCGTTCGATGAGTGATCCCAACGGCGAATGGTTCCCGAAAAAATCTCTCACATTCTTTGCTTGGATACAGCCCCTATCTTTGCAACCCTTGCTTGAAGTGACAGCCCATTATAGCAGATACATCTAACCGTTCACGAAACCAAAAGGAGTGACAACCATGATTCGCAACACCTACAAGGCCATGCTGACGCTGGCCATCGCTGCACTGACGATCGTTGGCTGCGGCAAAGAGAACGTTACCGACCTGAGCGACGCTTGGACAAAAGCAGCAACCGACTTCACCACGAAGTTGAACGAGTTCAAGACCCAGCATGCAGCGCTGGCCACAGCGTTCGAGACGATGAAGGCTTCGGCCAACCCGGCCGACACCGCAATGGCCGAGACCCGCGCCAAGATGGACCAGATGATGAAGGATCACGAAGCAGCAGTGAAAGAGATCGAGACCAAGCTGGCCGAGTCGCAAACCAAGATGGCCGAAGTGGTGAAAGCCGGCAAGCGCGCCGACGTTGAGACCGCCTGGAAAGCCGCCGAAGCCGACTACGCCGCCTGGAACACCAAGCTGGACGAGCTGATGAAGCAACACAGCGAGCTGGAAGCCACCATGAAAGCCGCCCCAGCCGCAGCCACCACCGCCCCAGCAACTGGCGACACCGCCGCTGCCAAGAAAGAAGGGGGAATGATGGAGGAAGCAGGGAAGAAAGTTGACGCTGCCGCTGCCAAAGTCGAAGGCGCAGTGAACGACGCTGCCAAGAAGGTTGAAGGCGCGATGAAGGACGCCAAGAAAGAAGTTGAGGGTGCCCTGAAGCCAAACACCAATAAGTAATTGTTGGCCTGGCAACAGCCAGCAAAAAGAACGAACGCCCGGACTCTGCAAGATGAGGTCGGGCGTTTCTTTTTCACCAGGCCGCAAGGCCGTTTGCGAAAAAAACAAAGGGGATACCACAAGTGTGATATCCCCTTTTCTGTTTCTGCCGAGCCCGCGACGGGAATCGAACCTGCAACCTTCTGATTACAAATCAGATGCTCTGCCAGTTGAGCTACACGGGCGTTGAAGGGGTGCAAATATAGCGCATCGGAAACCCCAACCAACGGCGTTTTGCGTGCGGTTACATTTTTCAAAACTGCGCCCGCACCACGCACACCCGCTGGCACTTCTTTCGCTTGAAATCTTGCGATTCCTATTGTTCCCAACACTGCAAGTTCTATTTTGCCGCCGTTCTGTGCACGTATCATCATTCATTCGGAACCCCGTGATATTGCCGGGGGAAGGAGGTTGTTCCTGTGGGCTTCCGTTCTCGTATCGCCTCATGGTTATCATTAACCCAAACGGATGTTACTGTTGCTTTGGTGGTTGCTGGTGGTGCGTTGGCCGGGTGGGTCTATTCCACATTCTTCGACGGGCGGGACCCCGTGCGTACGCGGCACGACATTGCCGCGCTGATCCAGCGGCACGACTCCATCCAAGCAACCTACCGCGCCGGCCAGCTTCGCCAAGCCCTTGCCCACGACAGCGCAACCGGCGACAGCCTTGCCCAATGGGAGCCGCTAAGCGATGATGACCTTGCCGCCGATTCCGCTGCCAAAGCCGCTTCCAAACGCTCCAACGGAAAGAAGCAGCCTCCGTCCGGCCCGATCAATATCAACACCGCCTCCAAGCCCGAACTGATGCGGCTTCCGGGGGTGGGGGAAAAAACTGCCGAGGCAATTATCGCCTACCGGGGTGCGCGGAAGTTCACTTCCCCAGCCGACATCATGAACGTGAAAGGCATTGGCCCAAAGAAATACGAGAAGATGCGCCCGTTCCTAAAAGCACAATAAGCCGATGAGGATTATCGCCGGAACACTTCGTGGCCGCCAGCTGCGAAGCATTGATAGCCCAGGCCTGCGCCCAACTACCGACCGCGTGCGGGAGTCAATCTTCAACATCCTGAACTCACGCATCACCTTCGGCGGGATGATGGTGCTGGACCTGTTTGCCGGAACCGGCGCGCTGGGAATCGAGGCGTTAAGCCGTGGCGCGGCCCATTGCCATTTTGTGGAGATGAACGGGCGGGCCGCCAACACAATCCAGCAAAACCTTATCGAGCTTGGATTGCGCGAGTGCGGAACGGTTCTGCAACGCGACGCGCTTCGCCATATCGTGGGGACCGAGCAGGAGTACGACCTGGTGTTTGCGGACCCTCCGTACGCAGCCACCATCTTCGACCGCCTTGTCCACGACCTGTTCGCGCTTGGGCGGATTCGGGATGGCGGGCTGCTGGTGCTGGAGCATTCCGGGTTCATGCAAGGCCGCAGCACCGACGTTGCCTTGCTGGAAACCACGCGCCATTTTGGCGACACCGGAATCTCCATCTATCGGAAAAAAGAAGATCATTGAAAGAAGTCTTGAAGGAAACAAACCACGCATGGAACGAACCGCGGTCTATCCCGGAACCTTTGACCCCATTACCAACGGGCATATTGACATCATCGAGCGTGCGGCGCAGATGTTCGACGTAGTGGTGGTTGCCCTGGCGGTGAACAGTGCCAAAAAAACGTTGTTCACCGAGCAGGAGCGGTTTGCCCTTGCCGAGCAATCGCTATCACGGTTCCCGAACGTGCGGGTGATGCGGTGCAGCGGGCTGATTGTGGAGTTCGCCCAGCAGCAAGGGGCGATTGCCATTGTCCGCGGGCTGCGTGCCGTCAGTGATTTTGAGTACGAGCTGCAAATGGCCCTGATGAACCGAAAAATGACCCCGGAAATCAACACCATCTTCCTGATGCCACACGAGCGGTACACCTACTTGAACTCCTCGATTATCCGCGAGCTTGCCCGCTACGGATCTCCAACCGTTCGCGAATTTGTCCCCGCCGTCGTGGCCGATGCCTTGGTGGAGAAGGTGGGGGGGGCGGGGATTGGTGGGTAGCAAAGTTTCCCTCTCTTTCTTTCTCAATCAATCAGCCAACAACCAACAATCAACAACGCCCAATGCCATATTTAGTGTTTGATATCGAGACGGCGGCCCTGCCGTTCGATTCGCTGGCGGATTCCCAGCAGGAGCTGATCTTGCGCGGCACCGATGGAAACCAGGAGCAGGAAGCCGAGCGGAAACGCCAGATGAGTTTGAACCCGTTCACGGCGCAAGTGGCGGCAATCGGGATGCTCTATGCCGAGGACCTTTCGGCCACCGAGCCGAAAACCATGATCTTCTCCAACAGTGCCACCCCTCCCGAAAACGATCATCTTCCCGATGGTTCCATCTGGCGTTGTATGCCGGAGGCAGAGTTGCTGGAAGCGTGGTGGCATCGTTTCGAGCGGGCTTCCGAACGGGTGGTGCTTGTCACCTTCAACGGGCGCAGTTTCGATTGCCCGTTCCTGATGCTTCGTTCGGCGGTGCTGCGCGTCCGGCCCAGCCGAAATTTAATGGCCGGAACGCGCTGGAACTTTGAGGGGCATATTGATCTGCAAGCAGAGTTAGCGTTCAAGGAGTTCGAGAGGGCAGGGCCAACCAAGCGGTGGAACTTCGATTTTTACTGCAAGGCGTTCGGCATCACTTCCCCAAAAGAAGAAGGGATTACCGGAAACGACGTTGCCCGCTTATTCACCGAAGGGAAGCATCAAACAATCGCGGAATATTGCATGAGGGATGTCCGCGCAACGTGGGAGGTGTTCAAGGTCTGGAAGGAATTTATTGACGGCATCCCATCGCGCTGATGGGGTGCGATTAGTGGAAGGGTGGGGATTGCTATCCGGGTGAGCTTACTCACCCGTTGGCTGCAATGCCCGCCCTTTTTTCTTGGTGGCTTGTGGCGATTTTGTTTTTACGATCACCAGTGCGTTGCTGACCCTTCGCGACGAGGGCTTGCTCCCCTGGCGGCTGACGGTCTCGCCATCAATCACCATCGAGGTGGACCCACCGCCGTCGAAGTTCATGGCTTGGTAGGCCCCTTGCTCCACCATGAATCGCGCAAGCTCCGAGAGGTTCATCCCCACGGTTCCGGCCTCCTTGCTTCCGCTGTTAATGGCCACAAGGATCAGCGTATCTCCACCGCGGGTTGCCCCCACGGCGGTGCGTGCAAGCGACCCCTGGACAAACCGCACAGCCTTCGATCCCTCCGTTTCATATTCCGGGTCCGCCACGCCATCGCGAACAAGCCGAGGGGTTCCGGTAAGAAGGTCCCGCACGTTTTTTTGCGGCGTTGGCGAAATCTGAAAGATCAATTTCACCGTGTCCCCTTCTTGGATTGCCGTAAAATACTCCGCCGCCAGCCCCAGCGACACCACAAATCCGTTCTCGGGAATTTCCACCGACCCGGTGTCCACCGCCACAACGTGCAACCGCATGGTGTCGCCAACGGAGGGGGAGGGGAGCGGGTCCCGCTTGCGTCGCGGTTTCAGCGGCTCTAGGGCGATTTTCAGCATTGGATGCTCGCGGTCCTCGCGCAATTTTGCTGCGCGCCACGCGGCAACGATTCCGGCGGTGTCAATCAGCGGAATCTCGGTCTCATCGCCACTTTCGGGGGCCACTTGGTTGGCCAGCACTTCGGCAATAATCGCGCTGTCGGTTCGGCGGCTTCCTCGCGGGATGGAGTCGCCGTAGTAGCGGTTGTACAGGATCAGCCCATCTTCCCCGCCGCGTGCGTTCACCGCAGCAATGGGGGATTGGCGATACTTCCACAGAAGCTGGCCGGTTAGCCGAACGCGGTCAAATCCAATCGTCCCATCCTCGTAGATCAGCAACGAGGACCACGCCTTGTAGCCCAGCGTCTCGATCACTTCACCATTGGTGATGGTGGGGCCGATGGGGGAGTTGTAGGTGGCTTTCCAGAAGCTGGCGTTGGTGGCGGCAATCACGGTATCCTCCAGCAAGCTGTCGGCCATTTCAAAAATGTCCGCCGCTTTTTGCAGGCCGTCGAACCGCTCGTGGGCTTTGATTGTTCGCAGCCGTGCGTTTGCGCTCAGCGCGGCTTTCACAACGTGGGCAATGTGGCCGCCGGAGGTCCGCATCCATTGGTAGGTGACCCCATCGGCAAGCTGCTCAACCACGATGGAGTCGGCAGCCACGGAGCGGAGTTTCGGCGCGGCTGGGGTTGCTGCTGCGGCGGAGCGGCGTTTCCGTTTTGGCCCGTAGTTTTTCCGTTTCCCCGTTCCTCCTTTTCCCTTCACGGATTTCTTCCGTGTCTGTGCTTTCCCAGTCGCCCCTTTTTTCCGTTTTGTTGGTTTCTGGGCCGTGGTGGTCCCGCCCGAGCGTCGTTCTTGAACCGGTGGCGCGGGCGCGATTCCCCCAAGCCCGGCCAGCATGGAAGCGTTGGCAGCGTCCGGTTCGTTGCTGTTGGAAATGATGCGATGGGGGAGTATCCCGTGGTGGGCTTCGGCAAACGCGCTATTGGCCCCGTGCATTCCAATCGCCAGCATCCAGAGTGCCAAAAGTAGAAAGGAAATTGGGCAAGCGCGAACCATCATCGGCAAGGGAAGGGAGTAGGAGGGTTGAATGGTAACGGGTGACAATACAAGAATCGGCACGCCAGCAACTTGGCGGAAATGCCGGGCCGTCAGGAAGGATTACTCTTCCTCGAACGACTTCGGTTCCCAGCCTTCCCCCTCGCAGGGGAGGTAGCGTTCGTTGACGTGTTCGTCAAGTTTGGTGCAATGCAAGCCGTCGGGATTGAAGAATCGGCAGCTGGAGCAGAGCGTTTCTTCGATGATCTGGCGGCTGGACTGGCGGAAGTGGTTGTATTGGACCTGGGCCGGGAAGATCACGAAGCCATAAATGGAGGCGATGGTGATCCACCACCATTCGCTGTAATCCACGTGGTCGTACAGCAGCACCGCCGCGCCGATGGTGATAACCAGCCGGAGCATGGAATACCAGATGATCGAGCCGAAGGTCGGGCGGTCGCTGGCTCCCCGTTTGCCGGGAAGCTCGGGCCGATCCTCGGTTGGATCAATGTGAAATGGGCGGTATGAAGCTCCTTTACGAATCACTGCGTCGGCCTGCGTTAAGGGAAATCCACCGCGATTGAACCGCCATGCAAGCTGCGAACGTGGTCATGGCTGCTGGTTCAATTGCTTCAACGTTGGGCGATATTACGGCATCCGTCCCTTTCGGGCAAGGGTGGAAGCGGGGGGAATGACGATTTTCTTTCGGTAACTCGTGTTCATGCCCCAGAAATTTTACCATTACCCCCCCTGCACGCCGTTGCGACGCTTCCGCCGGGCGGTTGTTCCGCGGGCGCGACGCTTGCCAATTCTGCGACACCGATGCATTTTTGCGCAGCGTTAAACGTTCCTATCTGCGCAGGTTCCCAGCCAACCGATGCCTGCGCAAACGCTTCTCAGCCTCTCCAAAACTAAGCAACAACGAATAAGACCATGAAGACACTGCTTCTTGCACTGGCCGCGCTGCTTCTGACCAGCACGGCAACGCTTGCACAAACAACCGAGCCAACGGTAATCGCAATTTTCCCCTTCAAAAATTTATCGGGCGAGGTGATCTACGACGACCTCTCCTGGCCATTTTCTGACTCGCTCCACCACTACCTTTCAACCAAGCCCGAGTCGGGAACCAAGTTCACGCTGGTCTCGATGGATGATGTCCGTGACCAAATGCTTGCCAACAACGTGGACGTAAAAAGCCCCAGCTATGAGACCGACGTCTGGGCGGTGGCCCAGGCACTTGGCGCAAGAAAAGTGGTGTGGGGAACCTACTTCGTGAAGTATGAAACCGCCAACCTTGAAGCCAAAGTGGTTGACTGCAAAACCTTGATGCACGACCAGGTGAACATGGCCAAGAAGATCCGCCCGAAGTATCCCGAAGCCTTAACCCAAGTCACCACCGTCGGCGATAAAATCTTGCCGGCAATGAACTAACGGAAGCGGAACGCCAATCCGCGACCGCCACATCGCAGAAATAACCGCGGGCACTCCTTCGGCCAGATGCTGGAGAGGGAGTGCCCGATTTTTTTTCTGATTCGTTTTGGATATTTCTTCCCCTCGCTCCGTCAGCTGCGGAGGTTGAGTGGGGACTTGCTCTGATCCTGACGCGCCCCCCTGCTTCGCCCTGACGGGCTACGCGTCCCTCCAATGCTGGGGGGAAATGGTTTCTAGAAAGATTCGTTGTTTTCCGTTGTTCGGGTCATCCTCTGCCAGCTCCTCCCCCAGCATTGAGGGAGGCGGGGAGGGGGCGACTGCGGTGGCGGCATAGTAGGTTCTTGCCAGGCTACATCCCTCCCTTTCCGGTTCCCACTCTTGTGTCCAGCTGCCGGCTGATCTCCCGCTCGATGGTGCTTTTCATCGGGGAAAGGAGCAGGCCCAGGTTGACTTCGATCACAATCAGGTTCTCCGAAACTTTGATGCGGCCATCTGCGCCGGAGCTTCGGATCACCATCTCATCGCCGTACCAGTCGCAGTTGGCGTTCAGGCGTGCTTTCATCTGGCGCGCAATGCCATCCACCGAGCGTTTGGCGGACTCCTTGCCAAGCGTGTGGTGGCGTTCTATTCTGATGTCGGGCATGGTGTTGGTTCGGTTCTGCGGTTGCTAATCTCGTCATCCCCCGGGGGCAAACTCTACCCAAGCTCACTTTCCACTTTTTCAAGTTCGCTGGCGGTGCGTTCCCACGTGGCGTACAGGTCGCTAAGTTTCCGGTTTGCTTCGGCAAGCCGGGCCTGCAGGTCCCGCAGCTTGGTGGGGTCGCCGTAGATTTCGGGCGATACCAACTGGTCCTCGCAACGGGTTTTTTCCTGCTCGGTGCTGGCAATGTCCAGCTCCGTTTTCTCGATCTTCTTTTTCAAATCTTTGGTGGCCGCGTACCGGCGGTTCCGTGCCTCGGCTTCCAGCCGTTTTTGCTCCTTGCGGTCGCCAACTGGGGCCGGTGTTGCTGCTGCCGTTCCCTTTGTTGGCTCCGGTTGCTTTGCGGTGCTTTTGCGGAACACATCGTCAATGCTTCCGGTTTGCCGCCGCCGCAAGTAGTCCTCGATTCCCCCCAGCATCTCCTTTGTTTTTCGCTGGCGGAACTCCACGCATTTCCCCACAATCCCGTTCAGGAAGTCGCGATCGTGCGAGACCAGGATGATGGAGCCATCGAAGTTTATCAAGGCTTCCTTCAGCACTTTTTTGCTGGCCATATCCAAGTGGTTCGTTGGCTCGTCGAACACCAGCAGGTTCACCGGTTCCAGCAACAGCTTCGCCAACGCCAGCCGTGACTTCTCGCCGCCGGAAAGCACGCCAACGTACTTGAAGACATCATCGCCGTGGAACAGGAACGCCCCAAGCAGTGTCCGCAGCTTCAGGCGGATGTCGCCGGTGGCAACCTCGTCCAGGGTTTGCAGCACGGTTTTGCGCGGGTCCAGGTCCTCGGCCTGGTGCTGGGCAAAGTAGCCAATGCTGACGTTGTGCCCCAGCAGGCGTTCCCCTTGTTGGTACGATTCAATCCCGGCAACAATCCGGCTCATGGTGGATTTCCCTTCGCCGTTGCGCCCCAGGAATGCAATTTTTTCCCCCCGCTCAATCGCGAAATCCACGTTGTCCAGAACGTGGTTATCGCCGTACCATTTCCCCAATCCTTGAAGCTCAACCACCACACGCCCGCTGCGTGGGGCGGGGGGGAATCGGAAGTGAACCGACTCTTCGTCGCTTTCGGGGGGCTCAATCCTCTCCAATTTCTCCAATGCCTTCACCCGCGACTGGACTTGCGCCGCTTTGGAGGCCTTGTACCGGAACCGCTCGATGAACTCCTCCGTCTCCTCAATCATCTTCTTCTGATTCTCGTAGGCGGCTTGCTGCTGTTCGCGGCGGGCATCCCGTTCGGTACGGTAGCGGCTGTAGTTGCCGGCGTACACCGTAAGCCGCCGCATCGAAAGCTCGAACGTTCGGTTGGTGATGGCATCCAGGAATGCGCGGTCGTGGGAGATAAGAAGGATTGCGCCCTGGTAATTCTGCAAGAAATTTTCCAGCCACGTCAGCGACTCGATATCCAAGTGGTTGGTTGGTTCGTCCAGCATCAGCAAATCGGGCTGGCGCAGCAGAAGTTTTGCAAGCTCAATCCGCATCTGCCACCCGCCGCTGAACGTGGTGCAGGGGCGGTCGAAATCTTTCACCTCGAACCCCAGCCCCATCAAAATTTTCTCCACCTCACCCTCCAGCGCAAAGCCGTTCATCGCCTCGAACCGGTGCTGAAGTTCGCCCAGGTCGTCAAGCAAGGATTGATATTCCGGGGTGCCGGCTTCGTCGGCGCGGCGGGCAACTTCTTCGGTGGTCTCCATGATCTCCTGCTCCAGCTCCTTCGCCTCGCTGAACGCCTTCATCACCTCATCGCGGACGCTGGAATCGCTTAGGACCACACCTTCTTGCGGCAGGTGGGCAACAACGGCATGGCGGCTGGTTTGCACCTGGCCCGATTCCGGCGCTTGCAGCCGCATTAAAATTTTCATCAGGGTAGATTTCCCCGCTCCGTTGGCCCCAACCAATCCAACCCGGTCGCCCGGGCGAATCATGAAGGTGACATCGCGGAAAAGATACTCCCCGCCAAACTGGACGCTAACGACGTTGGTTGCAATCATGCCGCGAAAATACAAACGGGAGAAGAGCGGGGAAGGGAAGGGGATGTTTGGAGATGCAAAAGAACTGGGCAGGCTGAGTGAGTCGGGATTGATAAGGGGAGTTTAGCCTGCCAAGCCGCCGAAGGCTAAAGACCTTCGGCTACCGCTGTTGGCGGTTACACAGCCCGGGTAGCGGCAGGTCTTTAGCCTGCCAAGCTGGGCGGGCTGGATGAGTCGGGATTGATAACAGGTCTTTAGCCTGCCAAGTGAGGGATGACGCCGAAGGCTAAAGACCTTCGGCTACCGGCAAGCCGCAGGAATTTGGGGTGCTCTGAACCCCGCCCGTGCCACCGCTATTTTTTACGAAGGCTGTACCGCGCTATCGTGTAAAGGATTTTCCACCCGGCTTTGATTGTCCCGCTTAGCGTCCCGGTAATTTTCGAGACACCGATGCGGCGGCGGTAGCGGACCGGAATTTCGGTGGAGCGGATCCCAAGCCGCGTGGCTTTTATCTGCATTTCGATGGTCCAGCCGTAGTTCGTGTCGCGCATGGCAATGCGGCGGAGCGCGTCGGCGCGGATTGCCCGGAAGGGGCCAAGGTCGCTGAACCGCGCCCCCCACAGCAGCCGCATCAGCCGCGTCGCCAGCCAGTTCCCGAACAACGCTTGCGGCAGCATCGCCCCTTTTTCCCGCTGGCCCAACGCCCGCGAACCGATCACCATTTCGTATCCCCCCTGCGTCAGTTGCTCCACCAGTTGGGTTATCTCTTCGGGGTGGTCGCTGTAATCGGCATCAATAAACACGATGATGTCGTAGTTCCGTGCCAGCACATAGGCCACGCCAGTTAAGCAGGCGCTGCCGTAGCCACGGCGCGGCTCGTTCAACACCGTTGCCCCGGCGGCGGCGGCAATGGATGCGGTGTTGTCGGTGGAGTTGTTGTTCACCACCACGATTTCATCAACCAAGGCTTCGGGGATATCTTCAAGCACTCGCAGGATCGAGCGGTCCTCGTTAAATGCGGGAATCACCACCGCAATGCGGTGCTCCCCTTTTACTGCGCGGATATGCGAAAGATTATAATGCTGGGTGGATGTTGATGATTGCAGCATGATGCGGGTGATTATTTACATGCCCAAGTAGGCTTTCTGCACTTCTTCGTTTTGTGCCAGGTCGCGGGCATTTCCTTCAAGAATAATTTCTCCAGTTTCCAGAACGTAGGCGTAGTTCGCAACGTTCAACGCCATGGTGGCGTTCTGCTCCACCAGCAGCATCGTTGTTCCCAGGTCGCGATTGATCTCAACAATTTTCTCGAAAATTAATTTCACCAGCAGCGGGGCAATTCCCAGCGACGGCTCGTCCAGTAGCAGAAGGGAGGGTTTGGACATCAGCGCGCGCGCAATCGCAAGCATCTGCTGTTCGCCACCGCTCAGCGTTCCGCCTGCCTGTTTTAATCGCTCTTTTAATCGGGGGAAAACGTTGAAGCAGTAATCCATATCCTCCAGAATCGCCTTGCTGTCGTTGCGGAGATATGCGCCCATTTTTAGATTTTCCAGAACGGTTAATTCCGGGAAAATCATCCGCCCTTCCGGCGATTGGCTGATTCCCAACGAGACGATGTGGTGCGGCGGGGTGGAGGTGATCTCCTTCCCCTTAAAGGTGATTTTCCCCGACGAAGATTTCACCAAGCCGGAAATTGTCCGCAACGTGGTTGTTTTTCCGGCTCCGTTCGCGCCGATAAGCGTCACGATGGACCGCTCGGGAACCGTGAACGTTATCCCTTTAATGGCCGAAATTGCGCCGTAGTTTACCTGAAGCTGTTCAACCTGAAGCACGATGGGTACTGGATAAATGGATACTGGGTAACGTGTGAGAAATTAGATGTGAAAAAAATAGAGTTAATGGGCAGCTTCGCCCAAATAAGCCTCGATGACTTTGGGATTTGACTTCACTTCTTCTGGAGTTCCAACCGCAATTTTTTGGCCATAATCCAGCACGGTGATTTTTTCGCAAATTCCCATCACCACTTTCATGTCATGCTCAATCAGAATAATTGCGATGTTGAAGGTGTCGCGGATGTAGCGAATTAATTTCATCAGCTCCTGTTTTTCGGTGGGGTTCATTCCCGCCGCAGGCTCATCCAACAGCAGCAATTTCGGTTTGCTGGCAAGTGCGCGGATAATTTCCAGGCGGCGTTGGTCCCCGTAATTGAGGTTTTTCGCCATTTCATTCCGCGTATCCAACATTCCGAACATATCCAGCAGGTGGTCAATCTGCTTGTGGTACTCCGCTTCTTCGCGCTGGTACGCCCCGAACTGCATCACCGAGGCAAACAATCCGGCTTTTGCGTTGTTGTTAAACGCCACGCGGATATTATCGCTAACGGTCATCCCGCCGAACAACCGGATATTTTGGAATGTTCGGGCAATTCCTACGTTCGCAATCTGGTAGGGCTTTAGCGGAACGATGTCGCGCCCGTTAAAACTGATTCCCCCTTCGGTGGGGTCATACACTCCGGTGATTAAATTAAACACCGTTGTTTTCCCCGCGCCGTTCGGGCCGATAATTCCCGAAAGGGAACCTTGCTCGAACGTCTCGGTTAAGTTCCCAACCGCTGTTAATCCGCCAAACCGGATTGTGACGTTATTGAGTGAAAGAAGCGACATTGCAAAAGCGTTGAAAAGTAGTTGGTTGCCAGCGTGCGGTATCCATTTTCTCCATTAGCCGATTTCCCGTCATGGGCTTCCAAGTTTCACTTCTTTTTTTATCAGCTTTTTAAGGCTTATCCCTCCGAACAATCCTTGCGGTCGGGTAAGCATCAGGATAATGAGGACAAGGGAGTAGATGGACATTCGGAAGCTGTCGAATTTTACGTCGAACAGCTCGAAGCCGCGCAAAAATTCCGGGACGTAGGTAAGCAGCGCGGCGGCAAACAGCACGCCGTAGGTGGACCCCATTCCACCAAGAATCACCATCACGATAATTTCTACCGATTTCAAAAAGTCAAAATCGGCTGGGCGGATAAGCTCGTTGTAATGGCCGTACAATCCGCCGGCAACGCCAGCAAAAAACGCGCCGATCACAAACGCCTCCACTTTATACCGTGTGGTGTTTACCCCCATTGCTTCGGCAGCAATTTCGTCATCGCGGACCGCAAGGAATCCTTGCCCGTAGGTTGATCTTGTTAATTGCTGAATAAAAAACACCACGATTGCCACAATGAAAAACACCCAGAAAAACGTGGTGTAGCGTGGGATGTTCGCAATCCCCAGCGAGCCACCAAGCGAGGGGATGTTCTGGATAATGACGCGGATAATTTCCCCGAACCCCAGCGTCACGATTGCCAGATAATCCCCTTTTAGCCGGAGCGAAGGAATTCCAACAAGTATTCCAACCAACGCGGAAATAATTCCACCGAACAGCAAGCCCATAAACAATGTGGCATCTTGCATCCCGGTTCCGGCAACTTCGCCGAACATTCCCGGGGCGATCATGGTGGTGAAAATCGCCGCGCCATACGCCCCGATTGACATAAACCCGGCGTGGCCCAGTGAGAATTGTCCGGTGAATCCGTTAATCAGGTTCAGCGATGCGGCAAGGATCATGTTGATCCCGATGTTCATCACAATTCGCTGGTCGTACGGGTTGATGGTCTCGGCCCATGCCGAAAGCCCGAACGCAACAACGATGCTGCAGAAAAGGAAGAAATAAGGGCGGGCAATCTTGCTCATACTTTCTCAACGCCTCCTTTCCCCAACAGGCCGGATGGTTTGAAGATCAGGATCAGGATCAGGATGCCGAAGACGATGGCATCGCGGAAGGTGGGGCTGATGTAGCCTGCGGTCATCGTCTCGGCAGTGCCGATAAAGAAGGACCCGAACACCGCGCCAGGGACGTTTCCAATCCCCCCAAGCACCGCCGCAACAAAGGCTTTCAGCCCCGGAAGCACCCCCATCAGCGGGTTGATTTTGGGGTAGCTCATGGCATAGAGCGTTGCCCCCGCGCCGGCCAATGCCGAACCAAGAAAGAAGGTGAAGGAGATCACACGGTTGGTGTTGATTCCCATCAGCGAGGCCGCGCCCAGGTTCATGGAGACGGCGCGCATTGCGGTTCCGATTTTTGTGTTCATCACAATCACCCGCAGCAGCAGCATCAGCCCGATTGCCACAACGAAGACAATCACTTGGTCGCTTCCCAACGATAATCCGCTGCCGGAGAAGACCGCGGAACGCTCCACCAAGGTCGGGTAGGTTTTGTAATCGGCACCGAAGACGAAATCAATCTGGCCGGTGTATTCCAGAAAAAGGGAGACACCGATGGCGGTGATAAGCACCGTCAGTTTGGGGCGGTTCCGCAAGGGGCGATAGGCAAGGAACTCAATCACCACCCCAAGCAGGCCGCAGCCCAGCATTGCGGCCACCAGCACGGCAATCGCCGTCAGGTATCCGGTGCCAAGTGCTTCCGAAAGGAAGGGATAGACAAAGAAGCCGATGTAGGCCCCCACCATGAAGACATCGCCATGGGCGAAGTTGATGAAACGGAGCACCCCGTAGATCATGGTGTAGCCCAGGGCGATCAACGCATAAATTGCGCCCAACGACAGACCATTGATGACCTGTTGTAGAAATTCTTCCATTGAAAAAGCGTTGTGAAGGGAGAGGCAGGAAGGAAAAAAAAGCGGGCCGTGCCGTGAGCGTGCTGGTGTGAGCTTTGCTTCTGGTGCGACCCGCTTCTTATCAAAATTGTTTAGGGATTGATGGTTGAGTAGTAGCTGTACTTCCCATCTTTAATCTGCAACACCACTGCTGGTTTGTTGGCGTTGTGTTGCGGGTCAATGGTGATTTTTCCGGTAACGCCTGGGTAGTCCTTCAAGGTGGCCAACCCTTTGGCAATGGTTTCGGCATCGGCCTTCCCGGAATCCTTAATGATCTTGGCGATGATGTTCATGGCATCGTACCCCAGTGCCGACATCGCGCCGGGAACCTCGTTATACTTTGCCTTGAACCGCTTGATGAACTCCAACACCACCGCGCTGGTGTCTTGCTCGGAGTAGTGGTTGCTGAAGAACGAGCCTTCCAACGCTTCTTTTGCCGCGCCTTGCGTCAGCACGGGGCTGTCCCAGCCGTCGCCGCCAAGCAGTGGGGCCTTGATCCCAAGCTCGCGGGCTTGCTGGGCAATCAGGCTTACTTCGGTGTAGTATCCCGGAACAAAAATTGCTTCTGGATTCTTTGCTTTAATCGCCGTCAGCTGCGCCTTGAAGTCGGTTTGGCCCCCTTCGTAGGCTTGTTCTTCAACGATTGTCCCGCCGTTTTTGGTGAAGGTCTCGGTGAAGTTTTTGGCAAGGCCAACGGAGTAATCGTTGGCGTTGTCTTTTAGGATGGCGATGTTCTTTGCCTTCAGGTTTTCGCTGGCGAACTTGGCCATTACCGTCCCCTGGAACGGATCAATGAAGCAAATCCGATAGACGTAGTTCAGGGTCTTTCCATCCTTATCCAGGGTGACGTTGGTGTTGGTGCTTGCTGGGGAGATCAGCGTGACTTTGGCGCGTTCGGCAATTGGGGCGGCGGCCATGGATCGGCTGCTGGCAACCTCGCCAATCACCGCAACCACTTGATCCTTGCTGACAAGTTTTTCCATGGCGGTCTTGGTGGGGGGCGTTTGCGATTGGGTGTCCTCGGTAATCAGTTCCAGCTTCTTCCCAAGCAGCCCGCCGGCGTTGTTGATCTCCTCAATCGCCAGCTTGATGCCGTCATCAACTTGCTGGCCGAATGTTGCCTCCTTGCCGGTCATCGAAGCGATTTGGCCAATCTTGATGGTTGCGGATTCTTCCGGTTTGTCGCCACCGGTTTTGGTGCATCCGGCAAGCGTAAACAAAGCGATTGCCGCTGCCGTTGTAAGCAGGCGAAGGTTCATAAGAGCAGCTGTTGGTAAGGTTCAGATGTTGTTAAACTGGGGAGGCCAAGAACTGGATTCCCGCCAAAGGCGCGGCAATAGTACCACAACTTCAGGGTATGTTCCAAACATCCATGGTGGTTGGTTCAAGATCAAAGAAGTGGCCAAGGGGAACACTGCTGGATCGCTGTGTGGCAACGAAAATTCTCCGCGAATAGATTCTTCGCTATGGATCACCCACCCCAAATTCGTACTTTCGTGCCGCCATGTTCGAGCGCGAAATCAATCAGACAATCCAAACCCTTGCTGCGGAGGTCCTCCGCGAGCAGACCTTCGTTCCGCTGCTATCCATCGTCGAGGACGAACGTATCCCCTGGCGTTTCAAGCCATTTTTTACCACCGAGGTGCAATGGTGGCTTCATAACGAAGCCCTTTCCCGCGCCACCAATAAACGCTTTGATTACAGCCATCCAGAGCTGACCTCGCTGCTAAGCTACCTTGAGCAAGTGCAGTTCCGCCATGCGCGGTTCGAGCGCGATGACTTCCTGGTGGTGCTGGACAGCGCGGTGAAGCTGACCTACAACTACATCTGCCGCCCGCAAACCACCCTGAAATGGTACATCTTCCGGGGCGAACCAGTGAAGCCCCTGCGCGAGGTGATGCTCCGCTTTGGGGCCTTTGGCGATTATGAGTATTTCAGCACCGTCTTTGCCGAATGGGTGGAACGGAAACAGAGCGAGCGGACAACGTTCGATGCCATTAGCTCCACCGAATTCGAGCGGGTGATTCGCCGAATTGACGACCAGATATTGCTTAGCTGCACGGTGGAGGACCTGCTGGAGCTGATGTCGCCGTTCTTCGAGTTTATCAGCACCGACCCCGATCTTGGGGTCCCGATTGACGCGCTGGTGATCTTCTTCGACGACAAGAATATCAAGAAACTGGTGGACCATTTGGAGGCCTACCGAAGCCGAGGCCGCACCCACATCCTGCGCGATGAATTCGTTGCCGTTCTGGACGAACTGCTGACCGCCAGCGAAGGGGAGCCGGAGGCCGATTTCTCCACCGTCTATCAGAACGATGAGCTGGACGCGGTGGTCCGCCAGCACCTTACCGGCGATCAGGCCGCTGCGGATTTGGCTGCCGCGCCGGCCCAAGCCCCTTCGCCAGCAACCCCAGCCGATTTGGGGACTCCTTCCGCCGCCCCCGAGCTTCCTTCGGAGCCTCCGGCCAGCGTTCCGCCGCAATCAATCCAACCCGCAGTGGCGATTGAAGAGGCGCAAGAGGAGATGCTTGGCCAAGAAGAAATAGAAGGGGAGGAGGAGTTGGAGGAGGCCGATTTTGAGGGGGGATTGCCCACCGATCTGAACCTTGCCGATCTGCGCCACCACTTGGGCGCGTTCCAAGAAACAAGCATGGCAGCATCAACCGGAAACCTGCCAGCCGCAGAGGCTCCAGCTGAAGAGATACGCAAGCCCGCAGCTTCAGCGGAAGGCTCAGTTATCCAAGAAGATGAGGATGACGATCCCTGGCCCTGGGAATCGCCCGAATCGCCAGCGGAGGACACCGCCGCCAATATCGCTGCAATCGAAGAAGAGGAGGAAGTGGACGAAGTGATTGATGATGTGGAGATTGATGAAATTGACGAAGTGGAAATCGGCGAAATAGACATTGATGCGGCAGAAGATGATGGGGCAGAAGATGATGGAGCAGATGGCGAACTGGCCAACCAAACCCAGCCCGCCGCTCCGGACGACGAGGACGATGACGACGACGATGAGTGGCTGATGGAAATCCACCAGCATATTTCTGCATCGGCTTCGCAGGCGGCAACTTCGCAGGCGGCGGCACCAGTTGCGGCGCAGGCAACGGCTGCTGCTCCCGAGCCAACGGTGAGCTTGGCTGCCGAGCCAGCTCCGGCATCTTCCGTTGCACCCCCGCAGCCAGTTCAACCGGCGGCGGCACCGGGGATGAGCGACGTCCGGACCTTCATTGATGCGATGCTGGAGCGGAAGGTTATCAAGAAAGTGTTCCAGCGGAACCGGAGTGAGTACGAATCGGTGCTGGACAAACTCAACAGCGCGCAGAACTGGAAGATTGCCAGCCAGATTCTTGACGAACTGTTTGTTCGCAACAGCGTTGACCCGTACTCGCGCACGGCCATTCGCTTCACCGATAGCGTCTATGGACGGTATCTTTCCACCAACAATCGCTCCTAAGCAACAACAACGCAACCGTGTTTATAGATTCCGCAGAAATTCTTGTTCGCGCCGGTGCCGGGGGGAATGGAGCCGTCAGCTTCCGCCGCGAAAAATTTGTTCCGAAAGGGGGACCCGATGGTGGCGATGGTGGCGATGGCGGCGACGTCCTTCTGATTGCCACCGCCCAACTTTCCACGCTGATGGACTTCCGCTACCGCCATGAGTACGCCGCCGAGCGTGGCCAGCATGGCGGCGGCGCGCTGAAAACCGGAAAGCGTGGCAAGCCAATCGAGCTTCGCATCCCCGTTGGAACGCTGGTGTACGATGCCGACACCGATGAGCAGATCGCCGACATGAAAACCGACGGCGAACGATTGGTGGTGGCCCGCCACGGGCGGGGGGGGAAGGGAAATCACAACTACGCCACCAGCACCAACCAGACCCCGCGCTTTGCCGAGAAAGGGCGCGCCGGGGAGGAGCGGAACATCCGCCTTGAGCTGAAGTTGCTGGCCGATGTTGGCTTGGTTGGCTTCCCGAACGCCGGCAAATCCACGTTGATCTCCACCATCAGCGCGGCCCGCCCAAAAATTGCCGACTACCCGTTCACCACGCTGATCCCGAACATCGGCATTGTTCGGGTGGATGTTGGCGCGTCGTTCGCCGTTGCCGACATCCCAGGATTGATCGAGGGGGCCAGCGAGGGGAAGGGATTGGGGCACCAATTCCTTCGCCATGTTGAGCGTTCCGGGGTGCTTTGCTTCTTGCTGGATGGGCTAAGCCCCGACCCCGCCGAAGACTACCGGACCTTGCAGCAGGAGCTTGCCAAGTTCAACCCTGAGATGCTGGAGAAACGGCGGATCATCTGCATCACCAAAATTGACGCCATGCCGCTGGAGCGCATTGATGAGCTTGCAAAACTCAGCATCGGCGGAATGCGCCCGCGGCTGATTTCGGCAGTTGCCGGAATCGGGGTCCCAGAACTGATCCGTGCCATGCACACGGAGTTGATGCAGTGGCGCCAGCACCAGGACCAGTAACGCGCCTTCGGTATCGGCGCACCACGCGGTGGCGTGTGGCACGGCTGCTGGCCGCAATGGGGGGAATCCTGATTCTGCTTGCCGGGGTCGCCCTTTGCATTGGCCCGGGGACGTTCGCAATCGGCAGCGTGTTGGGGGAGGAAAGCACCACCATCATTTTTTCACTTCGGCTTCCAAGAATCGTTTTGGCGGTTGCCGTTGGCGGGGCGTTGTCGGCCACCGGCGTGCTGTTCCAAGCAATGCTGCGGAACCCCCTGGCCGAGCCGTACATGCTTGGAGTCTCGAACGGATGCGCTGTTGGCGCGATGCTTGGCTACGCCATTGGCTCCAGCATGATCACCGTCCCGCTCCTCTCGTTCGCGGGGGGCGCGTTGGTGGTGGTGGCGGTTTTGTGGATCAGCAAGGGAGGGGGGTATGGGGACCGTTCGGAGGGGCTGCTGCTTGGCGGGGTGATGGTTGCGGCAATCGGCGCGGCGCTGATCTTCCTGCTGCTTGGCTTCCTGGGCGATTCGATGCGAACCGCAATCCAGTGGATGATGGGAAACCTTGCCAGCGCGTCGGCCCAGATCGGCTACGGGTCGGGATTGCTGTGGGTGCTGGTGCTGGGGGCATCGCTTGTTGGCGGGAACATCCTGAATGCCATCTCGCTGGGGGATGATGAGGCCGCAGCATTGGGCGTTCCGGTGGACCGCGCCCGCACAGTCCTCTATCTGCTCGGTTCGCTCACGGTGGGGCTAACGGTCTCCTTCTGCGGAGCAATTGGGTTTGTGGGATTGGTTGCCCCCCACATCATGCGGCGCATCGTTGGCCCCGACCACCGGATGCTGCTTCCGGCCTCGGTGGTGGGGGGGGGAATCTTCCTGCTTCTGTGCGACACGGCGGCCCGCTCGCTGATGGGCTTTGCCGGCAACGTTGGCTCCGAACTTCCGGTTGGTGCCGTCACCGCGCTGGTTGGCGCGCCGATTTTTATCACCATGCTTCGCAACGCACACCGCCGGCTGGGGTGAGTATGCGATGAGAGGAGGAAGGGATTTTGCAGCGATTTCTAGAAACTTCTTGCGCTCCCCCCGCCGGATGTTGTATGTTGCAGCCCAAGAGCTGAACATTCGCCATCCCCTGGTGGGTGTGCCAAGACGCTCTTAGTCGGTCTGTCTCCATGACCGGCTTTTTTTTTTGTGGGTAGGGCTGTATGTTTGCGCCCAATCAAAGAACAACAACAGGCATCGCTCTCTCACTCTGGAAGTCAGAACAAGAATTATGGCAAAGCAAGAAGCACCAGTCCGTAGAACAGCAACACAGCGCGTGCGCCCCGGGGTCCGAACCGCAGAACCCAAAGGCCCCAGCATGGTTTGGGGATTCTCCTTTGGCCGAACAAACCTGATCCTTCTGCTTGCTGGGGTTGCGGTGATTGTGGTGGGATACCTTCTGATGGGAACCGCCATTACCGATGGCGACCCGGCAATGAACGATGGCATCTGGAATAACGCCAACGCCGTGACGATTGCCCCGATTTTGCTGACGATCGGCTACGGCATCATCATCCCGTTTGCAATCCTCTACCGTGGAAAGAAGCAGGAAGAAGCCACGCCGCAAGAGCAGGCAGCATAAACGGAAATCCCAAAAATGTCAACAAGCCGGAAGCAGATGCGCTGCTTCCGGCTTGTTCGTTGTTTGCTTGATTTACGCGGCGTGAATCTGCCCCGCTTTCACCACCATCCCCACCTGGTTCACCCCGTAATGATAGACGATGTCGGGGTAATCCGGGACGTTGAAGATTGCCAAATCCGCCATCTTCCCAACCTCAACCGAGCCGATCTGATCGGACCGCCGGACCGCTGCCGCGCCGTTCAGCGTGGCGGCGGTGATCGCTTCCTCCACCGTCATCTTCATCCCCATGCAGGCAAGCGCAAGCGTCATCTGCATATTCTCGCTCATGTTCGACCCCGGGTTGCAGTCGGTGGCCAGCGCGACGGCCATTCCGGCGGCAATCATCTTCCGCGCCGGAGCAAAAGGGAGGCCAAGATAGAAGGCTGTTCCCGGCAGCAACGTGGCCACAACCCCGGCCTGGCGCATCTGCACGATCCCTTCCTCCGAGATCATCAGCAAGTGGTCCGCCGATGCCGCGCCAACCCGCGCCGCCATTTCCGCGCCGCCAAAACTGGAAAGCTCGTCGGCATGGACTTTCAGCTTCATCCCCTGCTTGGTTGCGGCGCGGTAGATCTGCTCCGATTCCTCCACCGTGAAATATCCCGTGTCGCTGAACACGTCGCAGAACTCCGCCAGCCCTGCGCCCACCACTTCGGGGATCATCTCCTCGGCAACAATTCGGACGTATTCTTCGCGGCTTGCTTTGTGCTCCGGCGGGATTGCGTGCGCCCCCAAAAATGTTGGGATCAGCGTTGCCGGAACTTCGTTCGCGGCTTGGCGAATGGCTTGCAGCAGTTTCAGTTCGTTCTCGGTGTCCAGCCCGTAGCCGCTTTTGGCCTCGATGGTGGTGGTTCCGTGACGGAAGGCGTTCCAGATACGCGGAAGGCTTTCGGCCACCAGGCTTTCCACCGTGGCGTGGCGGACCGACCGCATCGAGCTAAGAATCCCGCCGCCGGCTTCGGCAATCTCCTGGTAGGTTGCCCCACGCAGCCGCATGGCGAACTCGTTGGCGCGGTTCCCCGCAAACACGATATGGGTGTGGGAATCCACAAACCCGGGAAGGATGGTTTTGCCGGTGCAATCAATCCGTTCGGTATCGGGGAAGTTTGCGGCTTCGGTTGGGCCAACCCATACAATCCGCTCCCCATCAACGGCAATGGCTCCGTTGCGGATCACTCCAATCTGGCCCATCGCCTTACCCGCACGGTGTGGGACCGGGATCGCCGCGCCTTCTTCCCAGCCGTCCGGGGCCGCAACCGTCACCAGCGTTGTGATCTTCTCAAACAGCAGCATCGTCAAGCTCCACTTCGTCTAAATCGAACTCAGCAATGGCGCGGAATGCCGCCGCCCGCTGCTGAATTTCCTCGTTGGAAAGGTCCTTGATGGCATCCAGCGAAAATTGCTGGACGCAGAAGCTGGCCATTGCGCTGCCGTAAATCACGGCGCGGCGCAGCGTTGCTTCGGTGATTGCCCCGGCTCGTGCCAAGTAGCCGATAAACCCTCCGGCAAAGGTGTCCCCGGCCCCGGTTGGGTCGTACAATTCTTCCAGCGGATAGGCCGGCGCGCTGAACATCTCGTTCTCGATAAACAGCAACGCGCCATGCTCCCCTTTTTTGATAATCAGCACCCGCGGCCCCATCTCCATGATGATTCGTGCGGAGCGGATCAGGTTGGGGTGGTGGCTAAGCAGGCGGGCTTCGCTGTCGTTGATGATAAGGCAATCCACCCGCGCCAGCACTTTTTTCACTTCCTCCAACGCCCCTTCAATCCAGAAATTCATGGTGTCGCAGACGATGAACTTTGGGGCGCGCATCTGGTCCAGGACCTTCCCTTGCAGCGTAGGGTCGAAGTTTCCCAAACAGACAAACTCCGCATCGCGCAAGGCTTCGGGGATCACGGGGTCGAAGTCCAGCAGCACGTTCAGTTGCGTCTCAAGGGTGTCGCGCTGGTTCAGGTCGTAGTGGTAGCGTCCGCTCCACCGGAAGGTTTTCCCCCCTTCTTTCACCACCACTCCGGAGGTGTCAACCCCGCGTGATTGAAGGAACGCAAGGGCTTCTGGCGAGAAGTCATCGCCAACGATCCCGACGACCCCAATCGGCTGGGTGAAGTAGCTGGCGGAAGTGGCGATATACGTTGCCGACCCCCCAAGCGCGTCATCAGCGCGTCCGAATGGAGTTTCGATGGAGTCGTAGGCAAGCGTTCCGATAACGCAAAGATTCATGGTTGCTCTGCTGTGTGAAGGATAAAGAAGTTGTGCGTTCTGCGCGCCATGCGTGCGGGTGTCGCGGGCGGCGGCAGCTTCGGGTGGGGGGGGAAGCAAGGCATAGTGTGGGCGGCATTGTTCCCCGGCACCCCGCCAAAGCGCGGCGCAAAAGTACACCGTGGAAACATCCCCTTCCAAACCGTTTGGCCCGTTTCGGCGGCGGCGTAACGGATCGGTGCAACGTTCGCTGGCGGTTTTCCCTAATTTCTTGCCGCGTTCCCAGCCAAAGGATCATTCTACCTGCCGATGAGCTTCCCACAATCTGCCCAATGCCTTTTTGCCCTTCTTCTCCCATTGCTGTTGCTTGCCTGCAACGGCCAGAACGATGCGCCGCAGCCAGCAAACCAAAGCAATGGATCCGCAGGGGGGAGCAATCCTGCAACGGCCTATCGTGAGGTTCGGGTGGAGAATGGGGGGAGCGTTGCCGGGCGGGTGCTGTATCGCGGAAGCCCCCCGAATCTTCCCGAGTTTGAACCCACGGCAGACCAGGAATCGTGCGGCGGGGCCAAGCTGAACCAGCGGCTGAAGATTGGCCCCGGCGGCGGCGTTGCCGAAGCAATCGTCTATCTGGAAAACGTCCCGCAGGGGAAACCGATGGGGGAGCTGCGGGGTGGGGGAACCAGCATCACTCAAGTTGGCTGCACGTATCAGCCGCACGTTCTGGTGGTCCCGGTTGGTGCGGCGGTGGCGGTGCGGAACGATGATGAGCTTCCCCACAACGTTCGCGCCGAACGCGATGCCAACGGCGCGATGGTCCTGAATCGCACGCAGCCGCGAAGCGGAGTTACCGACACTTTGCGCGCCCAAGCCCCGGGGCTTATCGCCGTCACCTGCGATTATCACCCCTGGATGAGCGCGTACATTCTTGGCGTGCAACACCCTTACTACGCCATCACCGACAGCAACGGAGCGTTCTCCATTGCCGACGTTCCGCCAGGAACCTACACGCTCCGCCTGTGGCACAACGGGGTGATGCAACGCCCAAAACGGGACACGGAAGGAAGGCTGGTTGGCTACCGATACGACAAACCCACCGAGCTTCAGCAGCGGGTGGCCGTGGAACCCGGGAAAAACGCAGAAGCAACCTTTACGTTGCCGGAGGTGAAGCCGTGAGCGGGCATCGCTGGATTGTGGCTTTGTTCGTTGTGCTGCTCGTTTCGCTGGCGGTGGTTCCGGCAACGCTCCATGCCTGCCCGGGCTGCGGTGCCGATGCTGCCGCTTCCAGCCCGGGGTTGGCCAACGGGTTCGCCTACGCCACGTTGGCGTTGATTGCGGTTCCGGCGATTGCTGCGGTTGCCGTCTGGGGCGCGATTCGCCGCGTGCTCCGTTCGGCGCAGCGGGCCACGGGCGAACGCACCGTTACATCATTCCATGACCCAAGTCAGCATTGATTTCCCCTCAATCCAGCTAATTAGGTTCCGCAAACCCGAACACGCAAACCGATCCAATGCTCAACCGATCTGCAACACTTACCTCGGTGCTTCTGCTTGCGGCAATCGCTGCCGGATGCGGCGGCGAATCCACCGAGAAGAAAACGCCCGACGCACCACTGCTGAAGTTCGACCCCGCCACCGCCGGGACCATCTCCGGCACGGTGATCTTCCAAGGAACCCCGCCGCCGCCAACCCCTGCCGACATGGGGGCCGACGAAGCCTGCCACACAAGCCAGCCCCAGGACCCACGGCTAACCGATGATGTTGTGGTGAACGGCGGGAAGCTGGCCAACGCCTTCATCTACATCAGCGAAGGGGTGAGCGGAAGGTATCAGCCCGCGGCAGATTCGGTGGTGCTGAACCAGCACGGCTGCCGCTACGACCCGCACGTGTTTGGGATTATGGTGGGGCAGAAACTTGTCATCAAAAACAGCGACCCCACGCTCCACAACGTCCATTCCATGGGGTCCAAAAACAAGCAGTTCAACCTTGCGCAGTATGGCACCGACCGCGGCAAGGTCCAGACGGATATCAAGGAGTTCGACCACGAGGAGATCATGGTCCCGGTCTCCTGCGATGTCCACGGCTGGATGCGCTCCTACGCTGGCGTGCTGAACCACCCCTTCTACGCCGTTAGCGGCAGCGATGGGAGCTTCAGTTTTAAGGCCCCGCCAGGAACCTACACCCTTACCGCGTGGCACGAACGCTTGGGGAAACAGACGGCCCAAGTAACCATCGCCAGCGGCGAATCCAAACCGGTATCGTTCACCTTTACGATGCACTGATGCACCGCAGGAATCCCGCGCAGTTACGCTTGCTTCTGGCCACCGTGGTGCTGTTGGTTGCGGCCCGGGCCACGCTTCTGGCCCAAAGCGGCGCCGCCGGGTTCAACTGGTGGTTCCCCCCGCAATCGTCAACGTCGGCGGGGGAGATTGATGCGGAGTTCATGCTGATTTTTTGGATCACCGCGGCTGCCTTCGTGGCGGTGATGATTGCGCTGGCGGTGGTTCTTTGGCGGTTCCGTTACCGCGAAGGGCGGGTTCCATCATCCGTTGCAAGCAATGTTCGGTTGGAGCTTATTTGGGGGGGAATTCTGCTGGTGATCCTGCTTCTGCTTGCGGCCAACAGCCAGTCGGTTTGGGGGGGATTGAAAGCAAAGCCGCAGAATCCCGACTTGGTGGTTCAGGTTCGCCCGCGCCAGTTCCAATGGGATGTCCGGTATGCCGGGCGCGATAAGTTGTTCGGCACGCCAGATGATATCACGGCCATTAACCAAATCTCCGTCCCGGTAGGGAAGCAAGTGTTGGTCCGATTGCAGGCCCAGGATGTGATCCACAGCTTCTTCGTTCCCGAATTCCGCATCAAGCAAGACGCTGTTCCCGGGATAGAAACCAACTTCTGGTTCCGCGCCACGCGGCTTGGGAAGATGGAGATTGCTTGCGCCGAACTGTGCGGATTGGGGCATGGGGTGATGCGCGGAATCCTGACGGTGATGCCTGCCGACAGCTTCGATATTTGGTACTCCAAAAAAATGGAGGAGAAGCAGAAACAGCAGCGGGGGAAGGTTGCGGCGATCGCCCCGCCGGGAATCGTTCTGCCGGGAATTGCCCCGACGGAAGCTCCCCGCGCCAAACGCCAGAGCGGGAGGCCGGCATGAGCCAACTGTTCTCCACTGATTCCGTGGCGATTGCCAAGCGGTATCTCCTTTTCTCGTTCACGTTTTTGTTTATCGGCGGGTGGCTGGCGTTGCTGATGCGGTGGCAGCTTGGATACCCGGGGGAATCGGTGCCGGCGGTGTTCGGCGCGGGGCTGCTTCCGCAGGGGATGGTCCCCGATGGCGTGATCCTTCCCGACACCTACAACGGGCTGATGACCATGCACGCCACGTTCATGGTCTATTTTGCGGTGCTGCCGGTGCTGGTTGGTTTTTTCGGGAACCTTGTGGTCCCGTTGCAGATCGGTGCCCAGCGTTCGGCGTTCCCCCGGCTGAACTCCGTCGCCTTCTGGCTGATGATCCCCGCCGGGGCGATGATGATTGCTGGTTTTTTTGTGGAAGGTGGGCCGGCATCGGCGGGGTGGACGGCGTATCCGCCGCTGTCGGTGCTTGCTGCGTTCACCGGGTCGGGGTTCGGGATGAACCTTTGGATAACGGCCCTGCTGCTGCTGGGGGTCTCGCTCATTCTTGGGGCCATTAACCTTGCCGCCACGGTGATTCTGCACCGCAGGCCGGGGATGGAGTTCTTCCAGATGCCCCTTTCCACGTGGGCGTTGTTCACCACTGCGCTGCTGGTGCTGGTGGCCATTCCGGTTCTGGCGGTTGCCCTCGGGATGTTGCTGAGCGACCGCGTTGCCGGCACAACGTTTTTCATCCCTGAGGGCCTCTATCTTTCCGGCAAACCGATGAACAATCCCGGGGGGGGCCAGCCGTTGTTGTGGCAGCATCTGTTCTGGTTCTTTGGCCACCCAGTGGTCTATATTTTGGTGCTGCCGGCAATGGGAATTGTCTCCGATTTGCTGGCGGTGTTTTCCGGCAAGCGGGTGTTCAATTACCGTGGGATGGTCTATTCAACATGGGCGTTGGCGGGGCTTGGCTGCTTGGTGTGGGGCCACCATATGTTCCAATCGGGAATGAACCCGATGCTTGGCACCACCTTCATGGTGGCCACCATGGTGATTGCGGTCCCATCGGGCCTGAAGACGCTGAATTGGATTGGGACGCTGTGGGGTGGGAACATCCGTTTCACCGTGCCGATGATGTGCGCGTTGGCGTTTGTTTCCCTGTTCATCATTGGTGGGCTTTCCGGCATTTTCATGGCCTCAAGCTCGGTGGATGCGTACATCCACGACACCTACTTTATCGTGGCCCATTTCCATTACGTGCTGATTGGTGGGACGCTGTTCGCAACGTTTGGCGGGATTGCCTACTGGTTCCCAAAACTTTACGGGCGGACCATGAACACAACGCTTGGATATGCCCATTTTTGGCTGACGTTCATCTTCTTCAACTGCACGTTTTTCCCGATGCATATCCTGGGGATTGGCGGCCATCCCCGCAGGATTTTCGACCCAACGGCGTATGATTTTTTGCGAGGCCTGCAGCCGATCAACGTCTTTATTACGTGGAGCGCGGTGATGCTGGGATTGTCGCAACTGCTGTTCGTTGCCAACTGGGTCTGGAGCCGGAAACGGGGCGGGCTGGTAGAATATCGTGATAGCACCCCCGAGGTAGCGGCAGGTCTTTAGCCTGCCCAGTATCTACCGGCGCGGTAGCGATCTCGGGGTAGCGGCTCCGATCTTTATCGGGGCCCAGATAGCCAGCGCGATTAAGTTGGAGCCGAGTTCAGATATCGCCGAAGGCTAAAGACCTTCGGCTACCGGTGCGGTAGCGATCTCGGGGTAGCGGCTCCGACCTCCGTCGGGATTGATAACAGGTCTTTAGCCAGCCGCCGAAGGCTAAAGACCTTCGGCTACCGATGCGGTAGCGATCTCGGGGTAGCGGCTCCGACCTCCGTCGGGATTGATAACAGGTCTTTAGCCTGCCAGCCGCCGAAGGCTAAAGACCTTCGGCTACCGATGCGGTAGCGATCTCGGGGTAGCGGCAGGTCTTTAGCCTGCCCAGTATCTACCGGTGCGGTAGCGATCTCATAGCCAGCGCGATTAAGTTGGAGCCGAGTTCAGATATCGCCGAAGGCTAAAGACCTTCGGCTACCGGTGCGGTAGCGATCTCGGGGTAGCGGCAGGTCTTTAGCCTGCCCAGTATCTACCGGTGCGGTAGCGATCTCATAGCCAGCGCGATTAAGTTGGAGCCGAGTTCAGATATCGCCGAAGGCTAAAGACCTTCGGCTACCGGTGCGGTAGCGATCTCGGGGTAGCGGCTCCGACCTCCGTCGGGATTGATAACAGGTCTTTAGCCTGCCAGCCGCCGAAGGCTAAAGACCTTCGGCTACCTTATTCCTGATTACTGACAACCAACATGAAACGCCTTACGCTTGCTGGGTTTGCCCGCTTCTTAGTGGTTTGGATTGTGCTGCTGATACTCTTCGGCGGCCAAGTGAAAAGCACGAACTCTGGGCTGTCGGTTCCCGATTGGCCGAACACCTACGGCCATTTTATGTTCAGCTTCCCGTGGGACCAGATGGTGGGCGGGATTTTCTGGGAACACTCCCACCGGATGATCGCTTCGCTTGCCGGGATTTTTACGTTTGTGCTAACGTGGTGGGTGCTTCGGGTGGAGAAGCGGAAATGGGTGCGGAGCGTTGCAATCTGGAGTTCGGTGGCGGTGCTGGTGCAGGGGGTGCTGGGGGGGATGACCGTCTGGTTCAACCTTCCCGCGTGGATCTCAAGCTCGCACGGAACCCTGGCCCAGATCTATCTGTGCCTTGTCCTGACGATTGCCGTTGCCGCCGGACGGCAATGGAACAACGGGGAAAACCGCGCCAGCGATGGCCCCGGCATTGGGCTGCGTGGCGTGGTGCTGGCAACCACCATCACCATCTTCTGCCAGCTTATTCTTGGCGCGGTGATGCGCCACTCCGAAGCCGGGCTTGTGATCCCCGACATCCCCACGATGTTCGGCAGCTGGATTCCACCATTAACCGAGGAGCGTTTGGCCTTTGCCAACCAAGAGTTATGGAAGATGAATCTGATGTATAAGATTGGCTTGCAGGAGGTGACGATGGGCCAGATAGTGATCCACCTGCTCCATCGGCTTGGCGCGGTGGCGGTGACGGCAATGGCAATCTGGACCTTTATGAAGGTGCGTCGCCAGCAGCCCGATAACCGTATGTTTACCCGCCCAGCGGCGGCACTGCTGTGGCTTGTGGGAATCCAAGCAACGCTGGGAATTTTAACGATCCTTACCGAGAAGCAGCCGGAGATCACCACGCTTCATGTGGTGACCGGGGCCGTAACGTTGGCCGCCAGTTACTGGCTGACGCTGCGTGTGCGCCACGGGCTGGCCGCCCCAAGCAATCAACCAACAACGATGACCCTGCACGCCAAAGAAGGAGTAGCGGCATGACCGAATCAGGAAGCCGCGCCATTGCCGCAGAGCGCAGCCAATGGCGGGCGCGCATCGGCGATTTGTTCGAGCTAACCAAGCCGCGGCTGACACTGCTGAATGTGATGGCAACGCTGGCCGGTTTTTACGTTGCCGCCACCTCACCCCTTGATGGATGGCTGCTGTTCCACACCCTTGCCGGGACGTTCCTTGTTGGCGGCGGGTGCGGGGCCTTGAATATGTACGCCGAACGCCAGCACGACCACCGGATGAAACGCACCGCCATGCGCCCGCTTCCGTCGGGGCGGGTTACTCCGTTGGAGTCGTTGGTGGTTGGGGTGGTGATGTCTGTTGCCGGGGTGCTGTACCTTGCTCTTGCCGTCAATCTGCTGACGGGGGTGCTGGGGCTGGCCACGCTGATCTCCTACCTGTTTTTCTACACCCCGCTGAAACGTCTTTCCACGCTGAACACGATTGTGGGGGCAATCCCCGGCGGAATCCCGCCAATGATGGGGTGGACCGCCGTCACCAACAGCCTGGACCCCGGGGCCTGGGTGCTGTTCGCCATTCTCTTCTTCTGGCAGATGCCCCACTTCCTTGCGCTGGCATGGATGTACCGCAAGGATTACGAGCAGGCCGGCTACAAAATGCTGACCGTGCTGGACCCCGACGGCATCAGCACCACGCGGCAAATCTTGATGTACTCCGCCGCGCTCCTTCCGGTAAGCCTTATCCCAACAATGTTTGGGATTGCCGGAAAGATCTATTTCTGGGGGGCGTTGTTTCTTGGGCTGGCCTTCATCATCCTAAGCCTTCGCCTTCTGTTCGACCGCCAAAACATCAACGCCCGCTGGGTGTTCCATTACTCCCTGATCTATCTGCCACTGCTTCTGCTGACGATGGCGTTGGACAGGGG